>DASXJP010000612.1:0-3085 GCA_036497345.1 Thermoanaerobaculia bacterium
CGCACCGGGAAAGGGGAACCGCCCGTCCGGCGAAACCTCCGGCGCCTCCGGCGGGACAGACAGACTGAAACATCGGGCCTCACGGGACGTAAGAACGCCGTTCCGGGAGCGCCCTTCAACCGTCACAGAAGAAGAGGCTCGCAAATCCTGTTTCCAAGCACCTTCTTGGTTAAATGAGACTGTCCAGACCCAGAATCGCCGGAGCGTCGGAGGCTCCTACCGTGGGAGCCTTTCCGGGTGCCTTCGCGGTGGCGGCCCCGGCCGAGATCGCTCGCGACGGGTCGCCAAACGGCAAGGGTCAGCGTATACTACGCGCAATTACGCAGGAGCGAGAGAAAAAGGAGGGGCTTCGCGAGCCCCTGCCCCCTCTGGCCGGTAGGCTCTTCGCGTTGCGTTCTTCCGATGATTTGGAACCGGAGCGCTGGGGCTCCGGAAAAATGGAGTCGTCCGATTTGAACCTCCGCACGAAGTCTCTCCGGCTCATCGCCGCGGTGGCGGCGGCGGTCCTCGGGATCGCCCTGATCCTCGTGGTCCGCCTCGTCATGGTGGCGGACGATCCGCAACTAGCCCGCCAGATCGGCTGGGACCTCCTGCTCATCGGCCTGTCGGCCGGCTTCCTGGCGGCCGGAGCGGCCTTCTGGGTGGTGCAGCGGATCACGCTCCCGCTGCGGCGGCTCGCCCAGACGATGTCCGGCATGGCGCGCACGGGCGAGCTCCAGAGCGGCTTCCCGTCCGCCGGCGGCGGCGGCGAGGTGCAGCTCATCGAGGAGACCTTCCGCGGGCTGATGGCCACGGTCGAGGAGTCGCAGCGGGCCCGCGAGCGGTCGTACGTGGAGGCGGTGGGCGCGGTGGTGACGGCGGCGGACGCCCGGGATCACGAGACGACCGGCCACTCCTTCCGCGTCGCCCTCTACGCCGTCTCGCTGGCCAGGGCCATGGGGCTGCACGGCGAGCAGATCAAGGCGATCGAGTGGGGGGCCCTGCTCCACGACGTGGGCAAGATGGTGGTGCCGGACGAGATCCTGCGCAAGATGGGGCCGCTCACCGACGAGGAGTGGCACATCATGAAGCAGCACCCCACCTGGGGGTTCGACATGCTGGCCGAGGTGAGCTTCCTCCAGCCGGCGTCGCTCGACATCATCTACAGCCACCACGAGCGCTGGGACGGGCAGGGGTATCCGCGCGGCATCGCCAGCGAGGCCATCCCGTTGAGCGCCCGCATTTTCGCTGTGGTCGACACCTACGACGCCATCACCTCCGACCGCCCCTACCGGCGGGCGCGCCCGCACGCGGTGGCCGTGGCCGAGCTCCAGCGGGTGGCCGGCCAGCAGCTCGATCCCACGGTGGTCGAGACCTTCCGCCAGGTCCCCGAGGTCGAGCTCCGCCGTCTGCGCGAGTTGTGCAAGCGTATCCATCCGGGCCTGAGCCTGCCGGCGGACCTGCTGGATTCCTTGGCCGAGCCCGAGCCCAAGTCCGATTTTGGCTAGGGCCCTGCATCCGGATCTCTCGCCGGAGGAGCGTGAACGGCTCTTCCGGGAGGGGATCGACCTCTTCAATCGCGGACGGTTCTTCGCGGCCCACGAGGCCTGGGAGGAGATCTGGCGCTCGACCACGCCGGAGCCGAAGGATCTCTTCCAGGGGCTCATCCAGGTCGCCGCGGCCCTGCACCAACATCTCGATCTGCAACGGACGCAAGGCCCGCGCCGCACCCTGGCCAAGGCCCGGCGGAATCTGGAGCCGTTCGCGCCGGCGGCGCTGGGGATCGACGTCGCGGATCTGCTGGCTCAGGTGGGGCGGTGGGAGGGGTGGATGGAGGGGCGGGAGGGGACGGCGCCTTCACCCCCCGCCCTCAGAACCTCACCCCTGTCCCCTCTCCCATCGCCCTCCCACCGTCCGGGAGAGGGGGACCTTTCTTAACTTTGGTTGCCGATAGGGTGTTCTTTGCACACCGGTCCAGTGTGCACAGCGCTCTCTACGTTCTCTGTCGCTTCAGCCAGGTCCCCCTCTCCCGGACGGCGGGAGGGCGATGGGAGAGGGGACAGGGGTGAGGTCTTACGGAATTCCATACCGCCGCCGCTTCTCCCACAGCGCCTTGCGGCTGATGCCGAGGAGGTCGGCGGCCCGGCCCTGGTGGCTGCGGGTGAGAGGACGCCGAATCTGACAAAGTAGAGCTAAGTTGACTCCGGAAGAGCGGAAGGAATCGGCTCTGAAAGCTGCTCTGGCTCGGTGGAAGAAATCGGCTCCTGGATTTTAACTTCCAAGGGAACGAAAGCCACTGGAGCTTGTTCGCCGTCTCGCGTCTCCGAACACCCAACCACGAATCGGTAAATTCCCGCTCCTTGGAACGGAATAATCTGGAACCTAAATACCAGTCTAATCCGTGGGTGCGCTGCTAGGTCAACCGCTAAAGGCTCACCGGTGACGAACTCTGTGCCAATTGGCGTCACGATCTTAATGCCGGACCAAAGTGATTCCGGTATTTCCAAGTCACTGCGCATCCACATTGACACAAGATGAAGATTAATAGGCAAGCCGACGCTTTCCGGAAGCGGCTCCGGAATTGGCTCGAGGCTTATTTCGTCCGTCACATCAAGCAAGCTCAGCATATTGGAGTATTTATCGATAACTCCACGATAACAGAGCAGGGACCAACGGTGATCAGCCACGGGAGGCAATCCTCAGGCGGGAAAACCTGGGAGGGAGGGGTGTCACGTGGATGGAAGCAGTAGTGATCGAGTCTCCCGCCGATTCCTTGATCGTCTCTTTGCCCTGAAAGGCAGGGTCAGCGTCAAACGATGGCTTCTCAAGGGCCGGCCGGCTAACGGCTGTGACTTCATCCAAAAACTTCCCAAAGCTTTCGAATCGCACTATCAACGCCAAATCGAACGCTTGAGCCAGCCTCCTGAGCGTCCGCACGCTCCAACTGGCGTAATCCACCTGCTCCATTGCAGAGATTCTGGACTGTTTCATCCCGGCACGCTCTGCCAAATCCTCTTGACTCCAACCGCGCTGCTGACGAAGTGTCTTGACCTGAAGCGCAATAAACGCGTTCAGGAATTCTTCCGCGTATTCGTGGCGAGCTTCT
>DASXJP010000613.1:0-14642 GCA_036497345.1 Thermoanaerobaculia bacterium
CGGTCCGGCCGGGAATTTCCCCCGCCCAGGGCGGCCACACAGGGCCGCCCCTACAAATCCGCCTCTATTCTGGTCTTTCCCCTCTCCCGGTGAGGGCATGGACGGGAGAGGGGCCAGGGGTGAGGGTTCAGCCCGTCAACGCCTCCTCCAGCCTATCCCTGTACCCTCTGCTCAGCGGCAGCTTCTTGCCGCTCCGGAGCACCACCACGAAATCGCCGTGGGGGCTGGGCGTGAGCTCGCGGACGGCTTCGAGGTTGACGATGGCCGAGCGGTGGATGCGCAGGAAGCGCTCTTCCGGCAGCTTCGATTCCACGCCGGACATCGTCTCGCGCAGGAGGTGGGATTCGCCGTTGGCGCTCAGCCGGACGTAATTACCCGCGGCCTCGATCCATTCGATCTCCTCGGGGGCGAGGAAGAGAATCTGGCCGTTGTTGCGGACGGCCAGTCTCTGGAAGGCGGGGCGCTCGCGTTGCGGCGGACCCAGGAGCACGGCGAGCTGGCGCTGGACGCCGGACGCGGCGGCGAGCAGCTCGGCCAGCCGCCGCTCGCGGAAATCGTCTTCTAATGTCGCGCTGCGAAACTTGATCGGATTCATCGGATCCCCTAAGCTAGCCCTCACTCCAGAGAACTTGGAAAAAGGGCCGCCGGAGTGGGCCTCCGGCGGCGAACATGGAGGATGCACCTGACACTCGAAAAGCCTTATCGAAGCGTGACCCGGGCGCCGAGCCGGAAGACGCGGGGGCTCAGCACCTCCAGCACGTACCCCGAGCTCCCGCGGCCGAGCACGCCCTGCCGCTGGAGCACGTACGACTCGTTGAGGGCGTTGAAGACGTCCACCCCCAGGTTGAGGCCGACGCCGCTGAAGGTGAATTCCTTTTCCGCCCGCAGGTTGACCACGTGGATGTCCGGATAGCGGAAGGCGTCCGGCGAGGAGTCGACCGGGACGTCGAGGCCGGCGCCGGCGTTGTCGGCGATCGTGGCGCGGAAGACCCGCTCGACGTAGCGGGTCGGATACCCCTGCCGGCCGGTCAGGTTGGCGGCGAGGTTGAACCCCCAGGGACGGTCGGGCGCGACCTCGTAGAGGCCGTTCAGGCTGTAGGACCACTTGCTGTTGATGAACACGTTCCCCTTCGGGCCTGAGGCGGTGCCGGAGCCCTGCAGGACCTCGGTGCCGTCGACCACGCCGCCGGCGATGGTGTCGGTCGGATCCTGGCTCTCGCTGGAGGGGATGCGCCACCGCCAATCCTGCCAGGAGACGTTGCCGCGCAGCATCCAGCGGTTGGAGAGCCGTTTGTCGAAGGTGAGCGAAGCGCCCTTGAACTCCTGCTCGCGGTCGCCGTTGGTCAGGAAGAAGCCGTTGCGCGTGGTCACCCCGGGCCGCAGCTCCCAGTAGTGGACGGTGTAGGTGTGGCCGTCCGGCGCGGTGACGGTGATCGGATCGGCCTCGACGTAATCACTGCTCTGGGCGGGCCGGCCGACCGAGCCGAACGCCGGATCATAAGGATTGTCGGTGTCGAAGACGAGCCGCTGGGCGTCGAGGATGCCGTGCGTCTTGCGATAGGTGAGGTTGAGGCCGACCACGAAGTCGGGCAGCAGGGCGTGCTCGGCGCCGAGCAGCAGCTCGTCGGTGATCGGAGCGCCGAGATGGGAGCTCACCGCGCTGGACTGCAGCGGCTGGAGGGTGATCGGATTGACGTTGCCGCTCGGCGGCGCGATCTCCGGCCCGAGGTCGCCCGGCTCCAGCGTGGGACCGCCGTTGTTGTTGGAAAGGAAATACCGGTACGAGGCGCCCGCGATCGGATTGAGGAAGCCCGCGGTGCCGTTGCCGAGCTGATCGGCGAAGCGCGAGTAGCTCGCGCGCAGGAGGGTCTTGCGCTGCGCGCCGAGCGCGTAGGTCAGGCCGAGCCGGGGGGTGATGTCGCTCCAGGTGAAGCCGGCTTCCTGACCCCCGTAGTGAACCTCGGGCAGGAGCTCCGGGAACACCGGGTTGGCCCCCACCGTGGAGGCGAGGCTCTTGCCCCCCTGGCGGTCGTACCGCAGGCCGATGTTGGCGGTGAGGTTGCCCTGGGACAGCGTGTCCTGCAAATAGGCGCTGGTGTATTCGGTCTTCGTCTTCGGGCTGGCATCGCGGGTGATGGCCAGCAGGTTGAAGTCCGGCGCCAACGCGATCTCGAGGCCACCCGCCTGGAAGCTGAAGAGCGACGACTGCTCGGCCGTACGGTAGGCGGCGCCGTACTTCAGCTCGTTGGAGAGGCCGCCGAGGTTGAAGAAATTGGCGGCGTCCGCCTTGCCCTGCCGCTGCGGGCGCTCGATCTGATTGAGGAAGAAGCTGTTGTGCCACACCTGGTTGAGGTCGCGGTAGGCCAACGCGTCGCCGCCCTGGGGGACGAGCTCGAAGCCGCCGTTGACCACCGAGTACATGCCCGTCAGATAGAAATCGCTGCCGATGATCTGGGTGTCCTCGGCTTTATATCCGGTGGGCGTGGGGCCGAAGCCGGACTGGTTCCAGGTGGTCTCCTGAGGACGCAGCGGGCCGGCGTTGCGGCCGATCTTGACCTTGTCGCCGTTGAAGGCGAAGAAGGTCGCCGAGTTGGCGGGCGTGACCTGGGCGTTGAGCTTGCCGTTCCAATCCTTGAGCGTCGTCCGGTCGCTGAAGTCGCTGATCGTCAAGAGATCGATCTGCTGCCGGGAGTAGGCGCCCCAGATCCAGAGGCGGTCCTTGACGATCGGTCCGCCGACCTCGACGCCGTATTCCTCGTTCTGGTCGATCCGGTTCCCCTGCTTGAAGGCGGTCTGGGCGTGGTTGCCGTTCCAGGGGCCGGCCTGGCCGAGATCGGAATTGCTGATGTTGAGGTCCCCCTGGGTGCTCTTGTCGGCGTCGTAGTAGCGGCCGGAGCCGCGCCACACGTTGGTGCCCCGCTTGGTCACCATGTTGAGCACCACGCCGCCGGTGGCGATCGAGGCGTCGCTGCCCCCGGTCGTCACCTGCATCTCCTCGAAGGCGTCGAAATCGTAGTACGTGGGCGAGGAGCCCAAAGCGGCCATGTCGGTGATCACCATGCCGTCCACCGACCAGATGGCCTGGTCGCCAGCGGAGCCGGGGCCGGTGTAGGAGGCCTGCTGGCCGCTCTCGTTGCCGCCCACGTTGATGCGGTCGGTGAGCACGCCCGGCGTGGACGCGAGGACCGACCAGGGGTCGCGTGGCGTGGGGATCTTCTCGAGGTCGGTCAGCGTGACGGTCTGGCCGGGCCCCAGCTTCAGAGGATCGAGCAGCGGGATCTCCGCGACGATGGGGAGCTCGTCCGTGAACGCCGGTTGGATCTTCATTTCGATGTTGGTGTTGCGTCCGAGATTCACGGTGATCCCCGGCTGCTCGATGGAGTTGTACCCTTCGAGCTCCGCCTTGAGAGCGTAGCTTCCGGGCGAGAGGCCGAGGAAGTGGAACTTGCCCTGGGCGTCGGTGATCTGGATCACGGGAGCTCCGGCGCCGGTGAGGGTCACGGTCACCCCCGGGATCGGGGAGCGCTCGTCGCCGCTCACGACCGTGCCGTGGATATTGCCGCTCTGTACCTGGGCCGGCGCCGGCACGGCGAGGACCAGCAGCAGGGTGATGACGTAAAGCGCGCACTTTGAAAGCGAATGCAAAATCATGAGAAAAAACCTCCTTACGAAGACTCGTTGAGGTGTTGCAAGGGCTCGGATACACCTCTTCTCTGTCAGCCTGCGGCCTCACCTCCTTCCAGCTCGATCAACCTTCGCTGGCCATCCTAGAGCAAGCGTTGTGCCGGACTGGATAAGTGACTGATCTTACGGGAGAAAGTCGGTTTGTGATGCGCGGCGGACACTGATCGAATCCAATTATCTGGATCGCTCAGGCGGCAGCGTGGCGTCCGGCCCCGTGCGAGCGGTCGCGGCTCGTCCCTCTGATAAAGCGGCTCGCCACGAGTTTCCCGCGATTCGTCCCGCGGCGATCAGAAATTTGGAATTTCAAAGCGCCGATTCGAAAGTTTGAAGCGGGTTTTTGGGAAAAGGTTTCCAAACTGTCCTCGCCGGGAGTCGGCGATGTCCTCCGGGGTGGGCGGTGGGCCCGGGCAGCAATGCCCGGGCGGCCCCCCCTTGACTCCTCCCGCCTCCCGGCGGGACGATGGGGCGGGCCATGCACACGATCTTCAAGGACTTCCCCTTCTCCGCCGCGCACGCCATCCGGGGGCACACCCGGGGGTGCCAGAACCTGCACGGGCACAACTACCGGGTGCGGGTGCACCTCCAGGCGGGCCAGCTCGACGCCCTGGGCATGGTGCTCGACTTCGCCGATCTCAAGGCGATGATGGAGGAGATCGTCGGCCCCTTCGACCACCAGGTGATCAACGAGATCCCGCCGTTCGACGAGCGCAACACCACGGCCGAGCTCCTCTCCCAGTACGTCTTCGAGGAGGTCGAGCGGCGGCTCGCTGGGCAGGAGCGGGTGCGGGTGGTCCGGGTGGAGGTGTGGGAAACCGATACTTCTTGCGCCATCTACGAGCGCTGACCCCGCCGGCCCGCCGATCGGGATAGAATCGCCCGGAGATCCGGGTCTGTCGAAATGTTCCGGGTGCAATCGACAAAGAGTGTGGAGGAGATGTCATGGCTGCTGAGAAGCCCTCGCTGGAAGGGCTGCGCATAGACCGCTCGGAGAGCGTGGAGAACGGGGGGCGGGGACGGCTGTGGATCGCGCTCGCGATCGTGGTGGTGCTCGCCCTGGCGGTGTGGGGGTGGCTGGCCCGCCCGCGCGCCGCCGAGGTGCAGGCGGCCACGGCGCAGGCCCGGGCCGGCGGGCCGGCCGCGGCCGGAGCGGTGCTCAACGCCTCGGGCTACGTCACCGCCCGCCGGCAGGCCACCGTCTCCTCGAAGATCACCGGCAAGGTGGTGGACGTGCTGGTCGAGGAGGGGATGGAGATCCGCGAGGGGCAGGTGCTCGCCCATCTCGACGACTCGATCCCCCGCAAGTCGCTGGCGCTGGCCGAGGCGCAGCTCGGCTCGCAGCGCCGCGCGCTCGCCGAGAACGAGGTGCGGCTGCGGCAGGCGAAGCTCGGCCAGGACCGGATGAAGCGTCTTCACGAGCAGGGGGTCTCCACCCAGGCCGACCTGGACACCGCCGACGCCGACGTCGACGCCCTGGTGGCGCGGCTCGAGCTGGGGCGCCAGGACGTCCAGGTCTCCGAGCGCCAGATCGCCCTGCGGCGCCAGGACTTGGACGACACAGTCATACGCGCCCCCTTCTCCGGGGTCGCCGTGAGCAAGGACGCCCAGCCGGGTGAGATGATCTCACCGGTCTCGGCCGGCGGCGGCTTCACCCGCACGGGCATCTGCACGCTGGTGGACATGAAGTCGCTGGAGATCGAGGTGGACGTCAACGAGAGCTACATCCACCGGGTGCAGCCGGGGCAGAAGGCGACGGCCACCCTCGACGCCTACCCGGACTGGCAGATCCCGGCGCACGTGATCATGCCGGTGCCCACGGCCGACCGGCAGAAGGCGACGGTGAAGGTGCGGATCGGCTTCGAGCAGCTCGATCCGCGTATCCTGCCGGACATGGGGGTGAAGGTCGCCTTCCTGGGCGACGAGAAGGCGGGGGCCGTGCCGGGCAAGCCGGTGGTGACCATCCCGCGCGCCGCCGTGCGCAAGGACGGCGACCGCGACGTGGTCTTCGTGATCCAGGGGAACAAGGTGGAACGCCGGGCGGTCGGCCTCGCCGCGGGCACCGGCGACGAGGCGGTGGTGACCTCCGGCCTCGCCGCGGGCGAGCAGGTGGTGGTCCAGGGGCCGGCGGACTTGAAGGACGGGGCCACGGTCTCCGTCCAGGGCTCAGAATCGAGGAGGTAACGATGGCGTACAACGGCACGGTGGTGCGGGTCCAGAACGTCCACAAGGAATACCGCCGCG
The DNA here is from genome assembly GCA_036497345.1 of Thermoanaerobaculia bacterium. Taxonomy (GTDB): domain Bacteria; phylum Acidobacteriota; class Thermoanaerobaculia; order Multivoradales; family UBA5704; genus DATARR01. The sequence continues at coordinate 5,923 of DASXJP010000613.1, forward strand.
GCAGCGAGCGGATCGACGTCCTGCAGGACATCAACCTCGAGATCCCCCCGGGGGACTTCCTCGCCCTAATGGGCCCTTCCGGGTCGGGCAAGACGACGCTGCTCAACCTGATCGGCGGGCTCGACCGGCCGACGTCGGGGACGGTCGAGGTGGCGGGCGAGCCGATCAGCCGGCTCTCCGACGGCCAGCTCGCCAAGTGGCGGTCGCGCCACATCGGCTTCGTCTTCCAGTTCTACAACCTGCTGCCAGTGCTGACCGCCGAGAAGAACGTCGAGCTGCCGCTGCTGCTGACGTCCCTCTCGGGAGGGGAGCGCCGGCAGCACGTGGCGACGGCGCTGGGGGTGGTGGGGCTCGCCGACCGCGCCCGGCACTATCCGCGGCAGCTCTCCGGCGGCCAGGAGCAGCGGGTGGGCATCGCGCGGGCGATCGTCACCGATCCCACCCTGCTGCTCTGCGACGAGCCCACAGGCGACCTCGACCGCAAGTCGGGGGACGAGATCCTCGACCTCCTCCAGGCGCTCAACCGCGAGCACAACAAGACCATCATCATGGTCACCCACGATCCCCACGCGGCGGCCCGCGCCCGCCGCATCCTCTATCTGGAAAAGGGCAGCCTCGTCACGGAGCTGGCGGCATGAAATACCTCTACCTGGTCTGGAAGAACCTGGGACGCCGCAAGCTGCGGACCGTGCTGACGGTCTTCTCGACGATCGTCGCCTTCGTGCTGTTCGGACTGCTGGCGGCGGTGCGGTTGGGCTTCTCGGCGGGAGTCGAGGTGAGCGGCGTGGACCGCATGCTGGTCACCCACAAGGTCTCGATCATCCTGCCGCTCCCCATCTCCTATCAGGAGACCATCCGCACGATGCCCGGCGTGCAGGCGATCACCCATGCCAACTGGTTCGGCGGCACCTACAAGGACCCGAAGAACTTCTTCCCGCAGATGGCCGTCGACACCACGACCTTCCTCGCCCTCTACCCCGAGTATCGCCTGCCGGCGGACCAGAAGAAGGCCTGGCAGACGGACCGCACGGCCGCCATTGTGGGGCGGACGACGGCCAACCGGTTCGGCTTCAAGGTCGGGGACCGCATCCCCCTCACGGCGCCCTGGCTGCGCAAGGACGGCAAGCGGAGCTGGGAATTCAATCTGGTCGGCATCTACGACGGGGCACAGAAGGAGACCGACACCTCGGGACTCTATTTCAACTACGACTACCTGAAGGAGTCGCTCGCCACCGCCTCGATCGCCAACCAGGTCGGCTGGTACATCATCCGCATCGCCGATCCCGCCCGCTCCCAGGAGGTCGCGAAGCGGATCGACGCGCAGTTCGCCAACTCGGCGGCGGAGACCAAGACGCAGACGGAGAAGGAGATGGCCCAGGGGTTCGCCAACCAGGTGGGGAACATCGGCACCCTGGTCACCTGGGTGGTGGCGGCGGTCTTCGTCACCCTGCTGCTGGTGGTCGCCAATACCATGGCGCTGTCGATCCGCGAGCGGATGAGCGAGCTGGCGGTGCTCAAGACGCTGGGCTTCACCCACGTCCAGGTGATGCTGCTGGTGCTCGCCGAGTCGTGCTTCCTGGCGGTGCTCGGCGCCATCCTCGGGCTGGGGGTCGGGGTCGTCGTCGTCGCCGGGATCGGCAAGGGATTGCAACAGTTCGTCCCCGTCTTCTTCGTGCCGCCGCGGGCCCTCGTGCTGGGCCTCGTGCTGGCGTTCCTGCTCGGCCTGATCGCCGGCCTGCCGCCGGCCGTGCAGGCCCTGCGTCTGCGCATCGTCGAGGCGCTCCGGAGGGTATGACCATGTTCAACGGGCTCGCTCAATGGATCGCCCTCGTGGCGCTCAACCTGCGCACGCTCAGCCAGCGCCGCGGCTCCGCCCTGTCGACGATCGTCGGGGTGGCTTGCGTGGTGGCCGTCTTCGTGGTCCTGCTGTCGATCGGCGAAGGCTTCCGCGCCACCATGGCCGCCACCGGAACGCCGGACTCCGTGCTGGTGCTGCGCGGCGGCAGTGAGTCCGAGATGATGAGCGGCCTGCTGGTCGACGCGACGCGGATCATCGCCGACGCGCCCGGAGTCGCTAGCTCGGCGACCGGACCGCAGGCCTCGGCCGAGCTCTTCGTGGTCATCGACCTGCCCAAGCGCTCGACCGGGACCGACGCCAACGTCCCCCTGCGCGGCGTGCAGCCGGCCGCCTTCGCGGTGCGCAAGCACTTCAAGATCATCAAGGGCCGGCTGTTCCGGCCGGGGACGAACGAGATCATCGTGGGCCGCGGCGCGGCGGAGCAGTTCGCGGGGCTCGACCTCGGCGATACCCACCGCTGGGGTGAGAACCCGTGGACCGTCGTCGGCGTCTTCTCCGACGACGGCAGCCTGTCCGAGTCGGAGATCTGGAGCGACGCCCGCGTCCTGCAGCCGGCCTACCGGCGCGGCAGCACCTTTCAGTCCATGCATGCCCTGCTGCAGTCCCCCGAAGCGTTCACCGCCTTCAAGGATTCCCTCACCCAGGACCCGCGGCTGGACGTCAAGGTGGTCCGGGAGAGCGAATACTACGCCGAGCAGTCCGAGGGCTTGACCCGTCTGGTCCGCAGCCTCGGCGGGTTCATCACCGTGCTGATGGCGCTCGGCGCCATCTTCGGCGCGCTCAACACGATGTACAACGCCGTGGCGTCGCGCACCCGCGAGATCGCGACCCTGCGGGCGCTCGGCTTCGGGCGCGGCCCGGTCGTCTTCTCGATCCTCGCCGAGTCGCTGGTGATCTCCGTCGTCGGAGCGGCGATCGGCGGCGCCGTGGCCTACTTCGGCTTCAACGGCTTCCAGACCTCGACGCTCAACTGGCAGAGCTTCAGCCAGGTCGCCTTCGCCTTCAAGGTGACCCCCACGCTGCTCGTGGTGGGCATCGTGATCGCGCTGGCCATCGGGCTGGTTGGAGGGCTGCTGCCGGCCATCCGCGCGGCGCGGTTGCCGGTGGCTACGGCGTTGCGGGAGCTGTAGGGGCTTGGCTCAAGCAAGGACACAAAGGACTGCAAGGACGCCAAGGACAAACACGGACACGAAGGAGGCCTGAAGATCGGCTTCTTCTTGTCCTTGTGGTCCTTGCAGTCCTTTGTGTCCTTTATGTCCTTGAGAATTTTCCCTGATTTCCCGCGGCGTCCGAAGAGCCTCATTCCCGGCAAGGGCCTCCGAATTACCTGCTCATTAAGCATAAGCATATTCCATCAGCGTGGAGGTCGCTGGCGCCACACGCTGAACGCGGGCAGCCGCCTGCAGGCTTCTCTTGGCCCAATTACGCATCGCCCACCGAAACAGAATATGGCGATCCATGAGGTAGGTTATGATCGTTGCTCCATACAGGACGTAGATTTTCCCATAGAAGGTATTCTCTTCTTTTTGCAGCTCTCGGTTGAGTTGCTGAGCGGCCGCTTCGACTCGGGAGTCCCTGCGGTAGGTCAACCACACGCCCAGCGATTGCCAGAGGCTGATTCCTGGAAGTTGATCGATCGTCTTGGCTATCGAGCTGTCCAGGTATTGGAATAGCCAGTGGTGCGGGTCTACACGGTCAGTCATTGCGGCTTCGCGGAGAGAGTCCCTGATCTCATAGAGACGATAGCGATGTCGAATAGCCTTGTCGGAGATTCTCAGCGCATGAAGACAATCGAGAAGGTAGGCAACAAGCAACACGGATATTAAAAGGTAGAGCATGATGTTATCCCTTTCGTGCCGGAGCCATCTTTGCTGCCTTCGCGGCCGTTTCTCTGGCCATCATCCTCGCTCGTCCTTCGCCTCCGCACGAAAACGCAGCTCCGGATTTCTCCGCGCCAGTTGGAGATAATCCGAGATCCGTTCGAGCAGCCCCAGAGTGACCTCCTCCGCGTCGGCCGCCTGGCGGAACAGCAGCAGGGCGGCGAGGGCCTCCTGGTGGACGTCCCGCGACTCGAAGACCGGCACCATCTCCGCCGCGACCCGCTTGAGCTCGGCCGTCCTCCCCTGCCGCAGGTAGATCGTGGCGAGATCGAGCGAGACCCGCGCGGCGTCGAAGCCGATCCCCCGCTCGATGAAACCATCCCGGGCCTCCCGCAATGCCGTCTCCGCCTGATCGAGACGGCCGAGGTCGCGGGCGATCCGACCCTCCAGCCAGCGCAGGCGGATGAGGTGGGTCTGCTCGCCGAGGGTGAGATACAGGCTCCGGGTCTGCTCCAGGACTTTGAGCGCTTGCTCGGAGCGACCGCTCTCGTTCAGAAAACCGATCAGGTTGTGCTGCGCGGAGACGAGTAGCCGTGGCTCCTCCAGGTTGTCGATCTTCGAGAGCCCCCGCTGAATCAGTTGGATCGCTCTCTCCGGATGACCTCCGAGCCCGGACGCGATCCCCTTCTGGATCAGGGCTTTGCCTTCCAGATGCCGGTCTCGCGCCTCACGATAGATAGGGATAGCCTGATCGAGAAGCTCCTCCGCCTCCTCGAACCGGCCCTGAGAGGTCCGCAGTGACGCCAGGAAGCTGAGAATCTGCGCTCCTGTCAGCGCATCCTCACCGGCCCGCTTGTGGTGCTCTTGGGAACGGAGGAGGGCCTCCTCGGCGCTGCGGAGGTCCGAGGCGATCCGGTAGGCGTTGCCGAGATGGGACCAGGCGATCGCCCTTTCGTCCTCCACCAGCGACTCGCCGTAATATCCGGCGTCCAGCCAGTCCGCGATCTCCACCGCCATCCGGGCAAGCTCCACGGCGCGGGCGGGGTCACGGAACCAGGACTCGCGGCTCCTCTTCAGGAGGAGATCGCAGAGCTTGAGGGCGTGGAAGCGCACCTCCGTCCGGATCCGCTCCGGGCGCTCCGACATGGGCGTCGCGGCCAGCTCCTCCAGGAGACCCGCGGCGGACTCGATCTCACGATGGATCTCCTCGAGCCGGTCACCGGCCCTTTCGAGAGCGGCGTCGAGGGCCGGCTCGTACTTCTTCTCTGGATCGGAGTTGCGTTCACTCATCCCTGGGCTCCTTGGAGGTTTCCTCCTGACGCAATGACAGAGCATCCTGCAGCTCGGTGAGCAGCCACTTTTCACGATCACGGACCCGGTCCCATTGATAGGAGAGCCGGATCAGCGCCGCGGCCACCCGCATCTCCGACTCCTTCCCGGAGACGCCATGGCGCTCGAAGAGGCGCGCGATCTTCGGCTTGAGCCGATCGACCAGCCACCGGAGATCCGCCCGTGTCGGTTTGCCGGAAGAAGGCATGTCCATCGATGCTCCGCGCCCAAGATCTCCTCGGATTCCGGGGCGCGAAGACTCTCCCTTTATAGATTATGTTGCCGCAGGGCGTGAAATCGGGACAAGCGAGGGCATTTTTTCAAAGAACGAGATGGAGCTAGCCGTTGGGGTCGATCGTCCCGTGGTTGTCGCTCTGCACGGGAGCCGGAGCCACGGTGGCGCCGTTTGGATCGATCGTCCAACTGTTCTTCAGGTGAGGAGCCGGCCCAAGGAGCTGGAGAAGGAGGTCCCAGAGGCCGCTGGGGAGACTCCCCCTTGCTGGGCGCGAAGCGGTGGCGTGGACCGGTCCTCGGGCGGCGGCGGCCGAGGGGAGGAGGAGGCCCAGGGCCAGGACGGCGGCGATCACGAACCGTACCAGGGGTTTCCGGCACATGTGCGGACCCTTTCCGGGCAGGCCGCCGGCAGGGCCTCCAGCGGCCCGCCCCGCCCGCCCTCCAGTCCGCATAGTGTGCGGCTCGGACGGGCGGCGGGACCACTGCGCGCGCATTTCCTTGCGCCCCCGCGAAGCCGGGGGATAGAATCCAAAGCGGTGCTCCGCATTTCCGGCGCGCCCTTGAGGTCGAGGGGAGATTTGGGGATGTCTCAGCAAACGAAGGATCTGGTCGAAGAGCCCGCCGCCGCCGCTGTTGCCGCGGTAACGCCGGGACCGGCACGGCTTTCCCTGGACGGGAAGGACTACGAGCTGCCGGTCGTCGTCGGCTCCGAGGGGGAGGTCGGTGTCGATATCCAGCAGCTCCGCGCCCACAGCGGCGCGATCACCCTCGATCCCGGCTATGGGAACACCGGAGCGTGCGAGAGCGCCATCACGTTCATCGACGGCGAGGCGGGCATCCTGCGCTACCGGGGGTACCCGATCGAGGAGATCGCCGGCAACGCCAGCTTCACGGAGATCTGCTATCTGCTGATCTACGGCGGCCTCCCCAACAAGGCGGAGCTCAAGACGTTCGAGGACCGGCTGACCTATCACACCCTGCTCCACGAAGACATGAAGAAATTCTTCGAGGGGTTCCCGTCGAGCGCCCATCCGATGGCCATGCTGTCGTCGATGATCACCTCGCTCTCCGCCTACTACCCGGACGGCAAGACGGTCGACCTCGATCTCAACATCGCGCGGCTGCTGGCCAAGGGGCCGACCATCGCGGCGTGCGCCTACAAGAAGAACGTCGGGCAGCCGTTCATGTACCCGCGCAACGACCTCTCCTACTGCTCGCGCTTCCTGCACATGATGTTCGCCGTGCCGGCCGAGCCGTACGAGGTGCGGCCGGTGCTCGACCGGGCGCTCAACCTGCTGCTGATCCTGCACGCCGACCACGAGCAGAACTGCAGTACCTCGACGGTGCGCATGGTGGGGAGCAGCCAGGCGAACCTCTTCGCCTCGATCTCGGCCGGCGTCTGCGCCCTCTGGGGGCCGCTCCACGGCGGCGCCAACCAGGCGGTGATCGAGATGCTGGAGGGGATCCGGGACGACGGCGGCGACTACAAGAAGCACGTGGACATGGCCAAGGACAAGAAGTCGGGCTTCCGGCTGATGGGCTTCGGCCACCGCGTCTACAAGAACTTCGACCCGCGCGCCCGCATCCTCAAGCGGATGGCGGACGACGTGCTGGCCGAGCTGGGGGTCCAGGACCCGTTGCTCGACATCGCGAAGTCGCTGGAGGAGGTCGCGCTGCACGACGAGTTCTTCGTCTCCCGCAAGCTCTACCCCAACGTCGACTTCTACAGCGGCATCATCTACCGGGCGATGGGCATCCCGACGAACATGTTCACGGTGATGTTCGCCCTCGGCCGCATGCCCGGGTGGATCGCCCACTGGAAGGAGATGGTGGACGATCCCAGCACCCGCATCAACCGTCCGCGGCAGATCTACACCGGCCCGACGCAGCGGGCGTTCGTGCCGCTGGATCAGCGGTAGGCAGGGCGGCCACATAGGACCGCCCCTACTTCTCCCGGTGGAACATCCGGCGGAGTCGCTCCTGCGCCCTCTCCCGGAATCCCTCCATGCGCTCCCAGGCCTTCGGCCAGCGGGTTAAGAGACGCCTCAGCCCACGGTAGACCAGCTCATTGTCCAGCGACAGCAGGGCCGCTCCGACCAGGATGGTGGCGATCCCCTGGATGCCCGGCAGGACCAGGCCGGCCACCCCGATCAGGATCAGCAGCCAGCCCAGGAGGAAGATCGCCACCCGGGCCCAGAACGGGAGCGGCGGCCGGGGCGGGGTCTCGCCGGTCATTGGGCCAGGATACTCCGTGTTGACAAACCGGACCAATGCGGTCCAGAATTACTCCTGGCTATTGAGACAGTATCTCAATACGTAGATCGAACGAGAGAAACGATGGCGGACGTCCGGGAAAAAGAGCAGTTCCTGCGGTTCCTGCGCGACCGAGGGCAGCGCGTGACCGGCGAGCGGCTGGCGCTGTTCGACGAGATCTTCTCACAGCACGGCCACATCGACGCCGAGGAGCTGCTGGCGGCGATGAAGGCGCGGGGCCTCAAGATCTCGCGCGCCACGGTCTACCGGAACCTGGACCTCCTGGTGGAGAGCGGCCTGGCCCGCAAGTCCCGCCTGGGGAGCCGCGGGTTCCTCTACGAGCACATGCACGCGGGCCAGCAGCACGACCATCTGGTGTGCACGGGGTGCGGCCGGGTGGTGGAATTCGTCAGCCCGGGGATCGTCGCGCTCCAGGCGGAGATCTGCCGGGCGCACGGTTTCGTGCCGGCCCGGCACACCTTGCAGATCGCCGGGCTGTGCAACCGCTGCGCGGAGAGGGCTGTGGCCGACGGCCTGGCGGCTGCGCCGGCTCCTGGGAGGATGGCGCATGTTTGAGGCCTTGATCGTCACGCTGCGCGAGGGGGTGGAAGCGGTGCTGGTGGTGGGGATCATCGTCGCCTTCCTGCGCCGGGAGGGGTACGAGCGCTACCTGAGCGCCGTCTGGTCGGGGATCGGGGTGGCGGCGGCCGCGAGCCTGGCCGGGGCGTTCGTCCTCTACCGCTGGGCGGTCAACGAGGAGCTGTTCGAGGGGCTCCTCTACCTCGGCTCGGCGGTGATCGTGGGCTCGATGATGGTCTGGATGTGGCGCCACGCGCACGCGCTGTCGGGCGAGATGAAGGGGTCGCTCGCGCGCATCCTGGCCCGCGAGCGCGCCGGATCGGTGGCGGCCGGCCTCTTCCTCTTCACCTTCCTGATGGTCTTCCGCGAGGGGATCGAGACAGTGGTCTTCCTCTCCGCGGTGTCGCTCACCACCAGCGGCCTGCTGGCCGTGCTGGGGGTGCTGATCGGCCTGGCGGTGGCGATCGTGTTCGGCGTCTTCTTCGTGCGCGGGAGCCTGCGGATCGACCTCGGGCGGTTCTTCAAGATCACCGGCATCGCCCTCGGCATCTTCGTGCTCCAGCTCCTGATCAACGGGTACCACGAGCTGGCGGAGGCCGGCTGGCTGCCCGGCAACGCGACCACCATGGGTACGGTGGGACCGCTGG
>DASXJP010000614.1:0-5452 GCA_036497345.1 Thermoanaerobaculia bacterium
GCGTGGGCGGGGGGTGGGTGTCAACGGGGAGTTGCTCCCTGTCGATCTGCTAAGATGACGCCATGAGCACTGTCAGCCTCAACGAGCTCCAGCGTGATCCCGATGCCCTGCTGGACCGTGTCGAGGCGGGGGAGCGCTTTGTAGTCATCCGCGGCGGGCACCCCGTCGCCGAATTGCGGCCTCTCCCCGCGACCCAGACCGGTCCGCGCCCCTTCGGCCTCGCCGCCGGAGCGTTCACGGTTCCGGACGATTTCGACGCGCCGTTGCCGGATGAGGTCTTGCGGGAGTTCGAGGGGCGATGAGGCTGCTGCTCGATACTCACGTATTCCTCTGGTACATCACCGCTGACCCGAAGCTCCCGCCCATTTTCCGAGCGGCCAGCCAGGATGAAGCCAACGAGGTATATCTCAGCGTGGCCTCGGTCTGGGAAGCGGTCATCAAGTACCAACTCGGCAAGCTTCCACTCCCGGCTCCTCCAGCCGATTACTTACCGTACCAGCGGGACGCACACGGAATTGCCAGCTTGACGATCGACGAAGGAGCGATGCCATATCTGGCGGGCTTAGAGCCGCTCCACCGCGACCCTTTCGACCGCTTGCTTGTTGCGCAGGCCTTACAGCACGGGCTAACGATCGCCACGGTCGATCCCGACGTGGCGGCCTATCCTGTGCCACTGCTTTCAGCGACCTAAGTTGGAAAGCGCTTCCCTATGACGAACCAGGGAGAATCCGCCGCGAAACCCAACCCCCTGAGCCCGGCGCTTCAAGCCCTCGCCAGGCTCGTTGAAGAGGGCAAGGTCGAGTGGCGCGGGGGAAAGCCAAAGGGGCTGCGGGGTGTGGTTGTGCGTGGAGAGCCCGTTTCAGAGACGATCATCCGGGACCGGCGGTGATTCTCCGGCGCTTGATCTCGGCGAGAGTCTTCAAGGGAATAGTCACGGCCAAGCTCCAGGAACGGTTTAATATAGCCAATCTTCCGATCTTCGCCTGAGCGAGGCCGCCCACCTCAGGCAGAACGCTTAAGGCTGCGGACCGAAACAAGATCCGTGTCAGCGACCGGTCGCACGTCTTCAGTCGTCAGCGTTACTAGAGCGCCAGTCCGGCCTGACGCGGTGACGAACTCGACCTCAATCCCGTCAGGCTTGTAGACCTCAACGATGGCCCCCAAGTCGCCCGTGCGGAGGTCATGCGCTGGTAAGTCCCGGTTCAGAACGACGGTATCCAGAAGCTCATATTTCATCTTCAATCTCCAGGATAGACGGTTACGAGCCGTGGGTTCGTTTCACCTGTCACAATAATCCATACAGCGATGACCTTCGCCGATCTTGTTGCAGGACCGTAAATGGTTCCGCGGACCACAAATTTTTGGCCGAAGGGGGTGCGATCCCCAAGCTCGGCCATTCCTTCAATCGCAAGCCTGCGAAGCTCGAAGTCGAGCTTTTCCCAATTCGAGCTCGAGAATCCAAGCCGCGAAAAGAACGCAGCCTTGAACCGGCCCACAGGATGCTCAGGCGAAAGAGCATAATCTCTCAGCTTGCGGGGATCTATAACGGCTTGCTCCGCGTTGGGAAGCCTCACTCACAGTCCTCCGTACATGCCAGTATAATCCATCTCAAGTTGACATTCACCTTAACAATCTCGACTACCTCCTGACTTAGTATTACTCTCCCAAGTCCAATCGGCCACCCCCGCCCGCCCTTCGGCACCGGCGGCCCGCTTTCAGGCAAGCCGGCCCGGACCTCGGCCGGCTCGGCCTGTGCTCCGACTCGGGCTGCCTCGATCCGGGCCCATTATGCCTCCGCTCGGGACGGGGTGCCTTCGTTCGGGTGATCCGGAGCTGCTGCGTGATCGACTGGCGGCGGGCTTCGAGATCGGCCTGATCCGCTCTCAGCTCCCGCACCGCCACCACCATCGCCGCCAGCTCTTCCCGCATCTCGCGGAGGTCCGGCTTGTCGAGCCCCGCGACGGTGTCCAGCCCGTCCAGGATCTCGGCCCACTCTTTCTGCGCGTCCGCCAACGCCACCTTCGACATGATCGTCTCCTTTCCGGTTGAAACGTCGTTCCCTCTTTTTACGAGGGAGGAAGGGGGGCCGTCGTCTCTCGGATAAACTTCGAACCATGGAGACCGCCCCTCCCACCCCCCCCGAGCCCCCCGTCCTCACCACCACCTGGGACCGGATCTTCGACTGGGCCCGGCGGCTCGGGGCACGGCCCGCGTTGCTGGGGCTGGGCTGCTGCGCCTTCGAGATGCTCCCCGGGCTCGATCCCCGGCACGATCTGGCGCGCTTCGGGCCCGAGACCTTCCGCGCCACGCCGGGGAAGAGCGATCTGCTCATTGTGGCCGGCCCGGTGAGCCGGAAGATGGCCCCCCTGGTGCGCCGGATCTGGGACGAGATGCCCGGTCCCAAATGGTCGATCGCCCTCGGCTCCTGCGCCGGCCAGGACGGACCCTGGCGGACCTACGCGGTCACGGAGGGGCTGGAGAGTGTGATCCCGGTCGACGTCCACGTACCCGGCTGCCCTCCTGGAGCGGAGGCTTTGCTCGCAGCCCTCCTCCAGCTCGAGAAGAAGATCCGTCCAGAGGGTGCGGCGCCTTGAGCGGGGCTCCGGGCGAGGTCCCGCTGTCCATCGCCCTCCGCGAGGAGCTGGGCGACGCCATCGAGACCGCGCGCACCAGCCAGGGGGAGCTGACGCTGCGGGTGCGGCGCGAGGCGGTCGCCCGGGTCTGCGCCACGCTGCGGGAGCGGCACGGCTTCACTCGCCTGGTGGATCTCTGCGGGGTCGACTTCCCCGAGCGGAATCCCCGCTTCGAGATCGTCTATCACCTCTGCGACCCCGCGGCGGGCCGGTGGGCACGGGTCAAGATCACGGCCGGCGAGGAGACTCCGGTCCCCTCGGTCACCGGCGTCTGGCGGGCCGCGGACTGGCCAGAGCGCGAGGTGTGGGACCTCTTCGGCGTGCGCTTCGAGGGGCATCCGGACCTCAGCCGTCTCCTCCTCTGGGAGGGGTTCGACGGCCACCCGCTACGGAAGGATTTCCCCGTCGAGGGGACAGGGGATTGAGCGACGAGCTGGAGCTCTGCTTCGGGCCCCGGCACCCCGCGATCCAGGGCGTGCTGGTCCTGCGGCTGCGGGTGGAGGACGAGCGGATCGTGGAGTGCCGGCCGGTGATCGGCCATCTCCATCGCGGCCTGGAGAAGCTGTTCGAGACCCGGCCGTTCGGGGAGGGCCTCCCGCTCACCGATCATCTGGACCTCGCGGCGCCCGTCACCAGCAACCTCGCCTACGTGGGGGCGGTCGAGCGGCTCCTGGGGGTCGAGGCGCCGCCGCGGGCCCGCTTCCTGCGCACGCTGTTCGCCGAGCTCCAGCGCATCGCCTCGCACCTGCTCTGGCTGGGGACCCATGCCGCCGACGCCGGCGCCGTGCCGCCGTTCTTCGCCGCCCTGCGCGAGCGCGACCGGGTGCTCGATCTCTGGGAGAGCTATCTCGCGGCCTGGCCCGGCGGCGAGGGCGGCCTGCGGCCCGGCGGGCTCTCGCACGACCTGCCCGAGGGGTGGAGCGAGCGATGCCGCGAATTCCTGGCGGAATTTCCGGCGGCGCTCACCGGTTGTGAGGGTGCCCTTACCGAGAGTCGTCTCTGGAAGAAGCGGACCGTGGGGCTCGGCGTGCTGGCGGCCGAGGCGGCGGTCGACCTCGGCGTGACCGGGCCCGCGCTGCGCGCCAGCGGCGTGGCCTGGGACCTGCGGAAGGCCCGCCCCTGCGAGGCCTGGGGGGAAGTCGATTTCGATGTCCCCCTGGGGCGCAATGGCGACACTTATGATCGGTACCGGGTGAGGATCGAGGAGATGCGGCAGGCGGCGCGGATCGCCGTCCAGTGTCTGGACCGTCTGCCGGAGGGGCCGGTGCTGGCGGACCTCCCCGCCGAGCTGGAGGCCCCCCGGGAATCCGAGGTCTACCACGCGGTGGAAGGTCCGCGGGGGGAGATCGGGTTCTATCTGGTAGGGGACGGGACCGCCACCCCCTGGCGCTGCCATCCGCGGGCGCCGTCGTACGCCAATCTCCAGGCCCTGCCGGAGATCTGTCGCGGGGAGCTGGTGAGCGATCTGGTGACGCTGATCGGCACCCTCGACTTGGGGCTAGGTGAGGTGGACCGATAAGCGTACAATAAAAGGCGGGGGAGCGCCGCATTTTGGCACCCCGTGTGCCGAAACGGCGACCCGTCATGGAATCGGGGCCCCGGGGGTGAGTCTCGGGGAGAGGACAGGTCCCGTGTCCAGCCCCCTCCGGAGTGTCATCCCGGAGGGACACTCTGTGCAGTTTTCACGCCGGACTTTGAGCCCGAAAAGGGCCCTCTTTCCCTGGTCAAACCGTTGGCACCGTCTGTGCGTATGCCATCGTAACGGAGGTGAGGGTACCGTTGAAGGGGGTAAGCATGCCAGTGATCAAAAGCAGCAGCGTCGACCACCAGAAAGGGTGGAATTTCGAAGCGGCCGCCATGCCGTTCGTAGACGCTCTATACAATACGGCCTACAGGATGACCCGCAATGCCGAGGACGCCGAGGACCTCGTGCAGGAGACCTATCTCAAGGCCTACCGGTACTACGACAAGTTCGAAGAGGGGACCAACTTCAAGGCGTGGTTGTTCAAGATCATGAAGAACACCTTCATCAACAACTACCGCAAGAAGCAGCAGGCCCCGACGCTGAGCGATTTCGCGGAGATCGAGGAGTCGTTCGAGACGCAGGTGAGCGAGGACGCCTCGAAGCCGGGCCTCAAGAACCCCGAGGAGGAGCTGCTCGAGAACGTGCTCGACGAGGACGTGCAGCGGGCGCTCGACAAGCTGCCGCCGGACTACCGGATGGTGGTGCTGCTGGCCGACCTCGAAGGGTTCTCCTACAAGGAGATCGCCGAGATCCTGGACGTCCCGGTGGGCACGGTGATGAGCCGCCTCTACCGCGGCCGGCGCCTCCTGGAGGCCGCGATGCTGGAGTTCGCCCGCGAGCACGGCTACCTGCGCGAGGGGGAGCCGGTCAAGATGCGCAGCCGCAATTCCACCGCCAAGTAGGAGCCGATTCGACGAGGACCTGGGCAAGAGCGCCGTCACCCGGAAATTTCCCGCCACACGCCCTAGTTGAAACAGTGCGGGGCACAGACGTGGCAGGTCACACTAGACGGTTCTAGAGCTTGGGTTCCGGAGGAAGGACGATGGATTGTAAAGAGGTCAGCTCGGTTTTGTTCCTGTTTTTCGACGGCGAGATGGACGAGGGCACGCTGACCCCCTTCAAGGACCACGTAGGACGGTGTGGCGACTGCGCGAAGCAGGTCGACTACACCCGCAAGCTGCTGCTGATCGTCCGCGAGCGGACGATCCGCTGTACGGCTCCCGACAGCCTGCGACTCCGCATCCTCACCCACCTGCCACACCGCAGCGCTCCCGGCCCCCACTGAGCCTCCCCC
>DASXJP010000615.1:0-10026 GCA_036497345.1 Thermoanaerobaculia bacterium
CAAGCTGCTGCTGATCGTCCGCGAACGGACGATCCGCTGTACGGCCCCCGACAGCCTCCGACACCGCATCCTCACCCATTTCCCGCACCGCCGCAGCAGCGCCCCCGGCCCTCACTGATCCACCGAGACCAATCCGATGACTACCAGCTCTTCCTCCCGCGTCCGTCTGGGAGCGGCGGTCCTCACCCTGGCGCTGCCGGCTCTGGCGGCGCTCCCGGCCCTCGTCCGGGCGGAGGTGGTCGACCTCACCTGTCTCGGCGGCGGACGTCTGACCGACGCCGATCTGGGGCATGGCACCGCGATCGTGGTGTTGTGGGCCTCCTGGTCGCCGCGCTCGCGCGGCATCGCGGAGCGCGTGGGCGCGCTGGCCTCCCGCTGGGGGGGCCGGGCCCGGGTGGTGACGGTGAACTTCCAGGAGGACGGCGCGGTGGTCGAGCGCTTCGTCGGCAAGGGGCTCGGCGCCCCGGTCTGCCTGGACCCCGAGGGCACCTTCTCGCACAACTACAAGGTCGCCACCCTCCCCGGGCTGGTGGTGCTCAAGGACGGCCAGGTCGTCTACTCCGGAAAGATGCCGGACGATCCGGATGCGGTGATCGCGCCGGCGGTGCGGTAGGCCGCCCGGGCGAAGCCCCCCTGGGAGCGCCGGCGTCCGCGCCGGCAGCGAGCTCCGTTTCTTCTTTTCTTCCCCCAAAAACAAAAAAGAAAAAGCTGGTTAGAGGGCCGGCGAGGACGCCGGCGCTCCCAGGGGGGCTTCGCCCTTTTCCCGCCCCATTTTTCCCGGGTTGCGCCCCTCCGTGATTCCTGTGTAGTATCCAGACCGCGTCAGTTTTTTGGATCGACTTGGTTTCACCACCCCTTCCAGGAGGTCTGCACGGGATGCAGTCGAAGAGGGTCTCTCTGGGCACGACCGTCCTCCGTTGTCTCGTACCCCTCGGGTTGATCGCCCTCGGCGCCGGTGTGGCCCTGAGCACACGCAACCTCGAAGCCCACAACCGGTCCCTCTACCCTCTGTCGCCGACCCCCCGGTTCAACGCCCGCGTCACGCTCCCCGACGAAGCCACTCCCTGGATCGGCCGCGCCCGCGTCCCGGTCGAGTCGAAGCTGCTGCGGGGTGAGACGGTCGCCGACGTCTTCGGCAAGCTCGGCCTGCAGGGCGCCGCGCTCCGCGGCGCCACCGATTCCCTGGGCGGCAAGGTGAACCTCCGCGGTCTCAAGGCCGGCAACCGCTATTCGGCCTTCTTCAACCCCGACGCCAGCCTGGCCTCCTTCGAGATGACGCTCGAGGGGAGCGGCCGGGTGGAGATGGTCCGCCAGGGCAACGAGTGGAAGAGCGACTGGCAGCCGTTCGCGCGCCGCGTCGAGGTCCGCGCCCTCCAGGGGACCCTCGCCGGGTCGATGGAGGAGTCGATCCGCGCCGCCGGCGGCCCGCCCATGCTCGCCTACCGGCTGGCCGACGTCTTCCAGTGGGACCTCGACTTCAACAAGGACCTCAAGACGGGGGACCGCTTCGAGGTCCTCTACCAGGAGGTCCTCCTCGACGGCAAGGCCTACGACGTGGGGACGATCCTGGGGGCGGTCTACGACAACCACGGGCGGCTGCACGAGGCCTACCGCTACGGCGACTCCGGGGTCTATTACGACGGCGACGGCGCGCCGGCGCGGAAGATGTTCCTCCGCTCGCCGCTGCGCTACTCCCGCATCACCTCCTCCTTCAATCTCCACCGCTTCCACCCCGTCCTCAACGAATACCGGCCGCACTATGGAGTCGACTACGGCGCCCCCGTGGGCACGCCGGTGCAGGTGACGGCCAACGGCACGGTGGTTTCCGCCGGCTGGGACAAGGGGGGCGGCAACGTGGTGAAGGTGCAGCACGGCGGGAGCTACATGACCGCCTATCTCCACCTCTCGCGCTTCGCTGCCGGCATCCGTCCGGGCGCGCGGGTGCGGCAGGGGGACATCATCGCCTACACCGGCGCCACGGGCCTCGCCACCGGCCCTCACCTGGACTACCGGGTGAAGCTGCGCGACACCTGGATCGATCCGCTGACGCTCAAGAGCGTCCGCGACGAGCCCATCCCGGCTTCCCGGATGGCGTCCTTCCGCTCCTGGCGGGACAACCTCCGGGCCGGCCTGCGCACCGGGGTCCTGCCGCGCGGCATGCAGGTGCCGGGGCTCGGAGATACGCAGATCGCCGCCGGCAGCGGGGCGCCCGGATCGGCTCAAGGATCGCGGGAGTCGCTGGCCCGCTAATCCGCTTTTCTCTGATGGTCACCGTGAAGGCGTGGTGCCGGGTCGATCTGGCCGGCGGCACCCTCGACATCTGGCCTCTCGGCCTCTTCCATCCTCAGGCGCGCACGGTCAACGTGGCGGTGGACGTCGCCGTCACGGTGGCGCTCCAGCCCTTACCCGGGGGATACCGGGTGCGCCAAGGGGAGAGTGTGGTGGAGGCCGGCTCGGGCGAAGAGCTGGCCCGCCAGCCGGACGCGGCGCTGCTCGGCGTGGCCGCGGTGGCGTTGGACCTGCCCCTCTTCGAGGCGGTGCTGGCGAGCGAGTCGCCGCGCGGCGGGGGCTTGGGCGGCAGCTCGGCGATCCTGATCGCCTTCCTGGCCGCCGCGGAGGTCGCGTTCGACCGTCCGCGCCTGCCGCCCGACCGCCAGGTGGCCCTGGCGCACGATCTGGAGGCGCGGCTGATGAGCCTACCCACCGGCATCCAGGACCACTATCCGGCCATCCTGGGCGGCGCGCTGGAGATCCGGCCGCAGCCGGGCGGCGAGCGGGTGCGGCGGCTGGCGGTCGATCTGGACGCCCTGGGAGAGAGCCTGGTGGTGGTCTACTCGGGGCAGAGCCATTTCTCGGCAGGCAACAACTGGCAGGTGGTGCGCCGACGGCTGGAGGGGGAGCCGGAGGTCACCGCCCATTTCGAGGGGATCGCCGCCGCCGCGGCCGAGCTGGCGCCGGCCCTGGAGGCGGGTGACCTGCCGCGGGTCGGGGAGCTGATGAGCCGCGAATGGAGCCACCGCCGCCACCTGGCGGAGGGGGTCTCGACGCCCGTCCTGGAGGATCTGCTGCGGGCCGCCGCCGCGGCCGGGGCCTGGGGCGGCAAGGCCTGCGGCGCGGGCGGGGGAGGCTGCCTCGCCATCCTCGCTCCCCCGGAGCGCCGGAGCGCCGTCGCGGCGGCCCTGGAGAGGGCGGGCGGGAAGGTGCTGCGGGCGCGGCCGGTGGGGACGGGGTTGGAGATCACAAAAGACTGAGGAGACGGGGACGGCCTGCCCTCCGAAGCCTCACCCCCTGGCCCCCTCTCCACTTCGTGGAGAGGGACCGAGGGTGAGGCTTCGGAGGGCAGGACGCCCCGAGGGCACGACCCCCTGAACGCCAAAAACCCCGAGAGGCACCTCCGTGCCGTCTCGGGGTTTTTGATCTCAGGCCGGGCGGCTCAGCGGTTCCTGACGCGCTGGCCGAGGATGTCGTACGCCTTGTTGATGTCGATCGTGGGCGAGAGGGTGAGCGTCAGGGGGGTGGCCCACCCGGAGTCCTGGCTGGGGCTGTAGAGCACCTTGTCGGTCTGCGCCCAGGAGACCAGGACGTCGCTGCCGTCCTCGGAGACGAACAGCTTCACCGTCCCCGGTCCGACGCGGGGCGTGGACCGGGTGGAGGCCGTGCGGACCTGGAGCAGATAGGCGGCCTGGCCGGTCGGCGTGATCGTGTCCTCGCCGGAGGGGTCGTCGACCTGCACGATCTTGGTGGGGGTGCTCCCGTCGCGGAGGCCGCGGCCGGAGAGCTTGGCGCCGATCTCGATGATGTGCGAGCGGGCGTCCTCGGCCAGGCTCTCGATGCTGCCGTCGGCGGCGCCGTTGGCCAGGATGGCGTCACGCACCTGGTCGGCGATCGTCGACACCAGCTCCGGGTGGAAGGCGACGCCGATCTCGATGATGTGGGAGCGGGCCTTCTCGGCGAGCGTCGGCAGGTCGCTCGGGTAGAGGGAGCGCCCGATCTCGATGATGTGCGAGCGGGCCTTCTCCGAGAGCCGGCTCAGCTCCTCCGGCAGCACGTCGATCTCCACCGTGGCGAGCTGCGGCTTCGACGCCGAGGCGAAGGCCGCGATGACCGTCCGCTGGTCGCGGCCGGCCTGGATGGTGGGCGCGTGCAGCAGCGTCGGCTGCAGGGCGGCGGCGGCGGCGCTGGCCGGGGGATCCGACAGGAAGTCGCTGAGGTTGTAGACCGGGTTGATGCCGGTGTAGACCCCCTCGACGAACACCACCGGGGTGTAGAACGTGTCGGGCGCGCCGGGGACCCACTCCTCCTGCCAGAGCAGGTGGAGGGTGGTGCGGTGCTTGACGGCCGTGGTGTCGTCGTCGGCGATGTCCTGGAAGGTCTCCCGGGTGATGGTGAGCTGGGGGGCGATCTTCGAGGCGAAGGGGTTGCCCACCACCTGGATCGGGTCCGACCAGCCGGCGCCGTCGAAGCCGGCGAGCTTGAGCACCGAGTTGGTCCCCACCTGCGTGGCCCACAGCGCGTAGACGGTCTGCGAGTCGTTCTCGTAGACCAGCGAGGCCGACGTCTCCAGAGAGGGGTCGAGGGTCTCGGGGATGAGGACGCGCTGCGCGGCGGCGCCGGGTCTGGTGATGTCGATGGCGAGCACGGGGGTGGTCGGGGCCACCGCGTGGCCGCCGGGGAAGAGGTCGCCATAATTCCCGGCCTTCACCTGATAGACCTCGCCGCTCACGCCGAGGGCGGTGTCGCGGCTCGCCGCCCGGCCCGGGAGCGCGGCGGCGAGCCCCAGAAGGGCGAAGCCAAGGACGAGGATCGTGCGTTGCTTGCTCATGGTCGGCCTCATCACGCGTGCAGGTTGACCAGCTTGCGGATGTCCACCGCGAGCAGGAATTCCGGTAGATACCCGGCCTCGGGGAAGAAGTCCCGGTGCAGCCGGCTGAAGTAGCCGCGGGCGGCATGGATGTCGTCGCTCAGGTTGGCGACCTCGCCGAGCAGGTAGAGGGCGTTCTTGACCGAGGCGTGGTCGTCGATGGCCTCGGCCAGCGCCAGCGCGGCCATGCCGTGGCGGCGGGAGTCGTGGTAGCGCCCCGTCTCCAGGTGGGCGAAGCAGAGGTCGAGGCGGACCGAGACCTCGTAGCGCTGGGCGCCGAAGCGCCGCAGGATGCGCAGGCTCTCGTAGAGCAGACGGTAGGCCTCCGCGCGGCGCCCCTGGAGCGACCGGCAGTAGCCGAGGTTGTCGAGGATCTGCCCGCGGGCGACCGTCGGCTCCGGGGCGGCCAGCTCCAGGGCCTTCTCGTACTCGCCGCTGGCCTGGTCGATGTGGCTCTCGGCGAGCAGCGTGTTGCCGATCAGGTTGTGGGTGGAGGCGAGCCACTCGCGGCGCCCCAGCACCTCGGCGCGGTCGAGCGCGATGCGGGCGTAGAACAGCGACTTCTTATAATTCTTGGTCAGCTCGTAATGGCGCGAGATGTTGTAGGCCGCGAGCTGGCAGATGAAGGGGTCGATGTTGCGCACCAGGATCTCGCGCAGGTGGGGGACCTCGCCGTCGCCGCGCCCCGACTCGATCACCACGGCGGCGCGGTTGCAGAGGCCGAGATCGATCTGCGGCTGCTCGCCGTGCTCGCGGGCCCAGGCGAGCGCCTGGTCGAAGTAGCCCCGGGCCTCCTCCAACTGGCCGGAGCGCACCGCCTTCTCGCCCAGGCTCCTCAGCTCCTCGAAGGTGCTCATTCCTCGGTCTCCCATGTGGAGTGCGAATTGGGGCCGGCCTCAGGGCGGCCCTCCTTGCTGCGTTTGAAGGCGATGAACTCCTCGACCTCGCGCTGCGCGTCGGCGGGCAGGGAGTTGAAGCTCTGCACGAGCTGCACGTCCCGCGGCGTGATGGACTCCTTGGCGACTCCCTCGAAGAACTCGCCGATGCTCAGCTTGAACTCGGCGAGGATGCGGAAGAGGGTGTCGAGGCTGACCCGGTACTCCCCCTTCTCCATGCGGGAGAGGTCGGACTGCTGGATGCCCAGCCGGGCCGACAGCTCGACCTGGGTCAACTTGTGCTCCTTGCGGAGCTCGCGGATCTTACGACCCACCAACTGGACTTGACGAATCTTCTCGGCGGCCATGTTGACATGTCTGTAAGCGCTGTCTATGTCAGAATGGCATAGCAGGTTGGTCTACCGTGCATAGTATCCCTGCCCCATGAGGCTGTCAATGGAGAGCTGGCTCTGACCTTATATATAGGGGTCTGGGGCATAATCCCCGCGCATGCGCCATCACCTCTTCCTCCTCCGCGAGCTGGTCAAGCGGGACTTCCAGGGGCGCTACGCCGGCTCGGCGCTGGGGCTGGTCTGGTCGTTCCTGCAGCCGCTCTGGATGCTGCTGCTGTTCACCTTCGTCTTTTCCACGGTGATGAGGATCTCGCTGGCGGGGGCGCGCACGGGGCATTTCGCCGTCTTCCTCTTCTCCGGCCTGCTCCCCTGGATGGCGGTGCAGGAGGGGGTGAGCCGGGCGTCGACCGCCGTCACCGACAACTCCAGCCTGGTCAAGAAGCTGCGCTTCCCGGCCGAGATCCTGGTGGTGGCGGTGGTGCTGGCGGCCCTGCTGCACGAGGCGATCGCGGCGCTGATCTTCCTCGGCGTGCTGGGCTTCCTGGGGGAGCTGGCGTGGAGGGGGCTGCCGCTGCTGCTGCTGGCGGTGCCGCTGCAGCTCGCCCTCACCCTGGGGCTCGGGCTCCTGCTCGGCGCGGTCAACGTCTTCTTCCGCGACATCGCGCAGGTGCTCGGCATGGTGTTCACGGGGTGGTTCTACCTGACGCCGATCGTCTATCCCGCCGCCGCCGTGCCGGCGCGCTTCCGGAGCTGGATCGCGCTCAACCCGCTCACCGCCCTGGTCGAGCTCTACCGCCAGTCGTTCCTGGGCGGGACGCCGGCGCTGGTGCCCGGCACCGGGGCGTTGGCGCTCACCGCGGCTGTGCTACTATGCGCCGGTTTTCTGCTCTTCAGACGCCTCAAGGCCGCCTTCGTGGACGAAATCTGAGACTGGTGCGGTTCTTGCTGGGGCGGGGTGCGCCGACGTGATTCCAGAAAGCCAGAAAGGAGCATTCGCGTGTTGAAGTCGATCCTCAGATTTCCGTGGCGCCGTGTGACCCCGGCGCTGCTGCTCGCCGCCGCGGCGCTGGCCGGCGCCTCCCTGCCCGCCCTCGCCGCGCCTCCGAAGAAGACCAGCAAGCCGGCGGCGGAGCCCGCCCCCAAGACCGTGCCCGCCGACCCCAAGGAGGGCGGCACGCAGCCGCCGGACGGCAAGTGGCTGGTCGACAAGGATGGGCGGCAGTACTTCATCAATAAATTGGCCAAAGCCGGATTGCACACCCTGCGTCTGGGGCCCACCAAGGTGCGCACCCCGTGGGGGATCGACATCGACGTGGTGAAGGAGGACGACCAGTTCTTCTATTACAAGGTCTACCGCCTGGGGAAGGGCACGGGCCCGTTGGCCGTGCCGCAGGGGCCGACGCCCGAGGAGCTCAAGAAGATCCGCGAGAGCTACCAGGTGGAGGTCCCGGAGAGCCAGCGGGTAAAATTCGCGTCGTTCGGCGAGGGGCTGCCCGACGGCGGCCAGTGGCGCGACGGCTTCGACGTCGCCGACATGAATGGCGACGGGCATCTCGACATCGTGCACGCGGCCGCCCGCAAGACGCTCACCCCGCCGGTGATCTTCCTGGGGGACGGCAAGGGGCACTGGCGGCGCTGGAGCGAGGCCAAATACCCCCGCCTGAATTGGGACTACGGCGACGCCGCCGTGGGTGACTTCAACGGCGACGGCCACCCCGACATCGCCCTCGGCGTCCACCTGCGGGGGCTGATGGCGCTGCAGAACGACGGCAAGGGCGGGTTCATCGACATCGGCAAGGGGCTCGACTTCCACGTGCCCGGCAACGGCCGCGAGGAGGGGTTCTCCTCGCGCACCCTGGCGGTGGCCGACTGGAACGGCGACGGGCGCCCCGACATCATCGCGTCGGGCGAGGGGCCGCGGCTGAACCTGATGGGGCGCGACCAGGCGCGGCCGACCGAGAAGACGGAGGCCTACGGCGTCGTCATCTACCTCAACCAGGGGGACGGCACCTGGCTGCGCAAGGACCAGGGGACCTCCAGCCGCGAGATCTTCAGCGACACGTTGACCGTGGGCGACTTCAACGGCGACCACCGCAAGGACTTCGCGACCGGCACCAGCGTGCAGGGGCGCAAGGGGCTGGTCAACCTCGGACGCGCCGACGGCGGCTGGGACACGGTGGACGTCCCGGGCGTGCGCAACGGCGCCTACGTCCGCTCGGTCGACGCGGTCGACCTCAACGGCGACGGCCGGGACGACCTCGTGGTCGGCTACATGGCCTACGAGGGGGCGGCCTGGCACAGCGGCATCGACGTCTTCTATTCGCAGAAGGACGGCACCTGGCAGCGCCGCGGCCTGGTGGCGCTGGAGAAGCGGCTGGAGATCTCGGCCCTCGGCCACGGCGACCTCGACGGCGACGGCAAGATCGACCTGGTGGCGTTGACCGGCGACGGGGACACCTGGGTCTTCCTGGGGGACGGCAAGGGGTTCTTCAGCCGCGAGACGGCGGCCGGCATCCCGGCCTTCCCGGGGGCCTGCCCGGGCTACCACGTGAGGCTGGTCGATCTCGACGGCGACGGCAAGGACGAGATCGTGGCCGATTTCGCCGGCGAGGCGTCGCCGATGTTCGACCCCGACCGCTGCCCGTCCGGCGGCGGGATCCGGGCCTGGCACCTGGCCCCGGCCGGGAGCCGCTGAGGGGGGCGGAGGGGCGCCGTATCGTAGAGAGGCAAATTGCCTCTTGACAGCCCAGGGCGAGGCTCCTATAGTCCAGCAGCATAAAACATCTGCGAGGGCGGGGGGCGAAGCCTTCAGGCCCTCCGGTTGCGGCCTCCAGAGGCCGCGGCAGGCATCAGACGGCAGCAACGGCTCCCGGGCCGCGGGTCGGCGAAAAAAGCTGACAACGGGGCCCGGATGTTATAGGGTTCGCAGCACTCTATACTTTGAACAGGAGGTGATTTCTTTTACGAGGAGAGTGGAGAAACGGTTCACCACGATCGTTTCAAGTTGGCTCAGCTTCAGCAAAACTAACCTTAGGAGATTGTCTGTCATGAAGAAGACCGCACTGTGTCTCGCTCTTTTGGGCCTGCTGGCCCTGGGCGGCCAGGCGCTTGCTGTGATCTGCGCGATCGATGAGGTGCCGGCGGCCACGCTGCTGCTGCCCTACTTCGAGGTGTTCGTCGGCCCTGGCGCCGACGGCTCGCAGCAGAACACCCTGTTCTCGATCAACAACGCCTCGGCCACCGCGGTGTTGGCCCACGTCGTGGTCTGGTCGGACCTGACCGTCCCGGTCCTCGACTTCAACGTCTACCTGACCGGGTACGACGTCCAGACCATCAACCTGTTCGACATCCTGGGCCATGGCATCCTCCCGCAGACCGCGTCCGCGGGTCAGGACCCGGGCGACCACATCAGCCCGAAGGGCTCCTTCTCGCAGGACATCAACTTCGCGAGCTGCAGCGGCCTGCTGCCGCCGCCGACGTTGCCGTCCGACTTCACCGCCTACCTCCAGGCCGCGCTGACCGGCCAGCCGTCGTCGTTCATCCTCGGCCAGTGCGCCGGCCTGAACCACGGCGACAACATCGCCCGCGGCTACATCACGGTCGACACGGTCAACAACTGCACCCTGCGGTTCCCCTCCGATCCGGGCTACTTCCAGCCGGGCGGCACGGGCGACGCCACCGACCAGAACGTCCTCTGGGGCGACTACTTCTACCTCAACTCGCAGGCCGCCTTCGCGGACGGCAACCCGCTGGTCCACATCGAGGCTTCGGCCACCAACCCGGAGACCACGACGGCCAACTTCTACACGTTCTACGGCCGCTACACCAAGCCGGCGCCGTGGAGCGCCGCCGACAACCGTGAGCCGTTGGCCACGAACTTCGCCGCCCGCTTCATCAATGGCGGTCCGTTCACCGGTGGCACCGACTTCATCGTCTG
>DASXJP010000616.1:0-10212 GCA_036497345.1 Thermoanaerobaculia bacterium
GGAGATCCGCAAGTCCGGTTCGATGAGCGGCGGTGGGAAACGGAGCACGGCCGAGACTGAGGCACCGGCACCCAGGCGAAAGCCGCCGGCAACAGCGACTCCCTCGACCTACGGCCACCGCGCCCGCCGCCGACTCTACCCTGAAATGGATTGGCGTCCGGAAGCATTTTCTGGCAGGCTGACGTCTCTACCTTCAGGAGGTGCTTTCCGTGACGTCCATTCCCCCGCGTCTCCGCTGAAACCCCAGGCTATTCAATACCCGCCCTTCCAGGGCGGCCCCCCTCGCCTCACAAAGGATGAGCGGGCTCTCCATAGCCTCTGCGGCTATAGCCTTGACGAATCTATCCACGCTGGCTATAGTGGAGACATGACGAACGACCGCGAGCAAGTCGAGCAGCTCCTGCCCCTGCCGCCGGCCACCTTCCACATCCTCCTCGCGCTCCTGGACGAAGAGCGCCACGGCTACGCCATCATCCAGGACGTCGAGGCGCGCACTCAAGGGGAGCTGCGGATGAGCGCCGGCACGCTCTACCGCTCGATCGCCCGCATGGTGGAGCAGGGCCTCATCACCGAGGTCACCCGGCGGCGCCCGGCGGCCGACGATCCACGGCGGCGCTACTACCGGGTGACCCCCTTCGGCACCACCGCCGCGCGCGCCGAGATGCGGCGCCTCTCCGATCTCCTGCGACTGGCCCGCGCGCGCGGGCTCAAGCCCGAGACGACTTGATTCGAGGCGATAAATTTGATGCGATAAATTCGAGGGCGATCCGAAATGCGCTTCTATCACGCGCTGCTGCTCCTCTATCCCGCGTCCTTCCGGGCCGAGTATCGCGACGAGCTCTGCGATGCCTTCGCCGAGCGGGCGCGCGAGCTCTCCGGTCTCCTGGCCCCGTTGAGGATCATCCTGGCGGCGCTCGCGGACGTGGTCCCCAACGCCATCGCGGCGCACTGGGACGTCCTGCGGCAAGACCTCGGCTACGCCGCGCGCTCCCTGCGGCGCACGCCGGGCTTCGCGCTCACCGCGGTGCTGCTCGTCGCGCTCGGCGTGGGAGCGAACACCGCGGTGTTCTCGCTGGCGGATTTCATCTTCGTCCGGCCGCTGCCCTACGCCGACTCCGATCGGCTGGTGATGATCTGGCAGGCCACGCAGGGCTTCGGGACCATGGAGGCCTCCCCCGCAAACTATCGCGATTGGAAGGCGATGACCACCTCGTTCTCGGCGATGGGCGCGTACTTCCGCAACGCCGCCAACCTCGTGGGCGCCGCCGAGCCGC
The DNA here is from genome assembly GCA_036497345.1 of Thermoanaerobaculia bacterium. Taxonomy (GTDB): domain Bacteria; phylum Acidobacteriota; class Thermoanaerobaculia; order Multivoradales; family UBA5704; genus DATARR01. The sequence continues at coordinate 1,275 of DASXJP010000616.1, forward strand.
AGCGGCTGGAGATCGTGCGGGCCACGCCGGAGCTGCTGCCGCTGCTGGGCGTCAAACCGCTGCTCGGCCGCGTCTTCACGGCGGAGGACCTCAAGAAGGGGCAATTCATCGTGCTGAGCTACGGGCTCTGGAGAGCCTATTTCGGCGGCGATCCCAACGTGATCGGAGCCTCCGTCCGGCTCGACGGCGCGCCGCACACGGTGATCGGCGTGATGCCGGCGTCCTTCCAATTCCCCAGCCGTTCCGTGGAGGCCTGGACGCCGCTCGTCCTGCGGGAAGACGACTTCAAGGATCGCGACGACAACTACCTCGAGGTCACGGCGCGCCTGCGCCCGGGGGTGACGGTCCGGCAGGCGTCCCGGGAGATGGCGCTGGTGAGCGCCCGCCTCGAGCGGCAGTATCCCAAGGAGAACAAGGATACCCGGTCCAGGATCCTCGGCCTGCGCTCCGACCTCTCGGAGCGCTCGCGCCTGCTCGTGCTGGCCCTCTGCGGCGCGGCGCTTTGCATCCTGCTCCTGGCCTGCGCCAATCTCGCGAGCCTGTTCCTGGCCCGCGGCGCCCACCGCGCCCGCGAGCTGGCCGTGCGCTCCGCGCTCGGCGCCGGACCCCAGCGCCTGGTGCGCCAATTGATCACCGAGAGCCTGGCGGTCGCCTTCGTCGGCGGCATCGTGGGCGTCGCCACCGCCGCGGCGGCCCAGCCTCTGCTCGCCCGCCTCGTCCCCACCACGCTCCCGATCGCCGAACGCGCGTCCCTGGACTCGCGCGTCCTGTTGATCGCCACGGCGTTCGTGCTCCTGACCGGCTTCGTTTTCGGGCTCGCGCCCGCCGTGCGCGCGGTGCGCGGCAGCGCCCTCGACGCCCTGCGGAACGGCGCGCGGACGGTCGGCGGCCGCACCCAGCGGCTGCGCGCCGCGCTGGTCATCGTCGAAGTGACCGCGTCCGTCGTGCTGCTCATCACGTCAGGGCTGTTGATCCGCGCGGTCTGGCGCGTCCAGGCGACCGATCCCGGATTCACCCCGGACAACGTGTTGACCCTGCAGACGGCGCTCCCCCTGCCCAAGTACAAATCGACGGCGCGGCGCGTGCAATATTACGATCACGTTCTCCGGGAGGTGCGCGCCCTGCCGGAGGTGCGCGACGCGGCGTTCGTGACCGGGCTGCCGATGGTGACGCGCGGCATGATCTGGCCCGTATCGCTCGCCGGCGAGGAGGTGGTGCGGACTCAGGCGAACAGCGTGAGCCTGCGCTACGTCACCCCGCGCTACTTCGCGACCCTCGGAATTCCCCTCCAACGCGGACGCGTCGTGGCGGACACCGACACCGGCACGCAGCCCTCGGTGGCGGTGGTGAGCGCCTCGTTCGTACAACGATACTGGCCGCACGAGGACCCCCTTGGAAAACGTTTCAAAGTTGCCTTCGCCGAGCGCACGGTGGTGGGAGTGGTGGGCGACGTCCGGGTGCGCGGCCTGGAGCGGACCAGCGAGCCGCAGGTCTATCTTTCCTACCAACAGGTGCCCGACGACTCGCTCGTGGGGTACAGCCCCAAGGTCCTCGTGGTGCGGACCGCCACGCCGCTGGGAGTGGGGCTGCTGCCGCGGATTCGCCAGATCGTCAAGTCGGCGGACGCCGAGCAGCCGATCTCGGACGTGCGCATGATGTCCGAGATCCTCGACGGGGAGACGGCGTCGCGCATGACGCAGCTCTGGCTGCTCGAAGCCCTCTCGGGCGTCGCGCTGCTGATCGCTGGATTCGGCATCCACGGGCTGCTCACCTTTACCGTGTCGAAACGATCGCAGGAGCTGGGCGTGCGCCGGGCCCTGGGAGCGCAGGCCTCGGCGATTATCGGGCTGGTGCTGCGCGAGGGCCTGGCGCTCGCATTGATCGGCATCGCGCTCGGCATCGCCGTGGCCTACGCCGCCGCGCGAGGGATGGGCGCGCTGCTGTTCGGCGTGCGTCCCGAGGATCCGCTCACCATCTCCATCGCCGCGGCGCTCTGTCTCACCATCGCCCTGTTGGGGTGCCTGCGTCCCGCGCTGCATGCCGCGCGCGTGGATCCGCTGTCGGCGCTGCGCATGGAATAGAGAGGGAACCAATGATTAAAATCCGATCGATCGGGATCGTCCTCCTGCTGATCGCCGTCCCTCTGGCGGCGGACGACCTGGAGGGTCTCTGGAAAGCGAAACGATGGTTCGGGCCTTTCGCCCGCGGCCCGCTGATCGTGCAACGCAGCGGGTCCTCGTACACCGCCGAGATGATGGGGCGGACCGTGCCCGTCCGCGTGGATCAGGGCGAGCTGTCCTTCGAGTTGCCGAACGGCCAGGGATCGTTCCGCGGCCGGCTGCAGGCCGGAGGCGCCATGCGAGGGCATTGGTACCAACCGGATTCGATCAACGGCAAATACGCGTCGCCCGTCCAACTGACGCCGGAGGGCCCTGACCGGTGGAGCGGACAGGTGGTGCCCCACGAAGACACCTTCACTCTCTATCTCCTGGCGCGGAAACGGCCGGACGGCTCGTTCGGCGTCTTCCTGCGCAACCCGGAGCGCGACTTCGGCGCCTGGCTCGGCGTCGACCGTCTCGTGCGCGAGGGCGACGCCGTGAAGCTGATCGGCAAGCGCCAGGGGCGGAAGGAAGAAAGAGAGCTGGCCGGCGGCACCTATGACGCGGCCAACGACGTGATCACTTTGAATTTTCCCTATCGAGGCGGGACCTACGACTTCCGTCGCGACGACGACCAGAGCGATTTCTATCCGCGGGGCAAGAGCCTGGGCCGCTATGTCTACCATCCGCCGCCGGCCCGCGACGACGGTTGGCTCACGGCGACTCTCGAAGAGGTGGACATCGATCGCGCGGCCATCGAGAGCTTCATCCAGAGGCTCCTCGACACGCCGATGGAGTCGGTGGACAGCCCGGAGATCCACGGCATCCTGATCGCCCGGCATGGCAAGCTGGTGCTGGAAGAGTATTTCCACGGCGAGCACCGCGACAAGCTGCACGAGACGCGCTCGGCGGCCAAGAGCGTGACGGCGACGATCGTGGGCGCCGCCATGCGGGCCGGCGCGCCGCTGAAGCTTTCCACCCCGGTCTATCAGGTCATGAACGGTGGCGCCTTCCCGGCGGACCTGGAGCCGCGGAAGCGGACCATGACCCTGGAGCACCTCCTGACCATGTCGTCCGGATACTTCTGCGACGACACCAATCCGGACGCGCCCGGCAATGAAGACACCATGCTCGATCAGGACGCCGAGCCGGATTATTACCGCTACACGCTGAAGGTTCCGATGGCGTCGGAGCCTGGAGAGAAATCGGTTTACTGCAGCATCAATCCCAACCTTGCCCTCGGGGTGGTGGGCCGCGCGACGGGTGAATCCCCCATGGACACCTTCGACCGCCTGCTCGGAATCCCGATGAAGATCGCCCGCTATGGATGGCCTTTGGATCCCGCGGGTCACCCCTACGGCGGGGGTGGCATGCAGCTCCTGCCGCGAGATTTCATGAAATTCGGCCAGCTCATGCTCGACGGCGGAGCTTGGCAGGGGCGCAGGCTTCTCGATCGTGACTTCGTCGCCCGCGCGTCCGCGCCCCTGTACCACCTGCGCGGCATCACCTACGGATATCTCTGGTGGGGCATCGACTTCCCCTACAAGAATCGCACCGTCCACGCCTTTTTCGCCGGCGGCGCCGGCGGCCAGACGGTGATGGTGATCCCGGCGCTCGACCTCGTGATCGCCACCTTCGCCGGCAACTACAGCAGCAAAGGCACGGTCAACACCTCCCAGAACCTCCCGCCCCGCTACATCCTGCCGGCCGTGCGCGAGCCGGGCGACGACAAGAGCGCGCCTGTGATCCCACGAGAAGACTGGGTCACCCCCTACGGGCCCTCGCCGGTCTCGGGGCCGGTCCGAGCCCTCACCCCCGGCCCCTCTCCCGACCCCTCCCGCCCTCCCTCACCGGGAGAGGGGAGATAGGAACGCTTTAGAAACCTTATTCCACCAGCGCCAGCACCCGCAGCGGGCTGCTCTCCCAGGTGAGCCACCTACTTGCCCAGCAACCAGCGTACGTCCGCCGCCAGCTCGAGGCCGTTGAGCCTCTCCCCCGGACCCACCGGGTTCTTCGCTCCCGTGGCGGCGCTCTTGCGGACCCGGTCGGGCAGCGGCACCCCTGCCGTCCAGGTCTTGTACCCCGCGAAGAGGAGGCAGGGGTTGACCGCAGGCTTGTAGGGCGCCAGCACCGGCTCCAACAGCTTGAGGGTCGACGTGTCGCTCGACCAGAAGTGAGTGATGCGTGGATCCGGAGCCAGCCCCACCTCCCGCTGGAGGACCGTCTCCGCCTGCGGGAGGTTGGGCACCAGCCAGACGACGTAGACCCGGAGGTCGGGATCGGCGATCTGATCCATCACGTAACGCTCGACGATCCGCAACGCCAGCTTCGAGGAGAAGGAGCCCAGGTTGACGAGCAGCAGCATGCGGGTCTTGCCGGCGTCCTCGTTGAACGCCGCTTTGAGCTGGAGAGCCTCGGCCGCGAGCTTGTAGGTGGGGATCTCGCGCACCGGCCCCGCGGGCTTCGCGCGGTGGAGCGTGAAGGGAACGGGCTTGCCGTTCTCCGTCATCGTGCCCTGCAGGCCGTTGCCGTCCGGCGATAGCGCGCCGTCGAAGGCGGATACGACCCCGTCCTGGTCGCGCACGGAAAAGCTCACGTGGGAGCCTTGTACGGTGAGGCCGGAGACCTCATGCGCGCCGTCGGCGGTCAGCGGGAACCAGAGATGGCCCTTGGCCTGCCCGTCCGCGCGGCTGAAATCCACCATCACGTCGATCTCCTGCTCCGCGGCGGTGAGGACGAGGACGCCCTCCCAGTGGCCGATCAGCTTCGCTTCCTGAGCGGCGAGCGCCGGCGCGAAACAGAGTCCCAGGATCGCTGTCATCAGAGCTGCCGTCGTTCTCATCGATCTCTCCTCGGCATGAAGGTTTGCAATGGGTGATTCGCCACCACGGGCGAGAGGTCAGGAAGGCGCGGGCGCCAGGGCGGACGACAGGTCGCGCAGGCGCGCCTCCACCTCGGCGCGGTCCTCCGCGTCGGGCCGCAGCTCGAGATACCGCTGGAGGTCGCGCGCGGTCTCCTCGAACCGCCCTAGGTCGCTGCGCGCGATGGCCCGGTTCTGATAGATCTCGGGCTCCTCGGGGGCCAGCGCGATCGCCTGGTCAAGATCCGCCAGGCACTCGTCCACCTTGCCCTGCTCATAGAGGAGGACGGCGCGGCCGGCGAACGCCGGCCAGAGCGCCGGCTGCAACCGCAGGGCTGAGCTGTAGGCCGCGATCGCCTCGTCTAGCCGGCCGAGGGCCTCGAGCGCTTGCGCGCGGACGACCCAGACCATGGGTTGATCCGGCTGCAGGTCGAGGGATCGGTCGTAGGCGCTGATCGCCTCCTCCATGCGGCCGCGCACGCGGCAGCACTGGCCGAGGTTGGACCACACCTCGAAGTAGGGCGGACCGAGAGCGATGGCGCGGCGGTAGTCCTGGTAGGCCTCCTCGAGCCGGCCGAGCTTGAGCAGGAGATTCCCCCGCTCGTTGTAATACTCGGAGTAGTTGGGATCCATGCGCATCGCTGCCGAGTAGTACTCGATGGCGCGGTCGAACGCCGCGCTCTGGGAGTAGACCTGCGCCATGTTGTAGAGCAGCACGGAGCGGTGCAGGCGATGCTGCTGGGGATCGAGATGCCTCTCGAGCAGCTCGTACCCCTCCCGGCAGAGGTCGAGCGCCTCCTCTTGGCGCCCCTGGAAGCTGCGGATCATCGCCAGCCCGTTGCGGTTGAACACGAATTGGAAAAAATGCTCGCTCTCCGGAAGCTGGGCCTTGTCGAGGTAGGTCAGGCCGAGCTCCAGGTAGCGTTCGCCCGTGGCGAGGTCCCGCACCGGGAGATAGCGGGCATGGAGCATCGCCATCAGATAGCAGAGGCGGATCCGCATGGCGGCCTCCGCGGGGTCCCCCGCGTCCGTCAGGACGTCCTCTGCGGCGATCCGCCGGGCGGATTCCAGGTCGTTGGTCGCGGTGTAACACATGAAGAGCTTGAAGAAGACCCCCCAACGGCCCGGGGAACGGCGGCCGGCCAGGCTCTGGAGGAGCTCCCGCGCCGGCTCGCCGTAGCGGATGGCGTCCGCATAGAGCCCCAGCGTATTGAAGGCGTGGAGCGCCTTGTATTGCCATTCGTACGTCTTTTCCGGCCGCCTGGCGATCTTCCACAGCCGGATCAGATCGGGGATCTTGCCCGTGCTGAACAGGATGTCTTCGCGGACCTCCGCTTCGAGAGCCTTCGCGATCTCCGCGGCCTCGGCCTCGCCGGGTTGCCCGGAGACCTCAGGCGGCTCGATGTCGAAGGGGAGCTCCCGGACGGGCAGGGAGGGCGGGAAGCTGGGAGCCTGGCCCGCGCCGCTCACCGGAATCAGCAGGAGGCGCAGCCTCGTGCCGGCCCGGCGCATGAGCTCCTGCAGGAACAATCGCGTGATGTGGCCCGCGTGATCGTAGTCGATGCAGAGCAGAGCCCAGGTCGCGAGCGCCGTGCCCGGCGTACGCTCCTTGAGCGCGATCACCAGATCGATCAGGCCGTGCACGATGCGCAGCGCGCGATCGGCCGGATAGTTGCGGACCCGCTCCTCTTTCGAGGCGAGATCGGTCAGGGTCGGATTGCGGACGCCCAGCATGGGCTTGAGCTCGGGAAGGACGTGCACCAGCTCGTAATCGTGCCGGGCGAGCAGGTCGGCGGCCGCGGATTCGAGCCTGGGCAGCAGCGCCCGGAAGAGGTCTCGCGTGCCCGCCCAGGGCCCCCCTTCGTCGAAGTGGCAGCGCAGGATGAAGAGCTCGCCGCCTGCCAGCAGCCGGGACAGCTCGTCGACCGAGATCCGCGGCCCCGCGCCGTGAGCCGGCAGGAGGACCGTGCCGGCACGATCGAAAGGTTGGACGTTCCCGTCGCTCATACGCTCCTCCTTCTGCGGACGAAGCTCATGATCCACAGCGACAGACCGATGATGACCGGCATCATGTTGAGCGCTCCGACCGCCATGGAATCGAAGAATTGATAGGAATTGCCTCGATAGCCGCGCACTAAGGCGAGGTAGGCGATGTTGAGATACCGGAACAGGACCGGCAGGGTGACGTAGAAGAGCGAGAAGAGCGCGAGGCCGCGGCCGAAGACCCAGAGCACTGAGTACATCCTGATGACGCGCCGTTCGCGCAGGGGAATATGGCTCTGATCAATCAGCTTCTGCGAGCCGGCGGCGCGGCGAAAGAGGTTCTGGACGAAGACCTGCGTATCCCGCATCAGATTCTTACAGCCGAAATAGGTGGTGATGACATAGTAGAAGTCGGTCCGTACGAACAGAAAGCATTGCCAGAGCAGACGGAACAGATAGACGAAGATCATCGCCCGCACGAGCTGGTCGGCGGCGGGGACAAACGTGAAGGCACCTTGGCTCTGGGCGAAAAGGAGAAGGAAGAGCAGCGCCGCAGAGACGCTGTCCAGGAGCGGGCCGGCCAGCATGGGAAGATACCGCTGCCGGCTCGGCACCGCCCAGAGTCCGGTCATGTCGGTCTCCGCGACCAGGAACCACAAACGGTTGCTGATTCCGATGCGCGACTTGACGCCCTGGGCCCGCGCCGCCAGCAGGTGCGCGAATTCGTGCAGGAAGATCGTTCCGTAGGCGACCAGGCTCAGCACCACCAGCTTGGCTGTCCGGTGCTGGGAGAAGACGAGGCTGTCGCGGCCGGGGATCAGCGACGGCTGAGCGACCGCGATGGCGAGCGCCGCGGCGATGATCGTGAGATAGAGGGCCAGCGGACAGGGACCGAAAAATCGTTTCGCGAGGGGCTCCGGTATCTGCGTGAAATGATAACGAATGCCGTCACCGGCACGACCGGCGGCGCCCTGTGCGAGAGGCCTTGCGGCGGCGCTCTGCCCGCGCGGACGCACGAATCCCCGCTGCTCCAGGCATTGCAGGAGATCGTCGACGTCCGGCTCGATCCCATAGGCCTTGGCAAATTCCGCTTGCGCCTCCCCGACGGTCCTGCCGCGGGACAGGCTGTCGAGGATCTCGAGCGCCTCCACCGGCAAGGCGAGGAAGACGTTCGCGTCGGGCCGGCCGATCACGACCTCTTCCCCGTCCTGCTGGCGGGTAAAGGCTTCGACTTCGATTAAGTCGCTTTTGGCATAAGACACGATCACGGCCTCCAATAAGCGGCCGCCGGGCCGGAAAACCCGGCGGCCGAGTCTCGGCGCTGGCGCGCCAATACCTCAATACCTCCTGACAGAGCCCGACTAGCAGCAGCCATAGACAATGATGCCGTCGCTGGTCTGGGCCATCGGGCACATGTCCGGACAGCAGCAATCGCAGCCGTACATCGCCGCCGTGGTCTTCAGCGTTTCCACCTCGCGAATGACGAATCTCTTCATCGCTCGTTCACCTCCTTCCATTCAGGATCGAGACGGCAGATCGGTGCCGCCCCCTCGGAGACGACCGGTCGCCCCTTGGGCTTCTTTCTATTCTTGTATGCGTAAGTCTATATGTCTCACACAAGTAGTGGTGCGGGTCATGCTAAGAAGCGAGCCGCTCGCCAAAACTAAATTGAGATGGACCTTCCGAGGGTCAGCGACGCCCGCGCGGGCGGAGGATTCCGGATACCGATGAGGTCAGCGCTCCCCCGGCGATGCCCGTTGAGGTCCGAGGAGGGGGAGAGGGCTCACTCCACCAGCGCCAGCACCCGCAACGGGCTGCCGCTGCCGTGGACGATCTTGAGCGGCGCGGCGATCACCACCGCACCCGTGGGCGGGAGCTGATCGAGATTGCGCAGGCTGGCGAGGCCGAATTTGCCGGCGCCGTGCATGAGCGTGTGATTGGGGAAGGGGGGATCGAAGGTGCCGGCCTGGCCGGCGTCCGTGCCCACGGTCTCCAC
>DASXJP010000617.1:0-4590 GCA_036497345.1 Thermoanaerobaculia bacterium
ATCCACAGAGGAGAGGTTTCATGGGCGAAGACAACGTGTTGATCCTGAAGGGGAGTGAGGTCGCGGAGCTGCTGGCGCACCGGGAGGCCGAGATCCTGGAGGCCGTGCGCCAGGCCTACGTGACGCACAGCCGGGGCGATAGCTCGCTGCCGCAGTCGATCTTCCTGCGGTTCCCGGGAGACGACCTCAACCGGATCATCGGGCTGCCGGCCTTCCTCGGGGACGGCTTCGGGGTGGCCGGCATGAAATGGATCGCCTCGTTCCCGGGCAACGTCAAGCATGGCATGGCGCGGGCTTCGGCGGTGCTGATCCTCAACTCCCGCGAGACCGGCCGGCCGGAGGCGATCCTGGAGAGCTCGCTGATCAGCGCCAAGCGGACGGCGGCCAGCGCCGCCCTGGCCGCGGCCGAGCTCCATCGCGGCCCGGTCCCGGAGACCGTGGGCCTCATCGGCACCGGGGTGATCAACCTGGAGGTGGCCCGGTTCCTCCTCGCCGTGATGCCGGGCCTCCGCCGGTTCCTGCTCTTCGACCTGGACCGCGAGCGCGCCGGCCGCTTCGGCGATCGCCTGCGCGCGATCCACGCCGGCGCGGAGGTGGCGGCCGCCTCCGACGTCGCCGAGGTGCTCCGCGCCTGTCCGCTGGTCTCCTTCGCCACCACGGCGATCCGGCCTTACCTCGCCGACCTGTCGATGTGCCCGCCGGGAGCGACCCTGCTGCACGTCTCGCTGCGGGACCTCACCCCGGAGGCGATCCTCGCCTGCGACAACGTGGTCGACGACGTGGAGCACGTCCTCCGCGCGCAGACCTCGGTCCACCTGGCCGAGCAGCTCACGGGCTCGCGGGATTTCGTCCGCTGCACGCTGGCGGACGTGCTGCAGGGCCAGGCTCCCCCCCGCCGGGACGAGACGTCCATCTCCGTCTTCAGCCCCTTCGGGCTGGGAGTCCTGGACCTCGCGGTGGGCAAGCTGGCCCTGGACCGGGGCCGCGCCACCGGCCTGGGGACCGCGATCTCGCCCTTCTTTCCCGAAGACGAGAGCTTCTGAGCCGGGTCCGCCGCTACCCCGCGAGGAACCCCACCGCCGCGGCCACGCACCGCTCGTCGCGGAGGATGCGCAGATGGCCCAGCCCCTCGACGGGGCGGAGCTGAGCGCCCGGCCAGCGGCGGGCGAGCTCGGCGCCCTCCTCGAAGGGCACCTCGCGGTCGTCCCGGTCGTGGAGCACGAGGAGCGGCGCCGTCATGCGCGGGGCGACGTCGCCGGGCGCGATGCCGTCGAAACGCACGTCGAGCCACGCCTCGGCGTCCCGGAGCAGGCGGTCCATCACCTCCTGCGAGACGCCCACGCCGATCCGGAAGCGGAGCCAGAAGGACTCGAACCCGATCGGCGGCGCGAAGAAGACGGCGCGCCGAGTCGCCACCCCTGAGGCCATGGCGTAGGCGGAACCGGCGGCGCCGAAGGAGTGGGCCGCGATGCCGCGCACCGGCCCGAAGAGGGAGGCGGCCCGCGCCAGCGCCGCGGCGAAGTGGATCAGCGACGAGACGCGGCCCTCCGACTCGCCGTGAGCCGGAAGGTCGAGCGCCACCGCCCGGTAGCCCGCCGCCACTATCGGGTCGACCAGGTGCGTCATCTGCCCCGCGTGGCCGCCCCAGCCGTGGACCAGGAGCACCGCGGGTCCCTCGCCCCAGGCGCGCCCCACCACGCGCCCGCCGTGGGCCGCCATCTCGAAGCGCTCGCCCCGGGCCAGCGCCGCCCGCTCCTCGTCGCGGACGCGGGCCCGCAACGGCGTGAAGAAGAGCTTGCGCGCCACGCGGGCGGCGGCGCCGGGAGCGAGCGCGCTCGCCACCCGCATGCCGGTGCGCAGCCAGGGAGGAGCCGGAACGGGACGAAGACGACCGGTCGTGCTTTTTTCCGGAGCGAAGGGGAGGGTGGCGTCCATGGATGGCATCAGAGATCTCCTGGGGAAGAGGGGTCAGGGACGGCTGCGGGCGAGGAGGGCTTCGAAGGCGGCGCGCGCCCTACTTTCCGCCCGCGGATTCTCGAGCAGCTTGGCGGACTGCTGGAAGACCATGCCGATGCCGACGAATTCATAGGCGAATTGATCGGTATCGAGGTCCGCGCGGAGGTGGCCCTCCTCGACGGCGGCGCGGACGACGCGGGCGACCGTGTCGTACCAGTCGCGCTGCGACTGCACGAGGAGGTCGCGGACGGGGCCGGGGCGGTCGTCGTACTCGTGGGTGAGGGCCATGAAGAAGCAGCTCCCGCGGCGGCCGTTGCCGTGGATCCAATCGAGGTGGAGGTCGAACAGCCGGCGCAGCCGGGGCGCGCCGCGCGTCTCGCGGAGGGCCGGCGCGATGACGTCCTCGATGAAATGGTCGATCGCCCGCTGGAGCACCTCGAGCTGTAGGGCCTCCTTGGACCGGAAGTGGGCGAAGAGCCCGCTCTTCGACAGGCTCATCCCCGCCGCCAGCACGCCGAGGGAGAGCCCCTCGAGCCCCACCTCGCCGGCCAGCGCGAGGGCCCGCTCGACGATCTCCTGCCGCGTCTGCTCGCCTTTGGTCAGCATGGCAGAGAGGAAAATAGCACGACCGGTCGGTTGTGGCAAGGGGGCCCGAGCCCTCACCCCTGGCCCCTCTCCCGTCCCCTCCCGCCCTCCCTCACCGGGAGAGGGGAACCGCCCGCCCCAAAGAATCCTGAAGGGGTTTTCTCCCTCTTCTCCCGGTGCGGGAGGGTGGGAGGGGACGGGAGAAGAGGGCCGGGGTGATGAGGGCTCACTGCTTCGACTTCCGCCACCCGCTCGCCTGCGCCTCGTCCTCCGTGCAGAACCACCGCTCGCCGTTCTCGGGCTCGACGGTGACCTCGTCGTAGTGCCTCTGGCCGGGGAGGTGGTAGACCCGGTCTCCGGTCTTGCGGTTGATGTTGCCCTTGATGGCGCAGCCGGGCGGCGGGACGGTGCAGCCGGTGGGGCATCCGCCGGCGCCGCCCGTTCCGCCCGCCTTGCCCCCGCCGCGCTCTCCGGAGCCGCCGGGAGCGGAGAGGGAGGATTCGCCCGTGCTTGGCGCAGCCGCCCCGCCTCCTGGAGCGGCGCCGGAGGCGTACGGCGGGGTCTGGCAGCAGTAGGACTTCCCCTGGTAGCCGTAGATCTGGCCCTGCGCGCACGAGAGATTGGGGCCGTACTGGCAGCCCTTGCGCTCGATCCATTGGATGAGGTCCTCGGCCGGACAGAGGCCGCAGGTCGGAGGCGAGCCCGGCGCCGGGGTCGCGGGGTTCGCCTGGCAGATCGCCGCGGGCACGGTGCAGACGCCGCCGACGGAGGAGCGGGAGGCGCAGGCGGCGCACAGGCAGGCCACGGCGAGGACGAGAGCGGCGCGCTTCATGGGGGAGATCCTCCTGTTGTTAAGATTGTAAAGCCAGAGCCCCCCATGGCACCACCGTTGCAAAGTCCCCTTACCGCGATGGAACGCTCGCAGTCCCTGGACCGCCCACGGAGGATCTCCTTCCTCACGCTGGCCCTGATCACGGCCGCGCTCTACTTCGGGCAGGACGTGCTGATCCCGCTGGCGCTCGCCATCCTGATCAGCTTCATCCTCACACCGCTGGTCCAGCGCCTCCAGGCCATGCGCCTGGGACGGGTGCCGGCCACCCTGCTGGTGGTGATCCTGGTGTTCGGAGGGGTCGCGGCGATGGCCTGGACCATGGGACGGCAGCTCGTGAGCTTCGCGGAGACGCTCCCCCGGTATCAGCAGAACATCCGCGCCAAGGTGGCCGTCCTGCGCGGCGGCAGCTCCGTGGTATTCGACCAGGCGCGGCAGACGGTCGAGCATCTGCGGGAGGACCTGGGCGTCGCGCCTCCTACCCCCTCTCCCGCGCCGGGGGCCCGGGTCACCGGCGGGAAATCCCGCGGTGCCACGCCCGCCGCGCCGGCCTCGCCCGTTCCGGTCACCGTGGTGGAGCCGCCGGAGACGCCGCTCACGGTGCTCCGTACCACGCTGCTCCCCCTCCTGGGGCCGCTGGGCACGGCCGGCCTGGTCGTCATCTTCGTCATCTTCATGCTGATCCAGCGCGAGGACCTGCGCGACCGCCTCCTGCGCCTGCTGGGCGAGGGGCGGCTCAACGCCTCGACGCAGGCGCTCGACGAGGCCGCGCAGCGGGTCAGCCGCTACCTGCTGGCGCAGAGCCTGATCAACATCGGCACCGGCACCGCGGTCGGCCTCGGGCTCTTCCTCATCGGCGTGCCGAACGCCCTCCTCTGGGGGCTGTTCGCCGCCGTGCTGCGCTTCATCCCCTACGTCGGCCCCTGGGTGGCGGCCACCCTGCCGACCCTGATCTCGCTGGCGGTCTTCCCCGGCTGGGAGAAGCCGCTGCTGACCATCGCGCTCTTCGCGCTCATCGAGCTGGTCAGCAACAACGTCGTGGAGCCCCTGGTGTACGGCTCCGAGACCGGCATCTCCACCCTGGGCATCCTGGTCTCGGCCGTGTTCTGGACCTGGCTCTGGGGCCCGGTCGGCCTGCTGATGGCGACGCCGCTGACGGTCTGCCTGGTGGTGATCGGCCGCTACGTGCCGCAGCTCGAGTTCCTCGACGTGCTGTTGGG
>DASXJP010000618.1:0-7277 GCA_036497345.1 Thermoanaerobaculia bacterium
ACCCGATCGCGGTCGCGGGGCGTGGCGGGACGCAATGCCGCCAGCCGCACCTCGTATTTCCCTCCGGGCTCCAGGGTAGCGGTGGCGATGTGCTGGACCTCCAGCCGGTACTGGCCCGATCGTTCCGCGATCACCGGCACCGGCTCGCCGCCCCAGGCTCCGAAGGAGCTGTCGGAGCTGGCGAGCAGGCGGCCGTCCGGACCCTTCACGGTCACGGCGACGTCGATCCCGCGCTGATCCACGACGAGGTCGGCGAAGGTGCCCGCGGCGAGGTCCAGGAGGTAGGTTTTGGTTTCTCCCCGGGCTATGGCGGGCGCGAAAACGGTGCCGGCCCGGAGACGGACCAGCGCCGGGGCGGCAGCCCGCGGGGCCAGGGGCGGATGGTCCGGCCGGCCGTGGCAGGCGAGCAGGGCGCACAGGGCGAGCCCGGCAACGGGATGGGCTCTCATGGCTCGTTCATCGCTCCGCGATCGAAGGGTCTCCATCCTGATACTACGTGGGCTCTGGGCATTCGGGATGAAGGTCAGGGCTTCCCCCGGCGCGGCGCGACGTGCAACGGGTACTCCGCGACGAGCTTCTCGGGCGCGCCCCTGCCGGCGCCGCCGAAGAGACGGAGCCGGTAGTCTCCGGGTCCGATCTCGTCCCGCGGCAATTCCAGGCTCACGCCGTCGAGATCCTCCTGGAAGACCAGCCCCGGAACCTCCAGGGCTTTGCTGCCATCACCGCGCAAGATCTCCGTCCGATATCGAGTGGCCCGGCTCGACGGCCCGGGGAGATACAGGATGAGGGTGAGCCGCCGGGAGGCATCCGCTGGAGCCACCTCGCCCCGAGAGCCCCTGCCCCGGGTCGTGAGCGGAGAGAGCTGGATCACGGGCGCGTTGGGCTGCGGCCGGGAGAGCGCGTCCACCGTCCGCCGGAGGGAGACCACCCAGGCGGAGAGGCCGATCGTGACGGCCAGCAGCGCCGCCGCCAGGGCCGGAAGCCAGCGGGGGGAGGCGGTGCGCCGGCGCAGGGGGACGACCGGGGCCAACGACGCGGAGGCCGGCTCCTCCTTGCGGATCTCCGCCCGGAGGCTCCGCCACAGCGCCTCCTGGTCCGCCGCGGAGAGCGAGCCGGCGCCGAACCCGGGATCGGAGAGGCCATCGAGGTCCAGGAGCAGGGCGGCGCACTCGGGGCAGCTCATGAGATGGTCCTGGAGCCGCCGCTCCTCCGGCTCCGTCAGCTCGCCGGCGTGATAGGCCGCCAGCGCTTCCGGCTCGGGATGGGGCTCGGGATGGCTCACGTCACTGCCTCCTCGGGCTCGCTGGCGAGCGGGTCCTGGAAGTAGGGCCCAGCTCCTCCTGCAGCCGCCGCCGGGCCTGGAACAGGTGGACCTTGACCGTCTCCGGCGACAGCCGCAGCAGCACCGCGATCTCCTTGTACCTCAGCTCCTGGTCGATGCGCAGCACCAGGCACTTCCGCATCTGCTCGGGCAGCCTGTCGATCGCCTGGCGCAGCAGGCGCGAGCGCTCCTTGCGCAGCACCTCCTCGCCGGGCGCGGGGGCGTCCGCCGCCGCGACCCTGCCTACCGGTCCGCCCTCGTCCTGGTCCTCCAGGGGGACCTCCTGGGCGTCCCGCTTCCCGGCCGCCCCCCGGCGCAGCCGCTTGCGGTAGGCGTTGGTGGCGATCTTGAACAGCCAGGTCTCGAAGCTGGCGTCGCGCCGGTACGTCTCCATGCCTCTGTAGATCCCGAGGAAGGTCTCCTGGGTTAGGTCGAGGCTGTCCTGGTGGGAAAAGCCGCGCCGGGTGAAGAAATGATAGAGGCGGGAGGAGTAGAGATCGAACAGACGGCGGAAGGCCTCGTCGCGCGACGAGGCCGTCTGTAGCTGCTCGATGAGGCCCTGGATGGGCTCGCCCGGCTCCGGCATCCGCGAATTCCTGGAGTCCCCTCATCATAGCGCAACCGGAGCGGGGGGATGAGGGCGTGTAGAATCCCCGGCCGGGAGGCGCACCTCGCATGGCTATCAGCGTTTTCGATCTCTTCACCATCGGCATCGGACCTTCGAGCTCCCACACGGTGGGCCCGATGCGGGCCGCACACCGTTTCGCCGAGCGCCTGGAGCACGAGGGGCTGCTCGACCGCACCGCCCGCGTCCGGGTGGAGCTCTTCGGCTCGCTCGCCCTCACCGGCAAGGGGCACGGCACCGACCGCGCCGTGCTCATGGGCCTCGAAGGGGAGACGCCGGAGGCGATCGACCCCGACGGCGTGATCCCGCGGCTCGCGGCCATCCGCCAAGAAGGCCGGCTGGCCCTGCTCGGCCGGCACGCCGTCCCCTTTCGCGAGAAGGAGGACCTGATCTTCAACCGCCGCGAGCTGCTGCCGCTGCACTCGAACGGCATGCGCTTCACCGCCTGGGACCTCGAAGGGACTGAGATCGACCACCGGATCTACTACTCGGTGGGCGGCGGCTTCGTGGTCAACGAGGGGGCGACGGGGGAGGGGAGGCTGGTCGAGGACTCAACCGAGCTGCCGTACCCCTTCCACAGCGGCCAGGAGCTGCTGGAGATCTGCGAGGCGAACGGGCTCACCCTCTGGGAGCTGATGCTGGAGAACGAGAAGGTCTGGCGCGCCGAAGGCGCGATCCGCGCCGGCCTGCTGCGGATCTGGGAGGCGATGCAGCGCTGCGTCGAGCGCGGCTGCCGGCAGACGGGCGTGCTCCCCGGCAGCCTGCGGGTGCCGCGGCGGGCTCCCTCCCTGTGTGAGGAGCTGCGCGCGCGCCCCGAGGAGGCGCTCAAGGACCCGCTCATCGTGCTCGACTGGGTGAACCTGTTCGCCCTCGCCGTCAACGAGGAGAACGCCGCCGGCGGCCGGGTGGTCACGGCGCCGACCAACGGCGCGGCCGGGATCGTGCCGGCGGTGCTCCACTACTACCGCCGGTTCACCCCGGGAGCGGACGAGGAGGGGGTGATCCGCTTCCTGCTCACCGCCGGCGCCATCGGCATCCTCTATAAAGAGAACGCCTCGATCTCGGGTGCCGAGGTGGGCTGCCAGGGGGAGGTCGGGGTCGCCTGCTCGATGGCGGCCGGCGGGCTTGTGGCGGCCCTGGGCGGCACCATCGAGCAGATCGAGAACGCCGCCGAGATCGGCATGGAGCACAACCTCGGGCTCACCTGCGATCCCGTGGGCGGGCTGGTCCAGATCCCCTGCATCGAGCGCAACGCCATGGGGTCGGTGAAGGCGATCAACGCCTCGCGCATCGCCCTGCGCGGCGACGGCTCGCACAAGGTCTCGCTCGACCGCGTCATCAAGACCATGCGCGAGACCGGCGCCGACATGAAGACCAAGTACAAGGAGACCTCCCGCGGCGGCCTCGCCATCAACGTCATCGAGTGCTGACCCTCCGGTTTTACAACTTTTTACCCCGCGGCCCGCCTTTTTTATAGAGTTTTTGCTATGCGCGGCTTTGCTCCGCGCGGGTCCAGTCGAAAGGAGATCTCATGAGAAAGACGCTTCGCAAGCTCGCCCTTGCCACGCTCCTCGCCGGAGCCGCGGTGCTCGCCACCACTACGGCTCCCACCGAGGCTTCCGCGAGCAGCAACTGCACCTACTACAGCGACGCCAGCCACACCACGGTGGTGGGGCAGTTCGGCAAGGACTGCTGCAACAACAACGTCGCCTGGGGCGTGAAGACCCAGTACTCCGTGTGCGGCGGATGCTTCATCTGCTTCCCGCCGCCGCCGCAATAGCGGTGGGGGTTGCCTCCCCCCTCTCCCGCCACACGGGCGGGAGAGGGGCTCTCCGGCCTATTCCTCGTCGTCCTCCACCACCCGATGCCGCAGGATCCGCCCGGCATGCTCCAGGGCGAGAGGGCCCGCCGCCTCCAGCAGTTGGGCGATGGCCTCGGGGCTGCGGGTGAAGCGCTCCAGGACGTTGACCCCGAACGCCCAGTCCTCGTCGAAGAGGTCGAGCCAGCCCACCGCCTCGCCCTGGCGCAGCAGCGGGAAGCCGCCGTTCCGGCGCTCCTTGCCCAGCTCGTAGAACGACTCGCGCCCCACGAACGGACGGACCGCGGCGGCGATCAGCGCCATGGAGCGGTCGAGGAAGAGGGCGGAGGGCGAGTCCCCATACGCCGGGCGCTCGCCCAGCCGCCACAGGGCGAAGGCGTCCCGGCCGTCGGACGTGGACGCGGGCTCGACCCGCCAGGGGCCGGCGACGTCCGCCTCGGCGGCGGAGGCGGGCTCGTCCTCCTGTCGGAAGCGGCGGAGGAACCCGTCCTCGAAGGCGTTGGGGGAGAGGGTGGTAGGATCTTCGGGATCACGCATGGGGGTGACTCCTGTGCGGGGTTGGGTCCGGACGAGTGACGGCTCGTTCCGGGCCATTGTTTTTTCTGGCCGGCGGAGCCCGCCGGCGGCTCTCGACGAAAGATCTTACGCCTTCATTACGCCAAAGAGCGTAAACGGATGCCGCGCCGAAGTCAAGCGGTCCGTCAGCGCTCGTCCACATCGATCCACTTGCGGGCGCGCGGGGGGCGCCAGGCGGCGAGGCGGTCGAGCAGGCGCTCCGGATCGTCGCCGACGATCGCCATGGCGCGGTGGGCCTCGTTGAGGAAGCGCTCGGCCGTCACGTGGTCGAGGAAGGCGAGGAGATGGTCGTAATAGCCGGCGACGTTGAGCAGGCCGCAGGGCTTGGGGTGGAATCCGAGCTGGCTCCAGGTCCAGACCTCGAACCACTCCTCCAGCGTGCCGATGCCGCCGGGGAGGGCGAGGAAGCCGTCGCTGAGCTCGGACATCCGCGCCTTGCGCTCGTGCATGGAGCCCACCACCTGGAGGTCGGTCAGGCCGTCGTGGGCGAGCTCAAGCGTCGCGAGCGCCTCGGGGATGACGCCGATCACCTTCCCCCCGGCGGCCAGCGCGGCGCCGGCCACCACGCCCATCAGCCCCACCCGGCCGCCGCCGTAGACCAGGGTCATCCCGCGCGCCGCCACGGTCCGGCCGAGACGGGCCGCGGCCTCCGCATACGCCGGAGAGGCGCCGGGGTTGGAGCCGCAGAAGACGCAGAGGCTTCTCAAGGGCCCGGAATCAGCCGAAGATGGCGTCGCCCTCGATCACCAGGTCGGGAAAGGCGAGCGGAGAGAGGCGGTCGCCGCGACGGAAGGTGAGGATCTGGCCATAGCCCACGGGGGAGGGATCGCGGTAGACCTCGACCGTGGCCTGCGGGAGATTGCACAGCCAGGCCTCGGCAATGCCGTGGCGGGCGTACAGATCCATCTTGACCTGCCGGTCGTAGTGGACGGTCGTGTCGGAGACCTCCACCACGAGCAGCACGTCCTCCGGCGCCGCGAGGGCCGAGGCGTAGAAATCCTCGCGGAAGCGCAGGAGGGCGAGATCCGGCTCCGGCTCGGAAAAGTCGTCGAGGTGGGTCGCCCCCTGCACCAGGACGATCGCGTCACCCTCCGCGAGCCGCCGCTGAAAGAGGTGGTCCAGCCGTGCGACGCGCGACACATGAAGCGGCCCGATCGGTGACATCTGCCAGATCTCTCCCTCGATCAGCTCGACGCGGTCGTCTGGCGCCAGGATGCCGGACTCGGCCATCGCGTGGTACTCGGCGGTGGTGAATCGTCTGCGGATCGGCTCGGCGGCCATGGCGTCTCTCCTGAGGGTATTTTAACCGATTCCCGCGATCTCAAGCGCATTGAGCGCGCCGCCGCGGGTGAGATTGTCCATCACCGCCCAGAGCCAGAAGCCGCCGCCCGCCTCGTCCTTGCGGACGTTGCCGTAGATCACCTTGTCGCTGGCGGCGGCGTCGATCGGCCCCAGGTGCTTGGGCTTGTCGGCGGCCTCCAGGTGGGGGTGGTCGGCGAGCGCCTTGCGGACCGCCTGGAGCGTGGGGCTGCCGGCGCAGCGCACGTAGAGGCCGGCCGCCATGGAATGGAAGACCGCACCCTGGAGGATCTGCAACGCCAGGGGCATGCCGGGGAGCACCGCCTGGAGCTGCCCGGTGAGCGGGTCCGCCGGCAGCGGCACCGGCAGCAGGTTGAACGCGAGCTGGGCGCCGAAGACCGGCGTCGGGCTCCGCCGGGTCATCGCCACGATCTGCCGCGTCTGCTCGAAGAGCTCCTCCAGGCCGGCGTCGTCGCGTATCGAGGCGGGCTGGATCAGCGTGGCGA
Source organism: Thermoanaerobaculia bacterium (assembly GCA_036497345.1). Taxonomy (GTDB): domain Bacteria; phylum Acidobacteriota; class Thermoanaerobaculia; order Multivoradales; family UBA5704; genus DATARR01. The sequence goes on from DASXJP010000618.1 coordinate 6,147, forward strand.
CCGCCTCCTCGACCTTCAGCTCCCGCAGGGCGTCGAGCAGGTGGGCGAGCAGCACCACCCCGGGATGGGGCGAGAGCAGCACGCGATGGCCCGGCGCCGCCGCGTCGTTCACCCCGGCCACCACCGCCTGGCCGTCCGCGGCCGTGGCGTCGAAGGAGAGGAGGATCGCCGTGGTCTCGGCGGGGATCTCGGCGAGGATCGGCCGGTTGTCCTCCATCGTGCCGCAGAGGAAGGCGATGGCGACCCCCTGGAGCTTCTCCGGCTCGTAGCGGGTCACCATGGCGGCGGACCCGGCGACCTCGGTGAGGGTGCCGATCTCGTCCTCGCGGTTGCTCAGCAGACGGACGTCCCCGCCCGCCGCGGGGAGCCGCTCCAGGGTCTCCCGCAGCTCCTTGCCCAGCAGGCTCATGGGTTGCACGATGGCGATGGTGCTCACGGGGCTCCTTCGAGAGGGGAGGAGGTGTCGTCCAGCTTTGGGCCCCGCCGGGGGCGCAGGCGCGCGACCGCGGCGCCCACGGGCCCGGAGAAGGTATAGAGGAGGGTGATCGCCAGCAGGATGGCGCGCGGGATGAACAGGAAGACCAGCAGGATCGCCGCGAACGGCACGAACGCCCGGTAGCTCCAGCGCTTGCGGAGATCGAGCTTCTTGAAGCTGTTGTAGCGGAACGTGGAGACCATCAGCGCGCCGATCAGCAGCAGCGCCACGGCCATGACCACCTGCATCACCACCTGCACGTCCGCCGGGTACTCCTTGTACTCCGGGGCGAAGGAGAGCAGGGCGCAGATCGTCAGCGCCGCCCAGGGGGAGGGGAGGCCGACGAACCAGCGGCTGTCGACCGTCCGGGTCTGCACGTTGAAGCGGGCGAGCCGGGTCGCCGTGCAGACCATGTAGAAGACGGAGATCAGCCAGGCGTCCTCGTTGAGCTCGCGCAGCCCCCAGAGGTAGGCGAGCATGCTCGGCGCGGCGCCGAAGGTGATGACGTCGGCCAGCGAGTCGTACTCCTTGCCGAACTCGCTCTCGGTGCCGGTCATGCGGGCGATCCGGCCGTCGACGCTGTCGAGGGCCGCCGCCAGCAGGATGAACAGGGGCCCGCGGCGGAAATTGCCGTTGAGGCCGCAGATGATGGCATA
>DASXJP010000619.1:0-4957 GCA_036497345.1 Thermoanaerobaculia bacterium
GTCTTCATGGCCTTTTGCAAGCACGTCTTCCAGCAAAAAGGGCCCCTTAAGCGATCACGGATGCACCTGGCAGTGAATGCCGGGGGCCAATGGTTGCTTGCTGCCGATGTCAATGGCGACTCGCATCTCTACCATTTTGGAAGCGCTACCGGCGTGAGCAAGATCAATCTGGAGGGAGAAGATTGGCTTGAGGGTAACGATCCCTTCAGTCCAGATGGCCGCTGGCTTCTAACCCGCAGCAAAGGTTCTAGCTGGCGTATCCGGAACCTTTCCCAAGTCAGTCACCTTGCTATGACCTCAGTCAAGATGGATGGCTGTCAGGCCTTCGCGTTTAGTCCCGACAGCCGCTGGCTGGCTGCGGCCGCGCCAAGGCGCATTCAGATCTGGGACCTCAACAATGCGGGACTAAATCCTCGCTCACTTCAGGGCGAGACAGCCGGCACCATTATGACCTTGGCATTCAGCTCAGATTCACAATGGCTGGCGGAGGAAGTAAAAAATGACGAGAGAGCCTGGGCCACGGCATGGAAAATCAACAATCCTGATGATATTAAATTCCTTAGCTGCCATATCGAGCCTGAGTATCTAGGCGAGGGCTTTTTGGCCCAACTTCCTGACCATCTATCAAATGAAGATCTATCAGATCGCTCACTCGCTTCCCATCTTGTTAATCTGGCTAATTGCAGGCTGCTCCAAGGCAACGACAACAAAAAAATCGGGAATAACCCTGGCATGAGGAAGATAACTGCCGTAGCTCTTGCTGACCGCGGCGAAGGGATAGCTGTTGGTTATGCGAATGGCGAAGTGTGGTTGAGGGCTTCGAGCAAATCCGCGCCGCAAGAAGTTGCAGACTTCCCAGGCGGCCCCATTCACGCACTAGCACTACAAGGAAATGCCGTGATATCCCAAAGCGGCAGCGAAGCACCGCGTGTCTTGAATGCGAATCCTACCCAAATCGAGCCCGCCAGATTCTATACAGGACCTTCGATGGCCCTATCTCCTAGCGGGCTAGCGCTTCAATACAAACATTTTGGCTTTGAGTTGCAGGGGCCGCTTGGCTCTTGGCGTCTAGTCGTCTGATTGGGCAGACATCTGGACAAACGAGACACGTTTTTAGATAGGTTTTCTTCGTTATGCAGCCCTCTGTGTTGTCGCAGGGAATGCCGAATCAATGAGAGCATCCAACTCGTGATCGACTTTGGTCAGCGCTCGCGAGAGCTTGGGGCTTGGATCGACGATGCTTTGTCCCGCCAAGGCTGTGAGGGCTGGCCGAAAGATTCGTGCCTCCAGACGGGAGTAGAGCCGAGCGACCTTCCAGCCGTAGGGGGTCACCACGTAACGGTGGGTTCCAGGACGGCGGTGGAGCAAGCCTTTGCGGCAAAGTCGCCTGAGGTCATACGTGGCTTGCTGGGCAGTATAGGTTTGCCCATTCGGCCCCAACTGCTGGGTCATGGTTCGTCGCAGATCTTGGTTGCGGAAACCGTTGACCAGGTGAGTGAAGAGGCTGAGAGTCAGCATCAAGGCCATCACTCGTGGATCGCCAAAACGAAGCCCCGGCGCTTTTTGACCGTCCTCGTTGACGGTAGGCTCCACCACACGCTGGATGCCGTCGGCAGAGAGCCCGCAGTTCTGGCTCACCCGCTCGACTTCCAGAAGCCGCCGGTTGATCTGGCGTCCGATCTGCTGGAGATAGCCAAAGTTGGACAGACCCTTGTTGACGTTAAAGTCTCGAGGGTCGCGAAACGTCCCTTCGGTCCGCAGCGCGCGCCCCTCTTTGAAGTACTGTTTCAGATCAAAGCTCTTGTACTCGATGTGCAGGCTTGGCAAGACCCCGTCTTGGATCACTCGGGTACGAAACTTTCCGGGCGTGCTGGGCAGAATTCGCCGCTCAAAAATCAACTGCACCCGGTCGGGACGCCCCAAGTCCAGGTTGTCTCGCATCACCTCCTCGAAAAATTCACGACCCCGGACGGGCCGATCGAAGACCTGCGTCCGGCTGACCTCCATCTGCCAGATCGACAGCTTCCAGTCGTAGCCCGCCGCACGATCTGCGCTCGTCAACGGCATCGGCAAACGCTCCAGCCAACGGGCCAGAAAAGCCTCAACGTCCTGCGGACCCAAGGCATCGCAAACCTCCTGCGGCGCCTCCGCGTCCGCACATTCCAAAAAGCCGTTGTCCAGAGCCTTGTAGGCGATCCCCTTCTTCGCCAACTGCCGCTTCGCCCACTCGTGGCCATTCACGCACACCTTCAAGGCCCAGGGCGCATAACTACATACCTTGATGAACGCCGGACCAAATTCCTCGTCGTCGACATAGAAGTAGTAGTGGTTCACGCACACCGTCTTGTCCCGGGTGTACTCGAACCAATTCGCACCCTTCCCGGGCACTTTGCGCCCCGAAAAGGTCTTCGCTTTTTCCTGCGCAACGCCAATGAAGACGACGCCCCCTCGAATGCCGCGCTCTCGGCGGATCTCGTTCGCACGGTCGTCTTTCCGCTCTCCCCGCTCGAAATGGATCAGCGGAATCGCCTTCTCCGCGGCAAACGCCAGCACCTCCTCGCGAAACCGCGACGTCACCTGACCCAGAACCGCAGGCGAGGGAATCGGCTTGTTCAGATGCTCACGCATGAACACAGTCAATCCCCCCGCCGTCGCCAGAGAGGGGATGTATCCGTTCAGGTACAACCGGTCCACACACTCCACCTCCAGGGTCACGTGGCCTTCCAGGATCTCCGCGATGGTAGCCATGGCCGTATCTTAACGACGCCATCACGACTCATCAACTCGTTACGCCCTCACTCTCCACGTCGCCCCTTCACGATACTCCCTTGTCGGTTTGAGGCCGAAGGCTTCGCTAGGAATCGTCTGGCACCTCGGCCGCCGCCGGCTCGCCTCATTCTGGAGGCCGGGCCAGCGCTAAAATCTCCTCCTCAATCTCGGTGTCGGACTTGCCCATCTCCTGAAGCAGGATTCGATAGTTGCCGAAGGCTGCCCCCAGATGCGGATGCTCGTGCCCGGTGCGGCGCGTGAAATCAAGGAAGATGATCAGGTGGCGGCGCATCAGCGGCTCGGCCTCGCCGAGGCGATTCGTGGCCTGGAGCAACTGCGCCAGGTTGTTGAGGTCGATGGCGACGTTGGGGTGTTCCGCCCCGAAGCTCTTCTCGTCGATTGCGAGTGCACGACGCATCAGCGGCTCGGCCTCGCTGAGACGGTTCGTGGACTGGAGCAACTGCGCCAGGTTGTTGAGGCGGATGGCGACGTTGGGGTGCTCCGTCCCGAAGCTCTCCTCGTCGATTGCGAGCGCACGACGCATCAGCGGCTCGGCCTCGCTAAGACAGCTCGTGGCCTGGAGCAACTGCGCCAGGTTGTTGAGGCGGATGGCGACGTTGGGGTGCTCCGTCCCGAAGCTCTTCTCGTCGATTGCGAGCGCATGACGCATCAGCGGCTCGGCCTCGCTGAGACGATTCGTGGCCTGGAGCAATGCGGCCAGGTTGTTGAGGCGGATGGCGACTTTGGGGTGATCCGTCCCGAAGCTCTTCTCGTTGATTGTGAGCGCACGACGCATCAGCGGCTCGGCCTCGCTGAGACGGTTTGTGGCCTGAAGCAACTGCGCCAGGTTATTGAGGCTAATGGCGACGTCGGAATGATCTTCACCGAGACTGTTTTCGAAGATCGTCACCACACGACGCATCAGCGGTTCTGCCTCGCTGAGACGGTTCGTGGCCCAGAGCAATAAGGCCAGGTTGTTAAGGGCTCCAGCGACGTTGGGATGATCTTCAGCGAAACTGCTTTCAAAGATCGTCACCGCACGAAGCATAAGCGGCTCGGCCTCACCAAGCAAGGACTTGGTAAATAGCAGTTGGGCCAGTTGGTCCATCAGTCGAGCGGTGGGATCGGCGATGCCAGCGGCGTCGGCATACTTGACCACGGCGCGGGCATGGGGGGCGAGGGGATCGAGGGTCGGCCAGGTGCGGACATCCTGGGCATCTCCCACGAAGGCGGCGTCTATCCAGCGGAGCGCCTCGCTCAGAATTTCCGTCAACAGTCCACTGTCAGGGCCAGTCCTCAAGCTGCGACGGGTGACGTCCTGCACAAGCCGGTGAACGGTGAAGGTCGGTGTTTCGCCGTCGCGGGTCACCAGGGAGTAGGTCTCGAGCTCCACGAGAGCGTCGCGACGGTCCGGTTCCTCGGGGGAGCCGGGGACGGGCACATCCGGAAGCGATTCCGGAATCGGCTCCGGTCCCAGCCATGCCAGCCGTTCGAGCAGTCGCCGGGCCGGGGTGGAGAGGCGCTCGACGGAGGTCTGCCAGGTTGCGGCGACGCTCGCCGGATAGTGACTCACCCGCGGATCGAACCACGTCAAGACCTGCTCGTGCCGCGAATGCCACTCCTCCAGATAGGCGGCGAGGGTCAGGCGGCGCTCGGCGATGTAGGCGCCGGCCTGCTCCAGGGCCAGGGGCAGAAAGCCGAGCTCGCGAGCGAGCGCGACGGCGAGCCCGGCATCCTCCGGAGTCGTTCTCCTCCGTGCTTTCGTGCGGGCGAGCAGAAATCCGGCGGCGGCCTCCTCGGTCAATACGTCGAGCTCGAGCGGCTCGACCTCCGCGCTCCAGCGGGCGAGCCGGCCGGTCAGGAGCACGTGGCCGCCCTGGAGACGGGGAATCAGGGCATCCACCGCCGCCGCGGCGTCGTCCGAGTCGACGTTGTCGAGGATCAAGAGCCACCCCGGCCGCTCTCCGAGCCAGCGCAGGACGGCCACCTCGCGGACCTCCTCTTCCGGCGCCTCCTGCTCCGGCAGATCGAGCAGGGTCCGATCACAGAGAGCCGCGAGGTTGCGCCGCAGATCGGCGGGCGAGCCCGCGCCCACGAACAGCAGCGCGGTATAATCTGCCGCGTACCGCCACGCGTACTCCACGGCCAGCCGCGTCTTGCCCACTCCACCCAGGCCATGGACCGCCTT
>DASXJP010000620.1:0-1611 GCA_036497345.1 Thermoanaerobaculia bacterium
GCCTGCGCCAGGGCTACGGCGAGCGGAAGCTGCGCGTGCCGCGGCTGGAGCTGGAGATTCAGGAGGAGGACTACCGGGCCTTCCTCGACCTCATGCAGCGGCTCTCCCGGGAGGGGGCGAGCGACGACGTCCTCGCCCGGCTGGACGCGCTGCGCAAGAGCGCTCCCTCCTTCGTCGAGGCCTACTCCCTGGAGGCCCGGGTCGCCCGCCGCCTCTATCAGAACACGGGCGAGCCCCGCTACCGCGAGCGCGGGCTCGCCGTGGCGCGGGAGGCGCAGCGGGTGGCGCCGGCCGATCCCCGGCCGCTCGAGATCCTCTTCGAGCTGGAGCTCGCCGCCGGGCACCTCGACCAGGCGGAGGCCGCTCTCAACAAGCTGCAAGAGATCGATCCGGCGGGGAGCCTCCTCCAGCGGGGGCTGCTCGCCGAGCGCCGCGGCCATCCCCAGGAGGCCCTCGACCTGATGCAGGCCGCCATCCGCCTGCAACCCTCCTGGCAGACCCTGCTCACCGTCGCCAACGCCGAATACCGCCAGAGCCGCTACGACGAGGCCCGGCGCCACCTGGAAGAGCTCCTGGCGCGCTCCCCCGGCAACGTCGACGGGCTCAAGACCCTGGCCCAGATCGAGCTGCTGCGCCACCCCGACCGGGCGGTGGCGCTGCTGCGCGAGGCCGCGAAGAGCGACCCCGGCCCCGACTCCCTGACCAACCTCGGCGTCGCTCTGCTCTTGCTGCGCCGCTACGGCGAGGCCGAGAGCAGCCTGCGGCAGGCCTTGGCCCTGCGGCCGGACGATCCCGATCCCATCCTCAACCTGGCGGACTGCCTCGTCCTCCTCGGCCGCACCGCGGAGGCCCGCCCGCTCTATGCCCGGCTGGCGGCCCGCCAGGCCACGCCGGGTGACTGGCATACCCTCTCCGTCCAGGCCCAGGCGCTCGCCCACCTGGGGGAGAGCGAAAAGGCCCTGGAGGCCATCCAGCAGGCCCTGCGGCTCAGCCCCGACAACAGCCAGCTCGCCTACGAGGCCGCGGTCGTCTACGTCCTCGTCGGCGACCGCGCCTCCGCCCTCTTCCAGGCCCGCCAGGCCGCGGCGAAGAAGATCGACGCCAACTGGTTCGCCCTCCCCTTCTTCGATCCGCTACGCGGCGACCCCGCCTTTCAGGCCCTCACCCGCAACACCCCTTAGGTCATCGGATCCTGGGTGACGGCGATGGTGGGGTCGTGGATGATGAGCTCGCCCGTCCTCGTGTTGGACGTGTCGGAAAGGAAGCTCGTCCAGATGATCTGAAGGAAATATTTGAAGCTGTTCACGGTCGTCACGGCGTTGGTGAACTCGATCTGCCACTGGGTATCCGAATTCCGCTGTGAAGGGCCGACCGTGACGTTCGGCGGGATCGGCGGTTGCTGATCCTCCGGCACGAAGACCCCGTTGTCCTGGGTGAAGACCGCCGACGCTATCCCGGTTCCCGCGATCAGATTCCACTGCACCGTCCAATCCCCCGCCGGCATGGTGAAGGGGGCCGCGATGACGCTGGGCTCCAGTGGGTCGGAGAGCAGGGAGACGATCACGGTCGTCGAGATCACGTAATTGAGCGTGTCGTAGATGACCGTTGAAG
>DASXJP010000621.1:0-12348 GCA_036497345.1 Thermoanaerobaculia bacterium
TCCCCGCGGCCCTTCTAGTCAAAGCTGGTTAGAAGGCCGGCGGGGACGCCGGCGCTCCCAGGGCCCCCCTACCCCCCGTTCCTCCCCTTCAGCAGCCGCAGCACCTGCGCCTCCAGCCGCCGCAGACCGCTCGACTCGTCCTCCTCCCCCTCGACGGCCTCTTCCAGGGTGTCCCGCAGGGTGCCTTCCAGGAAACTCTGGATCACCACCGGGTGGACGTAGTACTTGCGGCAGATGGCCGGCCGGTTGCCGAGCTGGCCGGCGACGCGCTTGACCGCCTCGACCACCGCCTTGTTGGCCTCCCGCTCGCTCTCGCAGGCGCCGACCTCCAGCAGGGCCGAGAGGGCCAGCACCGTCCCCCCCCAGGTGCGGAAGTCCTTGGCCGTGAAGTCCTCGCCGGTCGTCTCCCGCAGGTAGGCGTTGACGTCCTCGGAGCTGACGCTCTGCCGCTCCCCGTTCTCGTCCAGGTATTGAAAGAGCTTCTGCCCCGGCAGGTCGCGGCACTGCTTGACGATGCGCGCCAGCCGCCGGTCCTGCACCTCCACCGCGTGCTCCTTGCCGCTCTTGCCCCGGAGCTCGAAGCGCAGGGTGGAGCCGTCGACGTCCACGTGCCGGTCGCGCAACGTGGTGAGGCCAAAGGAGTTGTTCTGCTTGACGTACTCCTTGTTGCCGACCCGGATGAGGGTCGTCTCCAGCAGCTTGACGACGGTGGCGAGCACCTTCTCCCGTCCCAGGCCGCGCTGCGACATGTCCTGCTCGAGCCGCTCGTGGAGCTTGGGCAGGGCCTCGCCGAAGGCGATCATGCGGCCGAATTTGGTCTCGTCGCGCACCTCCCGCCACTCGGCGTGGTAGCGGTACTGCTTGCGCCCACGGGCATCGCGCCCGGTCGCCTGCAGGTGGCCGTTCGGGCGGGAGCAGATCCAGACGTCCGTCCAGGCCGGCGGGATGGCCAGCTTGCGGATGCGCTCCAGGGTTTTCTCGTCCCTGACCGTGCGCCCCTGGGGGTCCACGTAAGTGAAGCCCTTGCCACGCTTCTTGCGGCGGATGCCCGGCTCGTCGTCCGTGACGTAGCGCAGGCCCGCGGCCTTGGCGCTCTCGACCGGATCGACGAGCACGGCGATGGTCAGTCCCGTATCGAGCTTCTCGCTCTCGTCGATGGCGATGGCAGTCGGCATGAAAGTCACCTTTGCCGGGTTTCCGGCACCTCGTTGCAACAATTACCCACAGACATCCCGAGGAGGCAGGCGAAACAGCCCTTCTTTGCTGTACCGCGCCCCCAGGAGCCACCCTCGTCTTCTGCATCGCCCATGCCCATGGTCATGGACAAACAACGATCTCTCAATCCTTTACGCGAGACCGCTCCGCGTGGCACACAAAGTGCACTTCCACCATCTGGGAATCCCGATGAGCAAGACCGCGTCCATCCCGAACGTCCTCCCCGAGCCCCGCCTCTCCGGACCCTCGCGGGTGAGCCGTCCGCGGGAGCGTTGCATCGTCGTCTCCGACCGCCTCCCCATCGCCCTCACCCGCGAGGAGGGGCAGGGGTGGCGCGTGTCGCCGGCGCGGGGAGCGCTGATCTCGGCGCTGACCGCCGTGCTGGGGGACCGCCGCGGGGTGTGGATCGGCTGGCCGGGGGTGGCGCAGGAGGAGACGCCGGGGCTGCGCCGGGTGCTGGCGGGCGCCATCCACGCCGGCGGGCTCTCGCTGCGCCCGGTGATGCTCACCGCCCAGGAGCGGCGGAACGCCTGCGGCGGCTTCGCGGGCGAGGTGATCTGGCCGCTCTTCCACGGCCTGACGGCGGAGCACGATTTCCAGCCGGCCTACTGGCAGGCCTTCCTCAAGGTGAACCGGAAATTCGCCCGCGCCACCGCCCGGACGCTGGCCCGCGGCAATTCCTCAACCAGAAGCGACCTGGTCTGGGTGCACGAGCCCCTGCTGCTGAACCTGGCCCGCGAGCTTCGGGGCCTCAAGGTCCAGTGCCGCACCGCCTTCTTCTGCCACCTCCCCTTCCCCACGCCCGATCTCTACCTGCGGCTCCCCTGGCGGGAGGAGCTCCTGGGTGGGCTGCTCGCCTTCGGCCAAGCCGGCTTCCAGACCGAGCTCGATCTGGCGAATTTCCTCGCCTGCGCGCGGATGCTGGCGCCCGGCGTGGCGGTGGCGCCGGCCGGCGGCGGCCTCTGGTCGTTGCGCGGCTCGTGGCAGGGGAATGCCGTCGCCCTGCGGGCCGGCGCCTTCCCGGTGGGCATCGACGCCCGCCGGACCGAGGAGCGGGCGGCGCGGCCGGAGGTGGAGCGGCGGGCGGCCGCCCTGCGCGCCTCGCTGGGGGGCCGCCAGATCCTCCTCGGAGTGGACCGCGTCGACCGCGCCCACGGCATCCCCGAGAAGCTGCGCGCCTTCGCCGCCGCGCTCACCCGCTTCCCGGAGCTCCAGGATCGCGTCACCCTGGTGCAGATCGCGATCCCCAGCCGGGAGAATCTGCCGCGGCACGCCGCGCTGCGGAGCGAGATCGAGCGCCTGGTGGGGGAGATCAACGGCGCCTTCGGCCGGCCGGGCTGGGTGCCGGTCTGCTATCTGCACCGCGAGCCGGACCCGGAGGAGAGGCTCGCCTGGTACCGCGCCGCGGACGCCGCCGTGGTGACCCCCCTCAAGGCCGGCATGCACCTGATGGCGAAGGAATACTGCGCCGCCCAGACCGACGGCCGCGGCGCGCTGGTGCTCTCCGAGCTCGCCGGCGCGGCGCCCCAACTCGCCACCGGCGCGCTGCTGGTCAACCCCTTCGACACCCAGGCGGTGGCGCGGGCGTTGTGCCAGGCCCTGGGGATGAGGGACCGCGAACGCGCCCTCCGCATGCGGCGGCTGCGCGAAGAGGTGCGGGCCCACGACGTCTTCTGGTGGGCCGATTCCTGCCTCGCCACGGCGCCCGCCGAGCGCCCGGGGGAGGCCCCCGCGAGGGATCTGTGGAGCTATGTCTGACGCCGGATGGACGCTCGCCGGCGGCCTGGCTCCGGAAAAAATTTCGGAATCTGATCAATAACGATCTCGCTCTCCGGAGTGAGATATCGGCCTTTCGCTTGCGCGCGGGGGCTCGAGCTTCTATAAATACCCGCCGCGCCGCAGGCGGCGTTCCGATGGAGAAACGAGCATGGACGTCCACGACACTTCGCTGAATCCCACGCCGTCCGGCACGCCCGGCCGGGAGCTCGCGGGCCTGCTCGGCCCCGGGGTGGTGTCCCTGGACGGCCAGGGAGGCGTGCGCTTCGCCGACGCGCGGGCGCTCGAGCTGCTCGGCTGCGCCGACGGCTTCGAGTTGGAGCGCCTGTGGGAACGGCTTAAAGAACGCCTGGAGGCGGCGGGCCTGAGCTGGAATGGCGCCGGCGGCGCCGGGCCCGCGATCCTCGAGCTGCCGGTCGAGGGGGAGGCGGCGCCGCGCTCCCTGTTGTTCGACCTGCGCCGCGACCCGGCTAGCGGCGGCGTCCTGCTAGTGGCCAGCCTGGAGACGCTCGCGGGGCTGGAGCGCGATCTCCGGCTGACCTCGCAGATGCGCTCGGTGTCGCAGATCTCCCCGGCGGTGGCCCACGACCTGCGGGCGCCGATCAACGCCATGGTCTTCAACATCGAGATCCTCAAGGAGATGCTGGCCTCCGGCCGCGCCGCCGATCCCGCCAACAAGGACAAGCTGCTGCGCTACGTCAGCGTGCTCAAGGAGGAGCTGTCGCGCCTCCACCGCGGCCTCGAGACCTACCTGGCCTACATCTCGCCGCGGGGGGACCGGGAGGAGAAATTCGACCTGCGCGAGCTGGCCGAGGAGCTGGCGTCGCTGCTGGTGGCGCCGGCCCGCAAGCAGCAGGGGCAGGTGCGGACCGAGCTGCCGGGGGAGGCGCTCCCCGTGGAGGGGAACCGCTACCTGCTGCGGCAGGCGCTGCTGCACCTCTCGCTCGCCGTGCTGACCGGCGTGCCCAAGCAGGGGGAGCTCCACGTGCTGGCGGAGCGGCTGGACGGCACCGCCCGGCTGCGTCTCTATGGAACGGCGGGGGCGGCCGGCGCGGAGGGCGCGCCCCCGGAGCCCGAGGCGGCGGCGGTCCCCGGCTTCGAGCTCAAGCTGGCGCCGGAGGGCGCGCTCGCCCAGCTCTGGGTGGCGCGCGCCATTCTCACGGCCCACGGCGGCCGGGTGCGCGCGGCCGGTCCGGAGGGAGACGACGTCCCCGGGAGCCCCCGCGCTTATGAGGTAGAATTGACGATCTCAGGGAACCCGGAGAACGGGACAAAGGAGTGAGGTGACCATGCCACATGCTCTCGCGGTCGACGACGACCCCAATTTTCTTTCAGCTCTCGCCGAGCTGATCGAAGGGCAGGGCTTCACCACCAATACCGCTTGCACCCTCCGCGACGCCCGCTCGCTGGTCACCCACCGGACTCCGGACGTGGCGCTGGTCGACCTCTATCTGCCGGACGGCAGTGGCATCGAGCTGCTCAAGGACCTCGAGCTGGGCGCCTCGACGGAAGTGGTGCTGATGACCGGCCACGCCGACGTCGAGAGCGCGGTGCAGGCGCTGCGCCTGGGCGCCAGCGACTATCTGACCAAGCCGCTCGACATCGGGCGGTTGAAGAGCATCCTGGCCAATGTGGCGAGCGTGCAGCCGGCCGCCCACGCCGTGGCGCCCGTCACCGAGACGCAGGAGGTGGGCCGGCTCGGCCTGCTGCTGGGCGCCTCGACGCCCATGCAGGCGCTCTACGAGATGCTCAACCGGGTGGCGCCCACCGACGCCTCGGTCTTCCTGATCGGCGAGAGCGGCACCGGCAAGGATCTGGCCGCCCAGACCCTCCACCTGCTGTCGCGGCGGTCGAAGGCGCCGTTCCTCCCCCTCAACTGCGGCGCCATCTCGCCGACGCTGATCGAGAGCGAGCTGTTCGGCCACGAGCGGGGGAGCTTCACCGGCGCCCAGCGCCGGCACAAGGGGTACTTCGAGCGCGCCCACATGGGCACCCTGTTCCTCGATGAAATTACCGAGATGCCGATCGAGCTCCAGGTCAAGCTCCTGCGCGTGCTGGAGACCGGCCAGGTGGTGCGCATCGGCGGTGACCAGGCGGTAGACGTGGACGTGCGGGTGATCGCCGCCACCAACCGCGACCCCCACAAGGCGGTGCAGGACGGCAAGATGCGCGAGGACCTGCTCTACCGGTTGCAGGTCTTCCCCGTCCACATGCCGCCGCTGCGCGAGCGCGGGGACGACATCCAGCTCCTGGCCGAGTACTTCCTGGGCCAGCTCAGCGAGCGGCAGGGGACGCCCAAGGCGTGGACCGAGGACTCCCTCGACCGCCTGCGCACCCACTCCTGGCCGGGCAACGTGCGCGAGCTGAAGAACGTGGTGCACCGGGCCTTCATCATGGCCGACAACGAGATCAACCCCCGCTGCCTGCCGCGGGAGGTGGGCGGGGAGTCGGGCTCGGTGCGTTCCTTGAGCTTCCAGGTCGGCGCCTCGATCGAGGAGGTGGAGCGCCGGCTGATCATGGCGACGCTGGACGCGTATGGAGGGAACAAGCGCAAGACCGCCGACATCCTGGGAGTCAGCCTCAAGACGTTGTACAATCGCCTCAACACCTACCGTGAAGAGTAGCGTCACACGGTACGGACCGGGACTGGAGAACGGGTCAGGGCCCCTCGCCCCTTGAGGAGCCCCTCGGGAGGTTGTATACTCCGTCGCCGTCCGACGACTCACTGAACGACTTGGACAGGGAGGCTGTGGCACAAATTCTGCTTCAGAGCAATCTGTACGCGTGGATCTGATGCCACGGACTCGAACGAACGACAGGTCAACAGCGAGGAGGAGGATAGCCATGAACCGAAATCAATGGATGCTTCGCGTGCCGGTCATCTGCCTGGCGCTGATACTGGCCTTGTCCTTAGGGGCATGCAGCACGGCGAAGTCGCCCGGAACGCAGGTGGACGACGCCGCCATCACCGCCAAGATCAAGGCGAAGCTGGCGGCCGACGGCGACATCAACCCGTTCAACATCGACGTCGATACGAATCTGGGTGAGGTGGTCCTGCAGGGAGTCGTGAAAAAGGAAGAGACCCGCAGGAAGGCCGAGCAATACGCCCGGGACACTGACGGAGTCGTGAGAGTGAGAAACCTGATCAAGGTGGGAGGCGGCACCTAGCGCCAACCCCCTCGTCTTCAATCAGTTCCATTTAACAAGGGAGAAAACACAATGAAGAAGCTGTCTGTTCACCTTTCGCTCCTCTGCCTGCTGGCCTTCCTTCTGATCCCGTTCGCCGGGTGCAAGAAGGAGGAGACTGAAGAGGAGACCCCGGCCACCACGACCGATACCACGATGTCGACCTCGACCAGCACCGAGACCTCGACCTCGACGACCACCTCGGACATGGGGACCGGTGCCGCCATGGGTACCGACATGGGGACCAGCTCTTCCATGGGCACCGACATGACGACCTCCTCGCCGATGGGCACCGACACGGCCAAGCCGCCGGCGGGCAAGTAACTCGCTTCCAAGGTTGCCTTGAAGGGCGCTCGCACGTCGGGCGCCCTTTTTGTTTGTCCTCCCGGTTTTCCCCTCTCCCGGTGAGGGAGGGGGAGGGGTAGGGGTGAGGGTTTACGACGGCTCCTGGAAGACTTCTTCCAGGAACCGTCCCGCGGCGGAGCGGAACTCGTCCGTCCACTCGTGCCCGCCCTGGAACACGCAGGGGCGGACGTCCACCCCCTTGCCGCGCAGCAGCTCCACGTCGTGGTCCATCTTGGCGGCGTCGTACCATTCCTCGCTGGCGCCGCGCCCCAGGAGGACGGGCGGGAAGCCGTCGAGCTTGCGGTCGGCCAGCTCGGGCGGGACGTCGCCGCCGAGCACGATCACCCCCTGGCAGGCGTGGCCGGAGCCCGCCGCCGCGCGGTAGGCCATGGCCGCCCCCTGCGAGAAGCCCAGATAGACCAGCCGCTCCGCGATGGGGATCTCCCGTTTGACCTCGGTGACCACGCTCGACGCGTAGCGGATGTTGTCCACGATCGCCCGCTCGCGCAGTTGGCGGGTCATCCAGCTCGCGATGACCTCCCCGGTCCGGTTGTAGAAAGGGTGCAGGGCCTGCACGGCGCAGAGCACCCAGCGGGAGGCGCCTGGGATGCGGCGGAGCTCGGCGAGGCTCTTCTCGGCGCTCTCGCCGTAGCCGTGGAACCCCACCACCAGCGGGCGGCCCGCCGGCTCCGGCGGGATCTCGAGCAGGTAACGGCCGTGGACCAGGGCCGCGATCTCGCGCTCCTGCCGCTCGGCGCTCATCAGGCCCGCCGCCTCTCCGCGCGCTGGCGCAGAGGGGCCGACAGCTCGCGCACCCGCTCCTCCAGCACCCGGGGAAACCCCGGATCGCTCCCCTGCTCCTCGATCAGCCGCACCAGCGCGCTCCCCACCACCACACCGTCGGCGATCTCCCCCACCGCCGCCACCTGCTGCGGGGTCGAGATGCCGAAGCCCACGGCGAGCGGCTGGTCGAGCCGCTTGCGCAGCCGCTTGACGTCGCGCACCAGGTCGGTGGCGAGGGCCGCGCGCTCGCCGGTCACGCCGGTGCGGGAGACGTAGTAGACGAAGCCGGTTGAGGCCTCGGCCACCTTGGTCACCCGGTCACGGGTGCTGGTGGGGGCGAGCAGGAAGATGCTGTCCACCCCCTGCTCGCGCAAGGCCGGGATGAATTCCCGCGCCCCCTCCTCCGGCGGCAGGTCGACGCACAGCACGCCGTCCACCCCCGAGGCCGCGGCCTGCTCGGCGAAGCGCTCGACGCCGCGGGCGTGGATGGGGTTGAAGTAGGTGAAGAGCACGATCGGCACGCCCAGCTTGTCGCGGTGGCGGGCCACGAGCTGCAGGATTCCCGACAGCTTGGTGCCCGACTCCAGCGCCCGCACCGCCGCCCGCTGGTTGACCGGACCGTCGGCGATCGGATCGCTGAACGGCACGCCCAGCTCGATGATGTCCGCCCCTCCGGCCGCCAGCGCCTCCAGGTATTCGGCGGTGGCGTTGAGATCGGGATCGCCCGCCATCAGGAAGGGGATGAAGGCGCCCCGTCCCTCATGGGCGCAGTTGAAGAAGACCTCGTCGATCGCGCTCATCGCGTCTCTCCTCTTTGCCGGGCGGCCACGGCCTCGGCGAAGGACTCCACTTCGCCATTCTCCGCATGCTCCCGGTCCCAGGCGAGCACGGATTCGACGTCCTTGTCCCCGCGCCCCGAGAGGTTGACGAGGATCACCCGTTTGCGCGACAGCCGGGGGGCCCGCTTGAGGGTCTCGGCCAGCGCGTGCGAGCTTTCGAGGGCGGGGAGGATGCCCTCCATGTGGGCCACCCGGTGGAAGGCGTCGATCGCCTCCTCGTCGGTGGCCGAGGTGTACTCCACCCGCCCCTCGTCGTGCAGCCAGACGTGCTCGGGGCCGATCGCCGGATAGTCGAGGCCGGCCGAGACCGAGTGGGTGGGGGCGATCTGCCCCTCCTCGTCCTGGAGCACGAAGGTGCGCGTGCCGTGCAACACCCCGAGGGCGCCGCCCGCGAAGCGCGCCGCGTGCTCCCCCCATCCGATGCTGCGGCCGCCGGCCTCGACGCCGATCAGGCGCACCCGGCGGTCCTCCAGGAAGGCGGTGAAGAGGCCGATCGAGTTGCTGCCGCCCCCCACGCAGGCGATGGCGAGGTCCGGCGCCTCGCTCCCCGTCTGCCGCTTGAGCTGGAGGCGGGCCTCGTCGCCGATCACGCGGTGGAAATCGCGCACCATGCGGGGGAACGGGTCGGGACCCAGCACCGAGCCCAGCACGTAGTGGGTGGTGCGCACGTTGGTCACCCAGTCGCGCATCGCCTCGTTGATGGCGTCCTTGAGGGTGCGGCTGCCGGAGTCGACCGGCACCACCTCGGCGCCCAGCAGGCGCATGCGGTCGACGTTCAGCCGCTGGCGCCGCATGTCCTCGCTCCCCATGTAGACCACGCAGGCGAGGCCGAGGGCGGCGGCGGCGGTGGCGGTCGCCACCCCGTGCTGGCCGGCGCCGGTCTCGGCCACCACCCGCTCCTTCTCCATCAGGCGGGTGAGCAGGCACTGGCCGAGGGCGTTGTTGATCTTGTGGGCGCCGGTGTGGAGCAGGTCCTCGCGCTTGAGGAAGATGCGGGCGCCGCCCAGGTCCTCGGAGAGGCGCTCGGCGAAGTAGAGCGGCGTGGGGCGCCCGGCGAAGTCGTTGAGCAGGCCGGTCAGCTCACGGCGGAACCCGCGGGAGCGCCGCGCCTTGTCGTAGGCGCGGGTCAGCTCCGCCAGGGGCGCCATCAGCGTCTCGGGGACGAACCGGCCGCCATAGGGGCCGAAATAACCCGCCGCGTCAGGCAGGGCTCGGGGTCTCAACACCATGTCTCACCTCCTGAAAGAGCCGCCGCAGCAGCTCCGGATCCTTGATTCCCGGGGCGGATTCCACCCGCGAGCAGACGTCGATCGCCCACGGCCTGGCCGCCGCGACCGCCCGCCGCGCGTTGTCCGGCCCGATGCCGCCGGCCAGGAACAGCCGCCGGCCGGCGAGCGCGGCCGCGGCCTCATTGACCTCGTCATAAGTCCATTCTTCTCCCGTGCCACCATAGAGCGAGCGGTGGGGGGCGTCGATCAGCACCGCCCAGACCGCGCTCCAGGCCGCCAGCTCCTCGCGGCCGGGCAGGCGGCCGGCGCGGAAGACCTTGATCGCCCTCTCCAGGAAAGGCGCCACGGCCTCCAATTTTTCGTCGCCGCTGAATTGGACGAGATCGAGTCCGACTTTCTCCACGGTCGCCGCGATCTCGTCCGGAGAGGCATTCACGAAGACCCCCACCAGCGGCACCCGGCCGCGCGCGGCGTCCGCGACCTCCCGGGCCCGTGCGATCGTCAGGAACCTCGGGCTGCCCGGGTAGAAGTTCAGCCCCAGGTAGTCGGCCCCCATCTCCGCCGCCGCCAGGGCGTTCGACGGATCGGTGACGCCGCAGATCTTCACCCTCACAGCGACCTTCACGGCCATCTCAGGCCTCCACTCCGATCAGCAGCCCGCGGAGGGTGGCCGCGGGATCGCCGGCCGTGAGCAGGGTCTCGCCGATCAGGAAGGCGTCGAAGCCGCTCTCGGCGAGGAGGGCCACGTCGAGCGCGTCGCGGATGCCGCTCTCGGCCACCTTCACCGCCTCGCGCGGCAGCCCGGCCAGCAGCGAGATCGAATTCTGGAGGTCGACGTCGAAGGTGCGCAGATTTCGATTGTTGATGCCCACCATCTCCCACGGCTCGCCGCCGAGCTTGGCGATGTCGTCCGCGTCGTGGGTCTCGACCAGCGGCACCAGCCCCAATCCCCGGGCCAGGCGGGCGTAGCGCGCCATCTCCTCCGCCTCGTAGAGGGCGGCGATGAGGAGGATGGCGTCCGCTCCGGCGTCGCGGGCCCAGAGGAGCTGGACGGGATCGACGACGAAGTCCTTGGCGATCGCCGGCAGCCCCGAGGCCTGGCGGCAGGCGGCCAGCAGCTCGTAGCCGCCGTGGAAGAAGTCGGGCTCGACCACCACGGACAGCGCCGCCGCGCCGTTCTCCGCGTAGAGGCGGGCCTGGGCGATCGGATCGACCTTGCCGTGCAGCGAGCCGAGCCGGGGGGAGCCCATCTTCACCTCGGCGATGATCGCCGGGTCCCGCCGCCGCGCCCGCAGATGCCCCAGGAAGGCGTTGTCGGACGGCGTGCGCGGGATCCCCTCGGCCCAGCCGGAGGCATCGGCACCGGTTTTTCCACCAAGGGCCTCCGCGATCCGCTGCCGGCGGCGCTCGACGATGCGCAGGAGGACGTCCGGCGGGCTCATGTGTTGAAGCCTTTCAGCTCTTCGAGCTTCTCCGCCGCCGCCCCCGAGGCGAGGATGTCGCGGGCGATCGCGACCCCCTCCTCCAGGGTGGCGGCGAGGCCGCTCACGTAGAGGGCGGCGCCGGCGTTGAGGGCGGTCACCTCAGCCAGCGCCCCCGTCTCGCCTCCGAACACGCGGCGCACGGCCTCGGCGTTCTCCTCGGGGGTGCCGCCGGCCAGCTCGTCCTGGTGGACGCGGCGCAGGCCGAAGCGCTCCGGCTCCAGGTCGAGCAGCCGCACCTCGCCGCCACACACCTCGGCCACGCGGGTGCGGCCGGTGGTGGTGATCTCGTCCATGCCGTCGCCGTGCACCACCAGGGCGTGCTCGGCCCCGAGGTCGCGCAACACGTGGCCGATGGGCTCGACCAGGCTCTCCGCGTAGACCCCCATCACCTGCCGGCGCGCCCCGGCCGGATTGGTCAGGGGGCCGAGGACGTTGAAGATCGTGCGCATGCCCAGCTCGCGGCGCACCGGCATCACCTCGCGCATGGCCGGGTGCAGCAGGGGGGCGAAAAGGAAGGCGATCCCCACCGAGTCGAGCGTGCGGCCGGCCGTCTCGGGGTCGACGTCGATCTTCACCCCGAGGGCGGCCAGCACGTCGGCGCTGCCGGACTTGCTGGAGACCGAGCGGTTGCCGTGCTTGGCCACCGGCGCGCCGGCCGCCGCCGCCACCAGGGCCGCCGCGGTCGAGATGTTGAAGGTCCCGCGGCCGTCGCCCCCCGTGCCGCAGGTGTCGACCAGCCCCTGCCGCTGGTGGGGGATGGGGATCGCCCGCTGGCGCATGGCGGCGGCGGCGCCGGAGATCTCGGCCACCGCCTCCCCCTTCATGCGCAGGGCGATCAGCAGCGCCGCCTTCATCGGCTCGCTCAGCTGGCCGTCCATGAGCTGGCCGAAGAGGTCCTCGGTCTCCTCGCGGGTGAGGCTCTCGCCCCCCGTCAGGCGGACGAGCGCGGCGCGCGCCTCAAGCGGCATGGGCCCCCTCCACCGTGCGGCACAGGTCGAGGAAGTTGCCGAGCAGGTGGGGGCCGGAGCCGGTGAGCACCGATTCCGGATGGAACTGCACCCCCCAATACGGGAGATCGCGGTGGCGCATCCCCATCAGCGTGCCGTCGTCGGCCCAGGCGAGCGGCTCGAGCTCGGGCGGCAGCGTCCCCTCCTTGACCTCCAGGCTGTGATAGCGGGTGGCCTCGAACGGGTTGGGCAGGCCGGCGAAGATCCCCACGTCGTGATGGCGGACGGGGGAGGTCTTGCCGTGCATCAACCGCGGCGCCCGGTCGACGGTCGCTCCGAACGCCATGCCCAGCGATTGATGGCCCAGGCAGACGCCCAGCAGCGGGATGTGCGCCCGCTTGCGGAGCAGCTCCAGGCAGACCCCGGCGTCCTCGGGGCGGCCCGGGCCGGGCGAGAGGACGATCCCCTCGGGCCCGCGGGCCAGCAGCGACTTGACGCTCTCGGCGTCGTTGCGCACCACCTCGACGTCCGCGCCCGCGCCGGT
>DASXJP010000622.1:0-15140 GCA_036497345.1 Thermoanaerobaculia bacterium
AATTAGGTCCTGAGGTGAATCGAAGAGTTTCTGAATCAGAGCCGTGAGCAGTTGCCGGTCGGCACGATAGGGGTCTTGCGGAGACTCGGGAGCTCTTTGCAGCGTTCCACCCAACAGTGGGATGGCACGCCGGAGCATGGCTTCGGGCTCTTCGGCCTCCGTGGCGTGCCGTTCGATCTCGGCCGCCCGATGCAATGAGAGGGTCAGAGTCCGTTCTTCCATATAGAGAAGGAACATCCGGTAAAGCACAGACCAGGTGGGTATGTGACTCAAGAACGAGCTGTCACCTGCCAGCTCCGAGAAGATCCACAATTGGTGGGGAAGCTCTGCTGGACGGGCAGCCGGATTGCCATCGACCCCCGCTGCCATAAAGAGGAAGCTGGCGTGATCCGATTGTATTCGATGGATGAACAGATTACCGTAACGCTTGGCATCGTTGGGGGCCAGGCTTTTTTCGAGCCTGCTGATTTGGTCTTCAATTGTGGCGGGAGGGAGCGGCTGCTCGTCCAAGCCCCAATATGCGCTCTCATCGCCGGAGCCATCCGGGTTCGGACGCCAGAGTACAAATACGTTTGTGTAGAGCGTCCTGCCGATCGCGAATGCGAGATGCCGGACCAGAGACGTGCTCCTCTCCCGGTCGTTGGCAAGCCCGGAGAGGAAGTGTCCGGAAATGTCGAAAAAACGGTTGAGAATGTCTTTTTCGTCCAAGATGAGCTCGGGTTCTGTGAATTGATGTCTACGAAACAAATTGAGAGAAGAGCTCCAGGAGGCGTTCTAGATCAATGGGCTTGGGTAATTCAGGGATATGTGGCTCGATGTCAAAAATCGAAGCCGAGATATCTTCGTCGAAATACGCAGAGCTTAAGACCACGGGAATGGTCCGATTGGAGGGGAGGGGAGCCTTCGTTTCTGTGAATAAACTGTCAAAGGGCTCGCGCGGAGGTGCCTTACTTGGGCGTCCCTTGTCGCGCAGCCAGAACAGCAAAAAGCAGCCAGCCCAGACCTCATCAGTATCCGTCCCCGGGCTCTGCTTCGACCAAGGGAACATCTGGTCGAGAATGATGGCTCGGAAGACTTCCCGGCGAAGGAGATCGGCAGCTTCTTCCGCGCATTTCGCCCAGGTGATCTGCCACCCTCGCTGGGTAAGCATCTGATGCTCATACCGAAAACGCCCAGGCGCATCATCATCGATCCAAAGCAGGCTGTTGGGAGTGCTCTCTTCCATGCTTACCTCAAAGGAGAGAAGGGTAGACGAATATTGAAACGAACGCGATGAGATGTTGTGCTTTCTTGCTTTCCGGAAATATAGTGCTCGGCTTTTACGGTCAAGACTCCGTCATGAGCCTCGACGATCCGGGATGCCATGGCGAGACCTAAGCCTTGTCCTGAGATCATTCGGAACGGGTCATCTCGATTCGCCCTTTCCTGAAGCCTGAAAATCCGGTCGACGGCTTTGGGATCAATGCCATGCCCGACATCTTCGACCCAGAGATCGACCATCGCCTGCACGACCTCGACTCCAACTTCGATATACTGTCCATTGAACACATACTTGGCAGCGTTGTCGAGCAGATTGGACAAGGCGACGTCGAATGCGGCGTTGTCCAGGTGGAGCCTGAGCTCGCCGGCAGGCTTCCACTGGAGCTTGTAGCTCACATCCCGCTCCTTGACGATGTCCTTATACCGCGCGAAACAACGTTCGACCAAGGGTCTTAATGGGATGGGGCGCCGGACGAGCTTGATCTCATCGGTCAGGTAGAATCGCTGATTCTCACGCCATAGTCGTAAAAGCTCCGCTTCCTTAGCGACACTGGATTTTAGCTGGGTCAATTCTGCCTCATCCGTGCCCGCATTTTTGGCGATCTCGACCAGGGCCTGGGCCACCGATTGCATGCCTTGTATGGGTCCCAAAGCGGCATGACGAAAGCGTCCCATCACCACTTTGAGATCGTTCCGCTCGCGTTCCACGTTGAGGACCACCGACAAAAGCCGGCTCGCTTCGCGCAGCGTTTCCTGGTCCTCCTGGTCGAACGCCTCATCATCGCCGAGACAGATGATCCCCCGGAAGCGTTTGTCGCCGATGGAGCTGAAGGCCTCGCCAATGCCGTAGGGCGCGAATTGGCTGAGGTCGGAAGATTCGTTCTTGTCCCAACGGTTCTTGCCTGAATGGAAGCGCTGTACAATCGTGTCGAGCGTTCTTTCCAAAATGTCAAGAGTATCTTTCTCCGCGCCCGCCTTGACCAGGGTGCCGCTCTGCTCGCTGCGAGCCAGGATCAGGGCTCGTGCATTGGGATGGAATAGAACCTTTCCTGCCCACTCTTTGAGCAATTCGACGATGGCCTCGCCAAGTTGGTTTCCATGAGCATCGCCGATCTTTTTATTGATGAGAGCCAGGAGCTCTTCCAGGGCCTGCTGCCGTGCAGCCTTGTACATTTCCCAGGCGCAGTGCCGCACCACCTGCTGAGTAATCTCCTCGTGGTCCTGACCGAGAAAGTCGCCGATCTCGCGCGTGAGCAGCTTGAAAAGCCCGAGGACCCTCTTTTCGTGCAACAGCGGGTATGCAAGCCAGGAACGGACAGACGGCCAGACCAGTTTTTTTGTGATCTGGCTGAGCACCTCGTTGTCAAGCTCTCTGGAAGCCTTGCTGACAGCCAACACACGGTGCGACGTTTTTTGAGCGGCGATTTGCGCGGTTTTTGATTTGGCCGAAACCTGAAAATCAGCGAGTTGGGGCGCTGGAGGAAAGGATTGTCTAACCTGCAGATGATGGGCAGGTCCGGTATAGACCAGCACCTGATCGGCGCCCGTGGCCTCTGAGAGTATGTGAGCTGCCTGGTCCAACAGCTCTTCAGGGTCGAGGGGGGCCTGCCGTTCGAGCAAGGGAGGGCCGGCGAGTCGATCGAGCAGATGGCTGGCCAGATCCCGCACATGGCTGCGGAGGGATAGCACGGCGGCCTGAAAGAAAGCGCTGGCGAAATGCTCCAACAGCTCGTCGGAGAAATAGGGTGGGCTTTTTTCAGGAAGCGGAGGCTCTAAGAGAGCCAAGGCGACTGCTGGCGCGCCACTTTGAGGCTCTGTTGGGTGCTCGATCAACAGCTTGCGGAATACCATTGACTTGAGACGCTCGCCAAGGCCTCTGCGAACGACAGCTTCCCAAGCTTTCGGGTCTGCCTCGCATTCTTCGAGAAAAGGCTGTTCTGGAAGGGCAGGATCGAGGCCCTCCATCTGCCAGAGGGCGCTTTGGTAAAGAGAGCCTCCTGCGTCGCCTTTGGGCTCGTAGTGAAACAGCACCGCGCACGCCGCGTCGGCCAACCGGCAGGCGCCCGCCGCAACCGCTTCATAACCTTCCTTCAGCCTTTGGGCACTCGCCAGTCGCTGCGCGAGAGCGGCTGTCTCCTCCAGGTGTTGCTCCGCTTTCAGCAACTGCATCATGCGCTGGCAGGCGGCGGCGAGGTGCCTGGCAAAGTTTGCAAGCGAGGCGACGTCGAGATCCTCGTCGAAAGGCGGCGGCTCAGGCTGGCCTGCCTCTGGCCGCAGCCGCCACACGAAGACCGCTCCGGTGATCTGGTCATCCGTTTCCAGGGGATAGGTAAGGATCGAGTGCTCGTCATCGGTCTTCTCTTTGGGGGCGTCAGGGTCGGTTTCCTTGCCCGGTCGGGCATACACCACGACCGGCTCGCCGCGGCCGTTCCTGCCTTCTTGCCGGATGCCCTTTTCGGGCTCGGATTCATCGACTAGGCCGCAGCGAGGAATCAGCAGCCAAGTCTTTTCCCCGACCACGTAGTCAGCCAAGCCCCTGTCCGGGCTGAAGGGAACCCGCCGCGGATTGATTTCATGGCCCGTATTGGCCGCCCGCCATAGAACAGGGCCGCTGGGTGAGCGGCTGACCAGATAGATCTTGGCGCCGTCAGCCCCCAGGCAGCGGGCGACCTCCCGGGCCATGTCCTGGAGACCCTTGCCAGCGATTTCCAGGTGAGCGGGGGCTGTGGCCACCCCGAGAAGGCTTTCCGTTTCTTGCGCCCGGCGGTGCTCCTTAATCTCCTGAAGTAGTCGCTTGGCGAGTTGATCCACCGCATGGAGTCTCTGCTGGGCCTCGGCCATATCGGCGAAGCCCACCACCACGACCTGGGCCACTCGCGGGATGAGCGGAGCGATTACCACACTTCCGATGGTGGCACCCGAGAGAATCGTTTCACCCGTAGGCGCAGACTCGATGACCTTGACAGGAGAATTCTCGACTTTCCGGGTGACGGATTGGAATAGGACCGCAGGGATTTCGACGGGAGGAGCCGTGAGATCGCCCATTGGCTGAACGTTCTTGCGAAAAAGGTGCTGCCACTCCCCTTCCTCGCGTGTGGAGAGCGACCACCTTGCCCAAACGACGAGAGCGGACGGTTGAGAGTCCAGGAACTCGCGGATTTGAGTCTGGAAGTGTGCGTCCATTTCATAGTCCCTTTCGCTGCAGTCGCTGGTCCGCTTCGTAAAGCGGTTGGACACCCTCGGCGAGACGGTGGCTCAGCCAGGTTTTCAGGTCGGGCTCTTGCAGCAGCGCCTCGGCGTCCGGGTCGGGCAGCTTCCGGCTCGGATCACGGAGCGCTTCCCAAGCCTGCTCCCAATAGCTCACGTCGCGGCGGCTCAATAGCCGCCGCAGGGCGGGCCATCGTTCGCAGGCGGCCATCCACTGCACCAGAGTGATCCTCCGGCGCAGCTCGTTCTCCTTCGTATCCTCCTTGAGCTTGACGTCGTTCTCTTCGAATTTGAGCAGCAGGAGGAGACGGTTGATGCACCGCTTGATCAACCGCGGATTCGCGAAGATGGGATCCAGAAAGGCTTTGTGGAAGACCTCCAGATGATCGGTCTTGTCATGGTCATGGTTCGCCAATCGTTTCAGCAGAGCTTCGATCAAGCTGGCCACGTCCTGACGTCCGGGACGGGGGAGATCGAACGAGATGGGGAAGATCTTCTCCAGATAGCGGTTTCCCTCGTAGTGGCCCAGATCGGCAAACTTGTGGGCTACCGCCATGGAGAGCACGCCTCGATCCATGGCCACCACGAAGCGGCAGTTCAGGTTGCTGGCTTGCCCCAGGATCACCCGGATCGAATCGAGCAGGTTGACGGCTCCCGAGGGACAGCAGCGGTCCAGGTCGTCGATCAGGATGATCAGGGGGCGGTCTACGTCGGGCCAGAACAGATTGACGAAGTCGTGGAAGCTGTCCCACAGTTGCTGGGTCTCATCCTCCATCCACCAGGCGAGCTCCTCTGTTTTCGTCTCCCCGCCTTTCTTCCGGACCTCCAGCAGTCCTTGGAAAACCGCTTGAGCCCAGGGGCCGAAGGCGACCTGCGCGATCCCAGGCCCCATGCCGACCGCCAGGGCGACGGTGGACTCCCAGAGCTTCTTCCAGATCTCCTTCCCTTTCGTGGCCGTGGCGGGGTCCAGGCCCTTGATCTGTGTCCAGAGGCTGCGGACGAGTGCCGGCAGGAGGGGGAGCTCCCCTTCGTAGCGCCACGCCTCGAACAAGATCACCGGGGGTATCACCTGCCCCTCGGCGCGGGGCTTTTCGCGTTCCTCTTCGATCTTCTTGCGCAGCGCCCAGAGCAGGCTCGTCTTACCCAATCCCCACTCGCCCCCAATGAGCAGCGGCGAGCTCGCGGGATAGCGAGAGAGACGCTCGGCCAGCCGCGCGGCCAGGTCCTTCAGGCCCTGCCAAGGCTCTTCGTCGGGCCGATCGTCCAGCAGGACGTAAGCGGGGGACACTCCCATGCCAAACCCCTTCCCTTGTTCCCAAGTTTTCAGGGAGCGCCACCCTGGACGACCGCCTGAGCTTATCGAAGGATTGAGATTTCTTTCAGAGTCGGAAATTATTATACAGCGCTGTTGCCGGACGCACAAGCCCGGAGCCGTCAGGGGGATGGGGAGATGAATATCGATTGACGGCCATAAGTCTCGTCAGGCCCGGCCTTGCCTCCCGAGAGCCCTCCTGTGATACCGTCCTCGGTCCACCGACCGAGGACTCCCGCAATGCCCGACACCACCCCCACCACCCCCGGAAGAGACTTCATCCGCGACATGGTCGAGCGCGACCGCGCCGCCGGCAAGCATGGCGGACGGGTGGTCACGCGCTTCCCCCCGGAGCCGAACGGCTATCTCCACATCGGCCACGCCAAGTCGATCTGCCTCAACTTCGGCCTGGCCCTGGAGAACGGGGGCGTCTGCCATCTCCGCTTCGACGATACCAACCCCGAGACCGAGGACCAGGAGTACGTCGAGTCGATCCAGCGCGACGTGCGCTGGATGGGCTTCGACTGGGGGAAGAACCTCTTCTTCGCCTCGGACTACTTCGAGCGGCTGTACGACTTCGCCGTCGAGCTGATCCGCATGGGGAAGGCCTATGTGGACAGCCTGAGCGAGGACGAGATCCGCGAATACCGGGGGACCGTCACCGAGCCCGGCCGCAACAGCCCCTACCGGGACCGCGCCGTCGAGGAGAACCTCGATCTCCTGGCCCGCATGCGGGCCGGCGAGCTCGCGGACGGCAGTGCTGTGCTGCGCGCGAAGATCGACATGTCCTCTCCCAACATGAAGATGCGGGACCCGTTGCTCTACCGCATCAAGCACGCCTCCCACTACCGGCGGGGAGACGCCTGGCACATCTACCCGATGTACGACTTCGCCCACCCGCTCTCGGACGCCATCGAGGGGATCACCCACTCGCTCTGCACCCTGGAGTTCGAGAACAACCGGGACATCTACGACTGGCTGGTCGATTCTCTGGTCGAATCGCTGCCGTTCCCCGATCCGCCGCGGCAGACCGAGTTCGCGCGCCTCAACCTCACCTATACGGTGATGAGCAAGCGGAAGCTCCTGGAGCTGGTGGAGCGCAAGCTGGTCTCGGGGTGGGACGACCCCCGCCTGCCCACCCTCGCCGGCCTGCGCCGCCGCGGCTTCACCCCCGCGGCGCTACAGGACTTCTGCGAGCGGATCGGCGTGGCCAAGGCCAACAGCACGGTGGACGTGACGCTCCTGGAGTATTGCCAGCGCGAGGACCTGAACCCCCAGGTCCCCCGCGTGATGTGCGTGCTGCGCCCGTTGAAGCTGGTGATCGAGAATTATCCCGAGGGTCAGGTGGAGGAGCTGGAGGCGCCGTTCTATCCCCACGACGTGCCCAAGGAGGGCTCGCGGAAGGTGCCGTTCTCGCGCACGCTGTACATCGAGCGGGACGACTTCGCGGAGGTGCCGCCCAAGGGGTTCCACCGCCTCTCTCCCGGCCGCGAGGTGCGGCTGCGCTACGGCTATTTCGTCCGTTGCGAGAGCGTGGTCAAGGACCCGGCGACCGGCGAGGTCACCGAGGTCCGCTGCACCTACGATCCCGCCACCCGCGGCGGCGCGGCCCCGGACGGGCGCAAGGTGCCGGGCACCATCCATTGGGTGTCCGCGGCCCACGCGGTGCCGGTGGAGGTGCGGCTCTACGACCGTCTGTTCAAGGTCGAGCGGCCGGACCTGGAGGAGGGGAGCTTCGAGTCTCTCCTCAATCCGCAGTCGCTGGAGATCCTCACGGACAGCCGCATCGAGCCGGCGGCGGTAGACCCCGCGCTGGGGGAGCGGCTGCAACTCGAGCGGCAGGGCTACTTCTTCCGCGATCCCATCGATTCGAGACCGGACCATCTCGTCTTCAATCGCATCGTCCCGCTCCGCGACTCCTGGGCGGCGGAGGCCCAGAAGCCGGCGCCCGCGGCGGCCGTTTCACCGAAGCCGCCGGAGCCCAAGAAGGAGAAGGCGCCGGAGACCAAAGCCCCCGAGCCGCTGTCGCCGGAGGAGCAGGAGCTCCTGGAGCGGCTCAGACCCACCTTGCTGCCCGTGGTCGACGAGGTGCTGGCCGCGCAGCCGAACGAGGTGGAGCGCTACCGCAAGGGGCAGACGGGGGTCCTGGGATTCCTGCTCGCCCAGGTGATGAAGCGGTCGGCGGGGGAGAAGCCCAACCCCAAGCTGGTCAACGCGTTGTTGCGGGAGCGGCTGGGGTAGGCGCAAATTCAGCCTGTCACATCCATAAGCCAGTGCCGCCCCGCCTCCCGGGCCACCGCGGCCCGCGGGGGGACGGGGTACCGCCCTCTTCGATCCAGATGCGGATGCCGGACAGCAAGAAATAGGAAAACTGGGGTATGCTCGCGTGCGCGAAAAGCGTGCAGCCCCTCGCCGATAGCTGAAGCAAATAACGCCGTATGCCGTGGAGGCCGGATGATGCTCAGCTTTATAAATCGATTGCTGAATCGGTTGCGCCCCATCCCTCGCCGGTGGTTTGCGGCGCCCCGGATGCCGCAGTCATTCGCCGAGGCCGAGCAGGTCTTCCGGCGTTGGGACTCCCTGAACGGCCGTTCCTATTTCCTGGCCGACGTCCTCCTGGAGGGGGGGCGATTCCTGACCGACGCCACCTTCGATGGTGACACGCGCATCGCGGTCCGGCATGGACGGCTGCCGGTGTACCGGCAACTCAGCCTGGTGAGCCAGCCCGTGGCTGCGTGGCTGGTCACCAAGGATCGGACGCCGGGCAAGCCCTTCGGCAACGCCACCGAGGACGAGCGGCGGCGGTTTCAGGAGGAGCACGCGGGAGACCTGACGGCGAACCCCGCCCTGCTGGCTGCGAAGGGGTAGACCTGGGCTGGGGGCGCCTCAGTGTGCGGCGTCAGCCGTCAGGCAACCTTTAGCGGCTTGATGTGCGCAACCTGTGCCTTGAGGGTCTTGGCTGCGTCCCAGAGATCCACTGCGCGTTGCGCGTTGAGCCAAAACTCCGGCGAATTGCTGAACAGACGCGAGAGCCGAATCGCCATTTCCGGGCTCACAGCGCGCCGCTCCCGCAGTAGCTCGTTTATGGACTGGCGAGAGACGCCTAGTGCCTCGGCGAGGCTGGTGACGGTGAGCCCGTAATCCGGCAGGAAGTCCTCGCGGAGCATCTCACCCGGGTGGGTGGGCCGAACCTTCCGCTCGCTGGTGTTTGGAATACTCATCTTACCCCTCGTTCCTAGTGGTAGTCGGTGATCTCGACCTCGTAGGCGTCGCCATCGGCGAAACGGAAGCAGATTCGCCACTGGTCGTTGACGGAAATCGCGTGCTGCCCTGCCCGCTCTCGCCCGAGCGCGTGAAGCCGGTTGCCTGGCGGGACCTTGAGATCATCAAGCCGAGCCGCCAAGTCGATGTACTCCAGCTTCCGCCTTGCTCGCTTGACCACATCCGCCGGAAGCCGTCGCGACTTGCCAGTCGTAAACAGCCCTTGCGTGTGCCGATCCGCGAACGTCTTGATCATGCCGCCAATGTACTCTGTCACGTGACGCGCGTCAAGGCGCGCGATCTACCGCGAGATTCGGCCGCGGCTCACCTATCCGCGCCATCCCTCCCTATATGCGGGTCAAATTCGCGCTCGCCTTCGGAAGTGCCGCCGAGTAGGCCGGGGGAGAGAAAGAGGACAGGCGCCAAGCCTCTGGGAGTAGCGGCCATCCTGGCTCAGAATCCGCTGCGAAGGCCGAAGAAGACCAAGAGGTCTCCCGCGCCAGCCTTTCACGCGGCGAGCCAGGCCGTGCGCCGCGAGCTCTGGGACGCCTACGCCTTGTTCGTGGCGGCCTACCGGACCGCCGCCGAGAAGCTCCGGGCCGGCATCCGCGACGTGATGTTTCCCCGTGGGAGCTTCCCGTCGGCGTTGCTGTACGTGGCGGGATAGCCGGCCGCCGGAGCGCTGGACCTGAAGACAGGCTAATTCGGCGCCCGGAGAAAGGGCGGAGGGTGGAAGTGTGTCTGCCTGGAGGCCGCGAGCACGAATAGGGCCTGCTCTTGTATCTCTTGGGGGCTCTATGTAGATCACTGTCCACGAAGCAGGTACGTCATTCCCGGATTGGGCTCATTGACCGACATCATCGATTCATCGAAGGCGCGATCACATTTCTTCGACAGAACGGCATCCAGCGCACCGAGGCTCGCTTGCTCCGCGGGGTGGGCATAGATGTCGGCGGTCGTGAGAACCAGCGAAAGCGAGGGATTGGCGCCTTGAAAGTCGTGGCGGAAATAATTGTTCGAGTCGCAGGAGAACATGCCAATCATTTTGAGCTTCGTCGGGCGCTGCCGGAGCGCTTTGAGCACGGGAAGCATCGGAAAGCGGAAGATTCCGTTGAAGAGCGTCGTGACCCCGGTCTGGGCATTGAATTCCATACCGCCTCCCAAACGCGAGTGGCCCATGTAAAACACGACGTCGCTCTCGACGAGCTCACGATAAAAGCGGCCTTCCACCGAGCGGCTCAGTTTGTCCTGCTCCCAATACGTGACATCAGGATTCGTGTCTTCCTTGGCGCCGTCCGTCAGAGAGCTTGTGAAGAGATTGATTTCGACCTTCCGGCCATCGAGCGTCCTCATCAATCGGACCGCGGGCTTCGAGCTCGAAACGATCGAAAAGCCGCATGCGGAGAGCTTGCCGCGGCATGTTTTCGTCAAAACATGAGACATTGAGCGGGCATTGACGCGACCATGGGCCCTTCCATCATAGGTGTCGTAGCCGTAGAACATCGAGATGCGGAGCGTGCGACCGGTTTCGAGCGCCGAAAACTCCCTCGGACAGGAGCCGCCGGTTCCGGCGGCAAGCTTGTCAGCCTGCATTTCGAGATTCTCGATACTCTCGGCCACCACGGCCCGATCGTCGTCGGTCGGCCTTTCGGCATGCGAGCACGAAGATAGAAGAAGCAGGCAGGCCGCGGCCGCGGCCATACCGACAAGATGGAGCCGGCCTGAGAGAGGCTGGCGCACCTTGGGCAAATCACTGATTCCAAGCATCTTAAAAGAAATTCTACGACAGATTCCAGCCCTCGTCAACACTGGATGAGGACGATAAGCATTCTCATGGCGAGGAGCACGTCCGGCCTTCCGAGAGGCGCATGGCCAGGAGATCGGGACCGCCATCCACCATCCCGGCGGAGCGGGCGGCGTTCCTGCTGCGCGAGGTGTTCGAGATCGACTACGACGAGGTGGCGTCGGCCGGGCCGCCGCCGTGCGCCGCCAGGTGACTGGAATCCGCGCGGTGAGCCGCCTGGTGGCGGGCATCTGGCGCTATTCCGCGGACCCGGCCTGGCGCACCGAGATGGCCGACATCAATGGCGAGACGGCCCTGGTCGTCATCTACGCCGGGCGGCTCGAAACCGTGTTCATCTTCTCCACGGACGCCGACCGGATCATCGCCATCCGGGCGGTCCGCAATCCCGAGAAGCTCGCCTGGCTGGCGGAGCACACGGGGCTTGGAGCGGGGGAGGGGGCCGCTTCGTGAGGGTGGTCCACGTCTTCAGTGGCACCTCTCTTGGTTGCGCGCATGCAGCCGGCAAGCGGCGGAAGACCATAGCCCAGCGCGTCAGTTATCGAGCCGCTGGTCTCGCCCGGAAAGTGGCCTGCATCAAGCCGGTCCTTTCGGTCAATTGTATGTCGACCCCGTCGCTCTCGAACGTCAGCCGGAAGTGATAGCAGTTGATGTTCGCAACTTCATCGTAGTCAAAAACGAACGTGTCGTTCGCTTCCCACCAGCCCCGCAGTGCGACGGGTGAGCCATACCGGCCGCCCGATGAGAGCCGCGGGACGCCGTCAAGGCCAAGCGCGCGCGGGCGAATTCAAGTGCGCTGGTATGGGTGACCTGGGAAATGATCCCGGAGAGGAGGTGCATACCGCCGCTGCAATACTCGAACTTACTGCCGGGCTCGTCCGTCATCTGGAGATCGAGCATGAACTGTAACCAGTCCTTGCTCTGATCCATTTGCCGGAGCGTGATCTCGGCGTGATCCGCATGGCAGTCCAGGCCGGAGGTCATCGTCAGGAGGTGCTGTACCGTCATCCGGAGCTTCCGCTCATCGAGGTTTCGGATGTTCCGATTCGCAAAGACCGACACCACCGGCTGGTCATTCGCGAGCATGCGCTTCCCAACTGCAATCCCGATGAGCGTCGCGGTAACGCTCTTTGTCATTGAGGCCGCGTCGTGTAGCTCTCCATCCTTGAAGGGATAGAAATACGCGTCGAGCACGATGTAGCCATTGCGAACGATCAAGAAACTGTGAATTGGAATCCCGCGCTGCCGAGCGTAATCAATGGCCTTGGCAAGCACTTCGGAATCCATGCCCTGCGCTTCCGGCGTGGACGATCGCCACTCGCCTCTCGGCCAGTACGTTTCAGCCGGAACCGCCGAGAGGGGCTCTTGGGTCAGATTTGGGCCCGGTAGGCTCCGGGAGAGGGTGGAATGGTCCTCGAAGAGGGACGTCAGAGAGGGAGAGGGCGGAGAACGGGAGCTTATTGAGACTCTTCTATGACTGTTTGGGTGGCACCTATTCGGTGCAGGCTTCGGGTTGGGCGCTAGACTTCGCATGATCGCAGAACTGTCAGGCTACCGTCAAGGCTGAACTAAGACTGTTCCTTCCTCATAGGAATGGCGAGTGATCAGCACTTCGCCATGGACCTTTCCCTGGAAGCGACGAGCGGGATCGAGAAACGGGCTCTCTGGGTACGATGCTCCATCAAACGGAAGCAACATGTTGTAACCCTCCAGAATGCCTACACCTTGGACGAACACGATCAAGTCACGCCAACCCTTAGTCTTAGACTTGGCAGCAACGATCGGCGGTCGAGTCAATTCAATGACTGTTACAAGACGGTATCCCTTACCCTTGGCGAGCTCACCCGGGTGGCGTCCGCTGCAGCGAGTTAGGCGACCAGTCGCGACTGCCCAAGTTGCGCTCGTTGCCTGAAAGTAGGAGCTAACGCACTGGGCCAGCCGACTCGCCTTTGTTGGCTCGAAGGGACCAGAGTGCTCGAATTGAAAGAACAGCGGAGACCATGCCCGTGACGCCGAGTGCGATAAGCGTCCAGACAAAGAAGAAGGCGCCGCTGGGTTTGGCTATCTCGCCGCCGACGAACCTCGGTCCTGTCATGTGGAGGATGGGCATGGCCAGAGCGAACAGCGATCCTAGTAGAAGGATGACATACCCCGATCGACGTTCCCTGAGCACCAGCGCGCCGAACAACCAGAGGGCCAGGACGGGCACCGCGACAAGATTCACAGCGCCGCCCTGGGCCACCCATGTTTGGTTCGGTCCCGAATGGAGGATGTCGTCGGTGAGATGAAACGACAGCAGAATCACCGACAATAGCGACATGGTGGTTAGGAGGTCCATCTTTTTCATGTGAGGCTCCGTTGTGTCCTGTGGACTCTGCTCTTGAGCGGACGGTGAAGCTCGCAGCGATGCTCTCCTGGTCGCCTAACGCTATGGCCTCAGCGGCGGAACCGCGCATTATGCGGTTTCCGTCCGCTGCAGGCTCTGGGTTAGCCAATTCTATACCCTCACTTCGCCGTGCCTTTCTTCGCCGCGACCTTCTTCGCTGCCGACTTCTTCGCCGTCGTTTTCTTCGCCGCGGGCTTCTTGGCCGCTGTTTTCTTAGCGGCTGGCTTTTTAGCTGCAACCTTCTTTGCTGCTGTCGCCTTCTTTGCAGCCGGCTTTGCCGCATATTTCTTGGAAGCAGACTTGGAGGCCTTCTTCGTTGCCGATCTTTTCGCCGGAAAGCCGTTTCCTGGTGGCATTTTCTCCTCCTTTATTTACACAGATCGTCAAGTGCACTGCAAAGCTGTTTCATCGACTGCCTGGCTGCAAAAAACAACGTCACTACCGAACCCGTCGTCAATGCGAATAGGGAAGCGCTCTGTACCGAAGAAAAAATTGGAACTCCGGCGATGAGATACCTAATAAGGCCAAGCATTAGCAGGCCAAGAAAAATGTTACCGTAGAACTGATAGAACCTATAGATATTCTCGACTATTTGGCTGTATACAGCCCATTGCTCGGCAGGAGCTAACTTCTTATAGTCGGTGCGCGGCTTTGGCACGCCCGTGAAATGGATAAGTGGCTCAACTAGAACGACTCTCACGGAGCTTATGATTAGGCCTGCTACCAGTGCCCCCATTATTAGTATGGCCGCTGGCCCAATGAAGGCCTGGCCTTCCTCAACCACCTTAAGAAGATGATCAATGCGAAAAGACAAATATCTCAGTGAATAGGTTACTAGTACACCGGGGAGAAAGTACGCAATGATGAGCCCGAAATTGATCGTCATCTGCATAATGGTTTCCTATATACTCTTTTTTAAATCTATAACTGCTGGGTAGCCATGCTTCTGCGACCTATTTATACGGCAGTAACGCTGATGGCAGTGAGCGGCGGGACCGCGCTTTTTGCGGTATCCGTCCGCTCGACTGCCCGGGTTGGGCGCCATTCCATGACGGCCCCTAGGAAGTACGCCATATACGCCATGGTGGCCTGACATCGTGCGTTGAGCTATTGTGCTTTGTTCTTGACCTCCTGTATTAGGCGCTCCGCAATCGGCAGTGCCTTGGCGAAGACGCTCTCCTGGAAGCGGTCACCTACAAACAGCCCGTCGGCATTCATTAGACTCAATGCGGCGAAAGTCGCATCGATGTCGCTCTCTCCAAGCGCCTTCCGCCACTGCGAGATCGGGCTCGCTCCAAGTGAATTAAGCCTGGAAAGCATCCTCTCGGATGTGGCTGGTGTAACCGACGCCTCAGTAAAAAGGGGCTCCACCTTCAGAAGTGCGAATGCGAGTGGACCAGTTTCGATAGACTCGCCTGCAATTTTCTCAAGGGCGACCTGCCAGTGAGTAAGCGTATCCTTGTCAAGAGAACCGAGGCGTGCTGCGTACCTGCTGGCCCGCTTTGGTTGAAAAATTCCATTGTCGTAAAGGCAGGGGCGCCCGAGAAACCTCATTACGGTAAGCGTATAGGCGAGCAATACTTGCGGGCTCGCATTTGCCATGTTTTCGCCTGTCGCATGCAGATACGCAGCCTGAAACTCCTCGCCAGCCGCTTTTAGTTGCTCGTGGGGAATGGAGTTCGACCGCTTTAGCGAGGCGAAAGTGCTGAAAGTGACATCATCAATTGACGCCACCATTTGCCTTGCCACTGCCTCGGATGTCTCAGCGTGCACTAGTCCGAAGTTCTTTTCGTTCGCTTGACGTAAGTATCAGATAAAGAGTGACTTAACCTTCAGAGTGGGTCCCGCCTACTGTCTACAGGGAGCTACACGGCTACGGCAAGCAGGGAAAGGGCCCTTTGCTGGAGCGGCGT
>DASXJP010000623.1:0-12123 GCA_036497345.1 Thermoanaerobaculia bacterium
CTGGAAATCCTCGACCACCTCTTTCGGCAGGTAATTCGTCCAGATGTAGACGTTGACCACTCTGCTGGCGGGCTTGCCGCAGGAGGCCAGGAGGAGGGCGGCGAGCAGGATAAAACCTTTTTTCATGGCTGTCCTTTGCCGAGCAGGCGGTGGGCGAGCACGATGAGAAGGATGGTCCCCGCGAGCAGCAGGGTGGAGACGGCGTTGACCTCCGGGGTCACGCCGACCTTGAGCATCGAGTAGATGTGGAGCGGCAGCGTGGTGGCTCCCACCCCGGCCACGAACGAGGTGATCACGTAGTCGTCGATCGACAGGGTGAAGACGAGCAGGGCGCTGGCCAGGATGCCGGGCGCGGCCAGCGGCAGGGTCACCCGCCGGAAGGTCTCGAACGGGCCGGCGCCGAGATCCCGCGCCGCCTCCTCCAGCGCCGGATCGAGCCCGGCGAGGCGCGCGCGCACCACGATCGCCACGTAGGAGACGCTGAAGACGACGTGAGCGATCACCACCGTCCAGAGCGAGAGGCGCAGCTCGACGGCCCCGAAAAAGGTCACCAGCGCCGCTCCGAGCACCACCTCCGGGATGATCACCGGCAGGTAGAGCAGCGCCTGAGTGGCCCGCCGGCCGCGAAACGAATGGCGGGCCAGCGCCAGGGCCGCGGGCGTGCCCAGGAAGACGGCGAGCACGGTCGCCGACGCGGCCACCACCAGGCTGTTACGCACGGCGCGGAAGAGCAGCTCGTTGTCGAGCAGCCGGCGGTACCAGTCGAGCGTGAAGCCCGTCCAGAAGGCTGTCTGCCGCGAGGCGTTGAACGAGAAGACCACCAGGATGGCGACCGGTGCGTAAAGGAACAGATAGACCAGCGCCGTGTGTGCGGCCAGCAGCCGGCGGGGCCAACTCTTCACAGCAGCTCCTCGCCGCCCCGGCGCCGGGCGTAGACCGCGTAGGCGAGCAGCAGGGCGAGCACGGCGGCCATCAGCTCGAAGGCGAGGGCCGAGCCGAAGGGCTGGTTGCGGGCCACGGCGAACTGGTTCTGGATCAGGTTGCCCAGCAGCATGCTGCGCGCGCCGCCGAGGAGATCGGAGACCACGAACTGGCCGAGGCTCGGCACGAACACCAGCACCACCCCGGCGGCGAGCCCCGGCAGGGTCAAGGGGAGCGTCACCCGCCGGAAGCTTTCAGCGCCCCCGGCGCCGAGGTCCGCCGCGGCTTCGAGGAGCGAACGGTCGAGCTTCTCCAGCGAGGCGTAGAGGGGGAGGATCATGAACGGGAGCTCGCCATACACGAGGCCGATCAGCACCGCCGTCTGGGTATAGAGCAGCTCGATCGGATGATGGAGGATTCCGCTCCCCACCAGCACGAGGTTGAGCAACCCCTCGGTGCGGAGGATGAACATCCAGGCGTAGGTGCGGATCAGGAAGCTGGTCCAGAACGGCACCACCACCAGCCCCAGGAGCAGCCCCTTCCACCGTGGCGGCGCCAGGAGAGCCAGGTAATAGGCGATGGGGAAGCCGAGCAGGATGGCGAGCCCGGTGGTGAGGGCCGCCATCCAGAGCGACCGCCAGCCGATCGCGAGGTAGATCGTGTCGAACGAGCGGGCGTAGTTGGCGGCGAAGGCCCCGGAGCGCAGATAGGCCCCGAGGTCCCGGACCGGCTCGATGCCGCCGTACGTCCCCCGCTGCGCGAAGCTCACGCAGAGCATGAGCACGAGCGGCGCCAGGAAGAAGATCCCCAGGGCCAGCCAGACGGGCAGGAGAAGAGCCCACGCCCTCCGGTCGCGCTCCCTGTCGTTCGTCCGTGTCACGTCCATGCCCGTCCGTGCTCGTCTACCGCAGCAGCACGCACTGCCGCGCCTCCCACCCCAGAAACGCCGGGCTCCCTGCCGCGAACGGGAGCGCCTCGCCGGCGTTCTGGGCGAGCACGGTGAAGCGCTCGCCGTGGCGGTCGCGGACGATCCACTCGGTGCTGGCGCCATGGTAGACGCGGTCCTCGACGGTCACCGCCAGCGATATCTCTCCCGGGATGGGGACGGCGCGCAGGGCGAGCTTCTCCGGCCGCACCACGAAGCGCACCGGCTCGCGCCGCAGCCGCGGCGGGCCTGAGTCGGCGACGGCGAGCTCGGTGCCGTCCGGAAGCTGGAGGACGAGGCGGCCGTCCTCCTGGTGCCGCGCCTCGGCGGTGAAGACGTTGGTGGCGCCCAGGAAGCGGGCCACGAATTCGGTCTCCGGAGATTCGAAGACCCCGGCGGGGCTCCCCACCTGCTCGACCCGGCCCTGATTCATCACCGCGATGCGATCGCTCATCGCCAGCGCCTCCTCGCGGTCGTGGGTGACGAAGACGAAGCTGATCCCCAGCTCGCGCTGGAGGCTCTTGAGCTCCACCTGCACCTCGCGCCGGAGGTTGGGATCGAGCGCCGCCAACGGCTCGTCGAGCAGCAGCACCTGGGGCTGCAGCACCAGGGCGCGGGCGAGGGCCACCCGCTGCCGCTGGCCGCCGCTGAGCTGGTCCGGCCGCCGCCTCTCGAGGCCGGTCAGCCGCACCAGCGCCAGCGCCTCGCCGATCTTCCGCGCCTGCTCGCGTCCCGCCAACCCCTGATAGCGCAGGCCGAAGCCGACGTTCTCCGCGACCGTCAGGTGAGGGAAGAGGGCGTACTGCTGGAACACCATGTTGACCGGCCGCCGGTGGGACGGCACCCGCGTCACGTCCTGACCCTGGATGTGAATGGTTCCGGCGCTCGGCGCCTCGAAGCCGGCGATCATCCGCAGCAGCGTCGTCTTGCCGCAGCCGCTCGGCCCCAGCAGCGCGAACAACTCGCCGCGGCCGATGGCGAGGGAGACGCCGTCCACCGCCACCACGTCGCCGAAGCGCTTGGTGACGTCCTGGATCTCGACGCTGGGTGGGGGAGGCGTGCTCATGGGACGGCGGCCCGGATGATACTCCAGGCGGGAAAGTTTCATCTTTGACCGGTTTCCCGCAGAATCACCGCATCTCCCTCCAGGAGGCGATTCATGAGCCGAGCGCAATGGTCCCGACTTCGCAGAGCCCTTCCCGTGGTGATGACTCTCCTCGGGCTGAGGCCGGGGCTCGCCGCGCCGGCCGCGCCTCCTCCCTGGACCGCGTTCGGTCCCGGCGGCGGCTCGGTGCTCTCCCTGGCGGTCGATCCGGCGCACCCCTCGACGATCTACACCGCCGGCTCCAAGGTGCTGCGCAGCACGGACGGCGGCGGTAGGTGGACCGACGTCACCCCTCCGCCGGCGACGGAGCGCCACTCCATCCATTCGCTGGCTGTGGCGCCAAGCGGCGTGGCCTTCGCGGCGGATGGAGAGACGCTGCTGCGCAGCGCCGACGGCGGCGGGACTTGGTCGGCCGTGCTCTCCGAGCAGGTGGTATTCGCGCCGTTGACGGTCCTGGTGAGCCCGTCCGATGCGAGCCACGTCTATGCCGCGAGCCGGGAATCGATCTACGTGAGCAGTGACGGGGGAGCGACCTTCACGCCCGCGGCCAAGCCAGCCACGACGCCCGACCAGTCTCTCGGGGGCTTCGTCCTCGCTCCGTCTTTCGCGCAGCCGCAGGGCCGCTGGGCGCCGTTCGGCCCCGGCGGCGGCACCCCCACGGGGCTGGCCGTCGATCCCCGCAACCCTTCGGTGGTCTACGCGGCAGCGAACACCCTCTTCCGCGGCGACGACGGCGGCGAGACGTGGACGGCCCTCTTCGGCCCGGGCGTCAAGACCGTGGCCCTCGACCCGGCCAACCCGTCCATCATCTATGCCGGCGGCAGCGAGCTCGCGCGCAGCACTCCTTTCGGAGAGACCCTGGACGTCGAGTCGCTGGCCGCCGACCCCTCCCGGCCGGGGTTCCTCTATGCCGGCACCTATGAGAGGGGGGTGGCCCGGAGCGCCAACGGCGGCGAGCGCTGGCGGATCGGCGTCGAGCCCGGGCTGAACGAGGGCCCGGTCGCCCTGCTCAAGATCCATCCGGGCCGGCCGGGCGCGTACTACGTCGGCCTCGCCACCCGCGGCGATCGGTCGTTCCGCAGCCCCGACGGCGGCCTCACCTGGCAGCCGTTCGCCCGCGACATCGGCCGGGATGGCCTGCTCGACCTCGGCTTCGATCCCAGGAATCCGGACCGCCTGTACGCGGCCAACGAGGACGGGCTGTGGGAGAGCCGCGACGGCGGAACGACCTGGGACCGGATCGACACCGCCTCCACCTACCGGATCGCCGTCCCCAAGCCCGGGACCCTCCTCTCCGGTCGGATCTGCGGCCTGAGCCGCAGCCCCGACGACGGCAGCACCTGGCAGCGGGTCGTCTCCTGCGACCTGCCGGGGAACGACGATGTCGGCGTCGGCGTGGTCGAGATCTGGATCGACCCGCGCAACCCCCGCAACATCCTCGTCTGGATGCAGGGGAGCAACGGCGGGAGCAGCTTTGCCAGCTTCCTCGTCCGCAGCGCGGACGGCGGCGCCACCTGGAAGACTCTGAAGGGGTTCCCTTCTCTGGTGGCGGTCGCGCCGAGCGACTTCCGCACCCTCTACATGGCCGACCTCCGGAACGGCCAGATCCTGCGCAGCCGGGACAGCGGGATCACCTGGCGGGTCGTCCAGGCGCAGTCCCCCTATCCGGACTTCTACGGCGCCATGGCGGTCGATGCCACCGACCCGAATACGCTGTACGTGGCCAGCTTCCAGAAGGGGGTTCTGCGCAGCCAGGACGGCGGCGTGACCCTGAGGCGGCTCGGCGCTCCGTTCGAGGATGCCCGGCCGGCGCTCAAGCTCCTGCTCACCGACCGCGGCCATCCCGGAGTCGTCTGGGCCGCCCCGCTCGACGGCGGGCTGTTCTGGGGCCGGTTCGAGTAGACCGGGGCGGCGCGCCTCGCCGCCCAGCGCGCACCTCCTCTTGTGAAGCCCTGGCTGACGCAAGGACCCTTTTTACCGGAGGAGGATGCTCGATGACGTTCCGCCGTATGACCGTCCCGCTGCTCACCGCCCTGGCGCTCGCCGCCTGCGCGGCCGAGGCGGGAGCCCAACCCTGTCTGATCTTCGTCCACGGCAAACAGACCGATACCAACACCTATACCAGCTACACGGCGGCCCGCAACTACTGGGTGAGCGGCGCGAACGACTTCGTCAAGACGGCGACGAAAAACTTCGCCACCTCCTACTACGTGGTGGGGTACAACGGCACCCGCCCCTACTGGGACGCCCAGGCGGCCGGCGTGGTGGCCAACGCGATCGTCAACGCCACCAACGGCGGCGCCGACGGGGGAGGCCACCGCTGCGCCAAGACCTACGCGCAGGGCGGCACCTTCTGGGTGATCGCCCACAGCATGGGCGGCCCGGTGATGGACTACATCCTCGGCAACAACGACGCGTCCGATCCCAATTACAATTTCAACGGGCCCTACGATCAGGTGGCGCAGCGCATCAGCCTGGCGATCACCGTGGGCGGCGCCCACCGCGGCTCGCAGGGGGCCGACGCCGTCTGCCTGCAATCGAACATCCTGTGCAGCTTCATCGCCATCTTCATCCAGAGCTGCGACGACGCCACCTACTGGCTGCGCAGCTCGGACGACGTCCAGGTGCGGACCTTCTCGAACGCCCCGGCAAAAAACATTTATCTGACGGGCGGATATAAAGCGATCTTCGGCGCCAGCGCCTGCCTCAACGGCGAGGACGACGGCGTCGTGCAGTACGCCTCGATCTACGCCTGCAACGGCAGCGCCACGGCGAGCTACGACAACACGAACGTCTGCAACAACGCCAACAAGCAGGAGGCGGGGGGGTTCCGCAACCTCGACGCCTCGCACGAGAACCACGACGAGGAGCGCAACGCCAGCAACGCCGACACCCGCAAGGCCATTCCGGACGGCAACTGGACCTGCGGCGGCTCCCCCTGCGCTCCCAACACCACCGTCGCCTCCGCCATGACCACGGCCCAGTACATCACCCTTCTTTATTGAGGAGACCGTCCATGATCGACGCGAAGAAAAAGATTGCCATCGCGATGGTGATGCTGGCGGCTCCGGGGCTGGGGATCATCCGGCCCGCCGCGGCGCAGGCGGAGCCGGGGAAGCTGGCCCGCGACACCGCCAAGGACTACCGGGAGGCCGCGCGCTACCCGGCCAGCTCGCACGCGCTCAAGAAGGGGGAGGCGGACCCGATCCAGGAGAAGCGCGTCCCCACCCGCCAGACGCGGCGCGGGCCGGACGACGCCGAGCCGGCGATCTCCGTCTGGGCCGCCAAGGTGAGCTTCGAGAAGGGGCAGCCGGTCGACCTCTACGCGACGCTGGAGACGAACGGCAAAGCGATCAAGAATCCCGCCGAGATCACCGGCGAGATCGTGGGCTCGACCGGCGGCGTCACCGCCCTCGTGGCCTACCGCGACGACGGCCAGGGGCCGGACCGCAAGGCCGGGGACGGCACCTACTCCGCCCGCTGGACCCCCACGGGGATCGAGGACGCGCCGGCCGCGAGCTACATGGTGCGCGTGCGGGCGCGGCTCGCCAACGGCGACCTGCGCGAGGCGGCGGGCGGCTTCCTGTACAGCGATCCGGCCGCGCACCTCACCGGCCACTACCGCGACTTCCTGCGCGACGGCAACCTGGTGATCGCCGCCGAGGTCGACGTGGCCGAGACCGGCCGCTTCCACCTGGCCGGTACGCTCTACACGTTGGCGGGGGAGCCGATCGGCTTCGCCCAGGCCGCCGCCAACCTGGAGCCGGGCAGGCACTGGATCGAGCTCTCCTATTACGGTCTGATCTTCCACGACCGCCAGGCCGCCGGACCCTATCGCCTGGGCACCCTGGCCCTCTCCACCGCCACCCGCATGCCCAACGCGCTGAACGACGTGGTGGCCGACGCCTACGTCACCCGTTCCTACCGCGTGGAGCAGATGCGCTCGGCCTCCTTCGAAAGGCCGCAGCTCATCGAGTCCGCCCGGCGCCTGGATCTCGACGCCGAACGGGCCGAGCGGGAGGCGCGGGGGATGCGGCGGCAGTAGGTTTTTCCCATTGTAGAGACGCCCCGTGGGGCGTCTCTTTCGGGACGGCAATCCACCCAGAGACGCCCCACGGGGCGTCTCTACGGTGGGTGGGTTGGCTTTGGAGGGTCAGGCCGACTTTTCCGGCTCGGGCACCTGCGCCGCGCGGCGCTTGGCGCCCGCCAGGTCCGGCTGCTTGACCTGAGGAGCGGCCACGTCGTCGCGGACCTCGGTCTGCACGTCCGAGGAGGCGTTGGGCGTCAGGCCGTCGCCGTTGCCGCGGGCGGCGGCGGAGACCTCCACCTCCGGCACCTGCTGGCCGCCGACGACGAGCCCCTCGCCGGGCGGGGCTTCCCGCGGGCGGGCCGGCTCTTGGCCGGTCATCTGCCGGATGGTGTTGTAGACCTCCTCGCCGTCGAGCGTCTCGCGCTCCAGCAGGTCGCGGGCGATGTGCTCCAGGACGTCATGGTGCTCGGTGAGGATCGACTTGGCGCTCTCATAGCCGGTCTGCACGATGCGGGTGACCTCGTGGTCGATGCGGATCGCCGTGTCCTGGCTGTAGTCGGCCCGCTGGGCGAACTCGCGGCCGAGGAAGACCGGCTCGTCCTTGCTGCCGTAGGCGAGGGGGCCGAGCTCCGACATCCCCCACTCGCACACCATGCGGCGGGCCATCTCGGTGGCGCGCTCGATGTCGTTGCCGGCGCCGGTCGTGATGTCCTCCTGGGTCAGCTCCTCGGCCACCCGGCCGCCCATCAGGATGGCGATCTGCGCCTGCACGTACTGCTTCTTGTACGTGTACTTGTCCTCGGTGGGGAGCTGCATGGTGAGGCCGAGCGCCCGGCCGCGCGGGATGATGGTGACCTTGTGCAGCGGGTCCGCCCCCGGCGTGAAGCAGGCGACCAGGGCGTGCCCCGCCTCGTGAAAGGCGGTGATCCGCTTCTCCTCGTCGGTCAGCATCATGGTCTTGCGCTCGACGCCCATGAGGACCTTGTCCTTGGCGAACTCGAAGTCCCCCATGTCGACCTTCTTCTTGTTGCGCCGGGCGGCGATCAGCGCCGCCTCGTTCACCAGGTTGGCCAGGTCGGCGCCGGCGAAGCCCGGCGTGCCGCGGGCGATCACCGACAGGTTGACGTTCTCGTCGAGCGGGATGTTGCGGGTGTGGACCTTGAGCACGCCCAGGCGGCCGTTGATGTCCGGGCGGTCGACCACCACGCGGCGGTCGAAGCGGCCGGGGCGCAGCAGCGCCGGGTCGAGCACGTCCGGCCGGTTGGTGGCCGCGATCAGGATGACCCCCTCGTTGGACTCGAAGCCGTCCATCTCGACCAGGAGCTGGTTGAGCGTCTGCTCCCGCTCGTCGTGGCCGCCGCCCAGGCCCGCGCCGCGGTGGCGGCCGACGGCGTCGATCTCGTCGATGAAGATGATGCAGGGGGCGTTCTTCTTCCCCTGCTCGAAGAGGTCGCGCACGCGCGAGGCGCCGACGCCGACGAACATCTCCACGAAGTCGGAGCCGGAGATGGAGAAGAACGGCACGTTGGCCTCGCCGGCGATGGCGCGGGCGAGCAGGGTCTTGCCGGTTCCCGGCGGGCCCATCAGCAGCACCCCCTTGGGGATGCGGCCGCCCAGCTTCTGGAACTTCTGGGGCTCCTTGAGGAACTCGACGATCTCCTGCAGCTCCTCCTTGGCCTCCTCGACGCCGGCGACGTCCTTGAACGTCACCTTCTTGCCGGAGGTGTTGAGGAGCTTGGCCTTGCTCTTGCCGAAGGAGAGCGCCTTGTTGCCGCCGGTCT
This sequence comes from Thermoanaerobaculia bacterium, assembly GCA_036497345.1. Lineage (GTDB taxonomy): Bacteria > Acidobacteriota > Thermoanaerobaculia > Multivoradales > UBA5704 > DATARR01. Next base: position 8,763 of record DASXJP010000623.1, read on the forward strand.
GCATCTGGCGCATGAAGAAGATCCAGAGGCCGACGATCAGCAGCACGGGGGCCCAGGTCAGCAGCACCGCGAGCAGGGGGTTCTCATGCGGCTCCTCGGCGGAGATCCGGACCTTCGCATTCTGGAGCTGCTTGACGAGATCCGGGTCGTTGTCCAGCAGGGTGGTCTTGAGCTCCTGGCCGCCGCCGAGCCCGTCCCCCTTGTATTTGCCGGTGAGCTGCTTGCCGCGGATGGTGACCTCGGCGACCTTCCCCTGCTGAACGGCCGTCACGAAATCGGAGTAGCTCAGCTCCTTCTGGGCGGTCTTGCCGCCCTGGAACATGTTCCAGAGCAGGATCACCACCCCGAAGATCGCCATCCAGAGAAACAGGGTTTTGACAGTAGAGCTCAAATCTTGGCTACCTCACGGGAAGCGCCCCGGGCGGAAGGCCCCGGACGCCCTTCCTTTCAATATCAGTACCAGGGGGGCGCAACGCCCCTTCCTTGTCACAACCAAACGTCCGCCCCGCCGATTCCCCGATCCCCCAGGGAATCAGCCCTCCTCCTCCAGCCGGCCCACGTATGGCAGATTGCCGTAGAGGCCCTTGTGCTTCAGCCCGTAGCCGACGAGCACGCCAGGACGATGCGAGACCAGGGCGCTGTACTGGAGCTCGAGCTCCGTCTTGCGCTCGTCCGGCAGGTCGATCAGGGCCGCGAAGCGCACCCGCGCCGCGCCGTGATCCCGCAGCTGCTGCTCCAGGTAGGGCTCGGTGACGCCGGAGGCGACCACGTCCTTGAGCACCAGCACGCTCTGCCCGGCGACTTCGATAGGGATCGGATACTGGATCCGCAAGACCTCCCCGTCGTCCTCGCCACGGACGGGATCGACGTGATAGGCCACGTCGATGAGCTCATAGCGCACCGGCCGCTCGATCGCCCGCACCAGGTCGGCCAGAAAGATCACCGAGCCGCCCAGCAGCGCGATCAGGAGGGGGTCTTCGTCGCCGATCTCCCCTTCGATCCGGTGGCCGAGGGCGGCGACGCTGTCGCGCACGGTCGCGGTGTCGAAGAGGATCTCGGGCGGGGCCAGGATGGCGTCTGGGCTCATACTGTCGCAACCTCGGCGACCCAGGCGGTCGCGTGTCCGTCCAGCCGGAAGCGCTGGTCGATGGTGACCCCCGGCGCCCAGGCGATACGCTCGCCCACGCAGAGGAGCGGCAGGCGCTCCCGGACGTGCCGCGGCACCCGGCGGTCGATCAGCACCTCTTTCAATCGCCGGCTGCCGCGCGCCCCCAGCGGGTGGATGCGGTCCCCCGGCCGGCGGTTGCGGATCGTGACGAGGTCTCCCTCCATCAAGGGGAGCGCGAGCCCCGCGCGGTGGGGCGACCCCTGCAGCATCCAGGGCTCGACGGCGCGGCGGGAGACGCGCACCCGGACGACGATCTCCGGGATCTCCACCGACCCCGGAATCTCAAGAGTATAAGTGAAATCCGGCACCGTCTCCCGCGCCGTCTCCGGACGGCGCAGGATCAGGAGCTCCCCCGCCGTCTCCCAGCGCCAGCCGCCGCCGCAGTCGCAGGCCGCGCGGCCGCGCGCCCCAAGCTGCCGCAGCAGCTCCGAGCGCGCCGCCTCGCCCGCCGGATACGGGGCTCCCGCTTGGCGGTGCAGCCAGGCGAAGGCGGACGGCAGGAGACCCGCCGGCAGCGCCTCGACGGCCTCCCGCTCGACGGCGATCCCCCGCTCGACCGGCACCACGGCGAGCCGTTCGCTCAAACGGCGGTCGATCGTCCGGACGGCCGCACGGGTCCGGTCGCCCAGCCGGGCGAGCCGCAGGGAGGTCCCGGGAGCGTCCTCTTCCAGCGCCGGCAGCAACCGGTGGCGCACGCGGTTGCGCGGCACGCTCAGGGCCCGGTTGGTCGGATCGTCCACGGGAGCGAGCCCCGCCGCCGCCACGGCGGCCCGCAGCGCCTCCCGCGGCAGCCCCAGGAGGGGGCGCACCACCGCGCCGTGGAGGGGCCGGATCCCCGCCAGCCCCTCGAGCCCGCTGCCGAAAAGGAGCCGCAGGAGCACGGTCTCCGCCTGGTCGTCCCGGTGGTGGGCGGTGGCGATCCAGCGGGCGCCGAGCGCCTGGCGGGTCCGTTCCAGGAAGGCATAGCGCGCCCGGCGGCCGGCCGCCTCGGGGCTCTCGCCGGGAAAACCGGCGCGGACGTCGGCGCGCTCGCGGACGCAGGGGACCCCCAGCCGCTCCGCGATCCGGGCCGCCGCGTCCGCGCGGGCGCTGGAGCCGGCATCCATGGCATGATCGAGATGGGCGGCGGCGAGCCGGAGCCCACGGTCCGCCGCGAGGCGGGTCATCCCCCAGAGGAGAGCGGTCGAGTCGGGGCCGCCGGAGAAAGCGACGAGGACGCCTTCGCCAGGGGCGAGAGGCGCCTCGTCGCGGAAGCAGGTCTCCAGAGCTTCGAGGAGATCCACGGTAGAGGAAGAATGGTAGCGGTGACGGGACTCGAACCCATGACCTAGCGATTATGAGTCGCTCGCTCTAACCAGCTGAGCTACACCGCCATGGAGCAGCGAATCAGAAGAGGAAACGGCCGCCCTGAGGAGACGGCCCTTCGACGCGGGCGGGATTATACCCGAGATGATGTCTGCAGGGCCAAGGCACGTCAATCCGGCAACGCGCCGATTCGGCCTCCTCGCCAAGGAGAAGAAAAATTAACGCATCACTTCCTGACAAGAACGGAACTGGCCAAAGAATTCCTGCATCGAGGTCGAAAGCGCCGGCTCGTTGAGCCGATAGATGACATTCTGTCCCTGACGCTGATCGACGACCAGATCCGCCTCCTTGAGGACCGACAGGTGACGCGAGATCGTGGGCTGCGACAGATTGAAATTGCCGACGATCTCTCCCACCGTGCGCTGATTCCCCTCGAGCAGGCGCAGGATCTCCTGCCGCGTGCCGTCGGACAGCGCCTTGAAGACTTTGGTCAGATGCCGTTCCTCGCGCCGGTAGTCGTGTGTGCCACGGTCGATGTTAGCCATTGCCCTCATCTCCTTAGCGGGGGGTTGTTTCCTTCACCGCCTCTGATGAATACATTCTAGAGGGACAATACTTGAATAAGGCTTGATACTGCACGAGTCGAGGGGCATACCCTTGCTCAGTGAGTGAGCATACAGGTGCAAACTTCTCTATAAGAGAACGTTACGCCTTTTTCACATAGCGGTGACGAGTAGCTCGAACCACCCAAAACGTGACAAGGCTCCCGAAAAAGGGAGCCCTGTCGACGCAAAGAGGCCCTGTACGGCCCCGGAGGTGCTCAGTTGGAGGTCACCCCCGCGCGGCGCCGTACCGCTTCGCCACCTCGGACCAGTTGACGGTGTTCCA
>DASXJP010000624.1:0-4567 GCA_036497345.1 Thermoanaerobaculia bacterium
GACGAGGGCGGCCAGAAGGACGGCGACGGCGGCGGCCACCGCCGCCACCGTCCAGGGCCGCCGCCGCCGCGGAAGCGGGACGACGGCGGTGCCGCCGCTGGTCGAGCCCCAGAGGCCCGCGGCCTGGAGCTCGGCGAGGACGTCCGCGGCGCCCGGCCAGCGGTCTCCGGGCTCCTTCGTCAGGCAGCGGGAGACGATGCGCTCCAGGACGGCGGGCACGTCCGGCCGCTCCTCGCGCAGCGGCGGCGGGTGCTCGTGGAGGATGGAGTGCATCATGCCCGCGCGCTCGCCGCCGAAGGGCCGCCGGCCGGCGAGCATCTCATAGAGCACCACGCCCAGGGCCCAGAGGTCGACCGCGGTGGTCGTGCGCTCCCCCCGGAGCTGCTCGGGCGCCATGTACGCCGCGGTCCCCACTGCCACCCCCTCCTCGGTGACGCCGCCGGCGTCGACCCAGCGGGCGAGGCCGAAGTCGAGGAGCTTCACCCGGCCGTCCGGCAGCACCATGACGTTCTCAGGCTTGAGGTCGCGGTGGGCGATGCCGGCGGCGTGAGCGGCGGCGAGGGCCGAGGCGAGCTGGCCGGCGATGGACGCCGCCTCGGGCGTGGGAAGGCGGTGGTCCGGCCGGCCGGCGAGGAGCTGGGCCAGGGTGGTGCCCTCGTAATAGGCCATGGCGAGGAAGCGCACCCCTTCGTGCTCGCCGATCTCATAGATCGTGCCGATGCAGGGGTGATCGAGAGAGGCGGCCGCCTGGGCCTCGCGGCGGAAGCGGACCTCGTCGGCGGGGCGCGCCTCGCGCCAGTGATGGAGGAATTTGATCGCGACCTCGCGCCCCAGCTCGACGTCGAGGGCGAGATAGACGATGCCCATGCCGCCGCGGCCGAGGGGCCGCAGCAGCCGGTACTGGGAGATCTGCCGGACCGTGAAGGGCTCCTCCTTCGCCGGCGGCGTCCCGGCCGGGACCGCGCGGGGCGGCGGCGGGCCGTTCCGCGCGGGGACGCTGACGAAGGTGGCGAGGGGAGCGCCGCAGGACACGCAGCGGTTGTCGAACTCCGAGCTCACCGCGCCGCAAGAGAGACAGCGGATCTCCTGCATCAGGCCTCCTCCCGGGCTTCGGCGGGAAAGCCCAGCGCCTGGCGGTGGCGGGCCAGCAGCTTCTGCAGGTAGCTGCGATGGAGGCCCGATTCGCGGGCGGCGCGCGAGACGTTGCCCTCACAGCGGCTCATCAACGTGCCGAGGAAGCGCCGCTCCACGGCGTCCACCGCGGCCTCCCGGGCCTCGTTCAGGGCCTCGCCGGTGAGCTCCGGGAAGACCGGATCGACCTCCAGATCGGGCGCCGCGCCGGCCAGCTCCGGCGGCAGCAGATCGACGTCGAGCTCCGGGCCGCGGGCCAGCAGGCAGGCCCGCTCCACGGCGTGGGCCAGCTCGCGGACGTTCCCCGGATAGGCATGGGCCTGGAGGGCGCGCTCGGACCGCGGCGTCCAGCGCGGCCGCTCCCCGGGCCGCCGCCAGTACCGGCGCAGGAAGTGATCGGCCAGCAGCAGGACGTCCCCCCGGCGCTCGCGCAGCGGCGGCAGCCGCAGGTCGAGCACCTTGAGCCGGAAGTACAGGTCCTCCCGGAATTTCCCCTCCCCCACCATCTGCCGCAGGTCGCGGTGGGTGGCGGCGACGATCCGCGCGTCCACCTTCTCCGTGCGGTCCGCGCCCAGCCGCTGGATCTCGCCGAACTGCAGGAAGCGCAGCAGCTTCGCCTGGGCCTCGATGGGGATCTCGCCGACCTCGTCGAGGAACAGGGTGCCGCCGTGGGCCGCGGCGAGGCGGCCGGGACGGTCGCGCTTGGCGTCGGTGAACGCCCCGGCGACGTGGCCGAAGAGCTCGGATTCGAGCAGGGTGCCGGGCAGCGCCGAGCAGTGGACGGTGACGAACGGCCGGCCGCGGCGCGGGCTGTTGACGTGCAGGGCGCGGGCGATCAGCTCCTTGCCGGTGCCGGTCTCGCCGAGGACGAGAATGGGAGCGTCGGCCCCGGCCACCTGGGCGACGACGCGCAGCAGCTCGATCGTGCGCGCATCGCGGGTGACGATCCCCGCGAAGTCGTGCTGGGAGAACAGGTCGTTCTCCAGGCTCCGGTTGCGTCGCCGCAGGGCCTCGCGCTCGCTCGCCCGCAGGAGGAAGAGGCCGGCCACCTCGGCGAACGCGGCGAGGAAGGCGCGGCTCTCGGCGTCGAAGCTGTCCACCCGCTGGCGGTTCTCCAGGTAGACCACGCCGTGGACCTCGCCGCCGTGGCGCAGGGGGGCCACCAGCACGCAGCAGCGGCCGAGCACGAGGCCGCTCTCCGCCGAGGCGAAGCGGGAGTCCTCGATCAGGTTGGGCAGGTAGAGGAGATCGCCGGTGGCGATGGCCTCGCGCACGAGAGTGCGGCTGAAGCGGCGCTCCAGGTCGCTGCGCCGGTCGCGCTCATACCCCACCTCGAACGCTTGCTGGAACGAGCCGTCCTCCCGCAGGACGACGAAGCCCGTCTCGGCGCCGCAACGCTCGATGAGGCGCCGCAGGAGGACCTCCGGCGTCCGTTCCGCGTCGTCCTCGGCCAGCAGGAGCTTTGAGATCTCGAAGAGCTCCTCATAACGATCCATCAACTGCCTCCGATCGATGGCACCCTGCCTCTGGAGATGGACAGATCTTACTCCGGAATCGCCCTTCGGGAACGCGAGCCGGAGGACGGCCCGGGCTGCAACCGGCCGCAGGCAGGCCCGCCGGGCGCCAGACCCCGGCTCTCCTCGGAGAGACCCCACTGGCCGGGCATGGCACCGCCCTTGCCCTGGGACCCGGGCGAACCGAGACCCCAACCGGCTCGCCGCTGACGGCGGGCCCAAAAACAAGGAGAGCACTATGTACGAGCAGAGCAGCGCCACCGCCGCCGCCGTGGTTCCCCAGGTTGCGATCACCGGCGAGCCCGGCGGGGCCGAGTACTTCTCGGCGCTCAAGAATAAAGCCGACGAAGCGATCGGTTCGATCTACAAGACCCGGATCACGCCGATCGAGTTTCCGGCGCAGGGCGACTTCAACTGGTACTGGCAGAACCTGAACCAGATCTTCAACCAGGGCACTTTCGATTTCATCAGCGCCCGCGTGAGCCCGGGCGACATTGCCGACACCGCCCAACTCTCCCCGGCGGGGGGATTCCCCAACGCTTACATCCAGGTCATCACCGCCCTCGAGTACAGCCTGAGCAGCACGGAATCGGCGACCCTCAACAAGGCGATCAGCAACGCGTCGGCCCAGGCCCAGGCAATCATCTCCAGGTATCAGGGGATTTTCGGCCAGATCACCGACGCGCAGATGAAAGTAGCCCAGGAGGCGCTGGGCGAATTCGCCGTGGCCAACAAGCAGGATTATGTGATCGGTTACATTCTGGGCTACATCTGGAGCGGCCGCAAGGACGAGCAGAAACCGGCGCTCACCTACACCGAGATGGCCAACGCGCGCGACCTCCGGAAGCTGCTGCCGAAGATGCCCGCCTCCGGCGTGCCGGTGCTGGCCGACGTCACGGTCTATCTGAACCTCATCGCGCCGGTCAATTCGCTGGAGGACCAGCTCTTCCTGGGCGGCTGGATCCGCAACCAGCTCCGCACCAACACGGCGGCGCCGACCGAGCGGAACGGCGGCATGAAGCTGGTGAACCCCAACACCGGCGGCGTCTCCCCCGACTATCAGGTGGCCTACACCATCAACGCCGCCATCTCGCAGCTCCAGAACGACCTGAACAGTGACCGCTCCTTCTCGCTGAGCATGCAGGTCTCCCAGGCGAGCGGGTCCTCGCTGCGGGTGAGCGTCGACGGCGGGGCCGGGTTCACCGTGGGCTCGCTGCTACGGTTCTCGCTGGGCACGCAGTTCAACTACGACATGACCACCTTCCAGGGGACCAGCACCGACTGCACGGTCGAGATCGTCTACAAGGGCTTCACCATGGCGCCGATCGCCGCGTCGGCCTGGCAGCAGGCCACCAGCGTCGGCTGGTTCTACGGCGATCCGATCGCCGAGGCCTACCGCAACCAGAGCAAGGACGTGACCGGCTTCAAGTTCGTCTCCACCCCGCCCTACAACCTGGGCCCGCTCGCCGCCGGCGGCGATTTCGGGATGCTGACCAACCTGCTGATCTCGAACATTCCGACGGTGAGGATCCACTACCGGAACGCCAACTTCAGCTCCTTCAAGCAGGCCTGGAGCGAGAGCGTCTCGGGCAACCTCACCCTCTTCGGCTTCATCTCCCTGGGCCGGTTCGCGCAGGGAGCTTCGGGGAGCAGCTATAAGGAAGGCTCCTCGAACAGCGAGTTCACGGTGGAGTTCGGGCCTTCCAAGGAGGTCCTTTCCGTTCCGGACCTCCAGAAGACCGCCTTCCCGATCGGCGGCTCGTTCGACTTCCCGGCGGTGCGCTGAGAGGCTGTGAAGAAATTCCGGATACCGGGTTCCTGGCACCCCGGGTTCGTGAGATACTTTGTGCATGAGCGATACCTTGTTTCCCATCCCCGAGTCGGAGTCGAAGATCGCGGCCTCCCCCGTGAAGGGGAAGCCG
>DASXJP010000625.1:0-1869 GCA_036497345.1 Thermoanaerobaculia bacterium
CGCGGGGGTGTGGGATCACCTGGCCCTCTTCGGCACGGTCCGGGGAGGGTTCTGGGCCGAGGCTTTCTACGGAGGCAAGACGCCCTGGGAGGATTTCGAGCTCTGGTGGAACGAGTCCCCCCTGGGCGCTCTGGGACGGGCGAGGACGCCCACCCTGATCGTCGCGGGCGAGCGCGACGGCACGGCTCCCGCGCAGGCGACCGAGATGTACCACGATCTCGTCTGGCGCGGCGTGCCGGCGGAGCTCCTGGTCTTCCCGGGCGAAGGGCACATCTTCAACCGACCGTCCCACAAGCGGACCAAGATCCGCGCCGAGCTCTCCTGGCTGGAGCACTACCTGCTCGGCAAGCCGCGCGCCGAGCTGTAACCTGCCATCCGACCTACCATCCGAAGTATTCCTTCGGCGTCTCCCCCAGGAACAGATCCGGGTGCAGCGGCTTCCCCGGCGCCACCGCGTACGGCTCGAAGTCGCTGACCCCCGACTCCCGCAACACGTCCTCGTCGATCAGGAAGCGTCCGGTCTGCGCACGGCTGTCCCGGGTGAGGATCACGCGCGCGGCGTCGGCCACGATCTCGGGCTTGCGGCAATTCTCGGACGGGGACATCCCCCCCAGCATGGCGAGGGCGGCGGTGTGGATCACCGTGCGCGGCCAGAGAGCGTTGACGGCGATGCCGTCCGCTTTGAATTCCTCGGCCATCCCCAGCACGACTAGGCTCATGCCGTACTTGGCGATGGTGTAGGCCACGTGGTGGGCAAACCACTTGGGGTCGAGGTTGAGCGGCGGCGAGAGGGTCAGGATGTGCGGATTGGCCGCCTTCCTGAGGTGGGGGATGCAGGCCTGCGAGCAGAGGTAGGTACCGCGGGCGTTGACCCCCCACATCAGGTCGAAGCGCTTCATCGGTGTCTCCAGCGTGCTGGTGAGGCTGATCGCGCTGGCGTTGTTCACCAATACATCGATGCCGCCGAAGGTCTCGACCGTCTTCGCCACCGCCGCCAGGACCTGGTCCTCGTCCCGGATGTCCACCTGGAGGGGCAGGGCGCGGCCCCCCGCGGCCTCGATCTCCCCGGCGGCCGAATAGATCGTCCCCGGCAGCTTCGGATGGGGCTCCGCCGTCTTCGCCGCGATGGCGACGTTGGCGCCGTCCGCGGCCGCGCGCAGGGCGATCGCCTTGCCGATGCCGCGGCTGGCGCCGGTGATGAAAAGGGTTTTCCCCTGGAGATCCGCCATCTAGGCCTTGCCTCTCGAATCTTTCCCCATCGAATACGCCGCGATGTGGTCGTAGGCCTCGGCGAGCATCTCTTCAGGAGGTAGGAAGACGATCCGCACGTGATTGAAGTCGTCCTGGCCGAAGCCGGAGCCGTGGACCACCACGACGCCGTGCTGGAGGATGAGGTCGCGCACCAGCTCGGTGTCCTTGAGATCCCCCAGAGAGAAGCGGGGGAAGGCGTAGAAGGCCCCCTTGGGCGGCACGCAGCTCCAGCCGGGGATGGCGTTGAGCCGCTCGACGGTGAAATCGCGGCGGCGGCGCAGCTTGGCGTTGACCTCCGCGATGTGGGGGTTGGGTCCTTCGAGCGCCGGCTTGATCGCCCACTGCACCGGGTGGCTGGGGCAGAGGCGCGCCCGCGCCAGCCGGCCCATCGCGTCCACCAGCGGCGCCAGGGCCTCGCCGGGGCCCGAGAGGATGGCCCAGCCCATGCGCAGGCCGGGCCCGAGCCAGACCTTGGAGAGCCCGCCGAAGGTGGCGACCGGCACGTCGTCCCGCAGCGCGGCCGTGGCCACGAAATCGGTCCCGGGATCGATCAGCATGCGGTCGTAGATCTCGTCGGAGAGCACCACGAGCTGGTGGCGCGCCGCGATCTCCAGCACC
>DASXJP010000626.1:0-7188 GCA_036497345.1 Thermoanaerobaculia bacterium
CGCCGGCCGGCTGCGCCTGCATGAGTGCGCCGCGCCGGGCGACCAGCCGCAGCGCGTCCGGCAGCGTGAAGACGCCGGCCAGGGTCGCGGCCACGTACTCGCCGATGCTGTGGCCGAGCATGGCGCCGGGGGTGACGCCCCAGCTCATCCAGAGCCGGGCCAGGGCGTACTCGACGGCGAACAGGGCGGGCTGGGTGACGGCGGTCTGGCCGAGCCGCTGCCCGGCCTCCTCGGCCTGCGCCACCGTGGGGTCGAGCACTTCGCGCAGGTCGAGCCCGAGATGGGGCGCGAGCAGCTCCGCGCAGCGGTCGACCTCGGCGCGGTAGGCGGGCTCGGCGCGGTAGAGGTCGGCGCCCATGCCCGGGTATTGCGCCCCCTGGCCGGAGAACAGGAAGGCCACGGGCCGCTCCTTCGCCCCGGTCGGCCCGGTCGCCGTCCGTCCGGGCGGCAGCGTACGCAGGGTCTCGACCGCGTCCGCGGAATCGCGGCAGAGGACGGCGCGCCGGTGATCGAAGGCCTTCCTCCCCACCTCCAGGGTATAGGCGACGTCGCCCAGGTCGAGGCCGGGGTGGGCCCCGAGGTGATCGGCGAGGTTGGCGGTGGCGCGCTCCAGGGCCGCGGGCGTGCGCGCCGAGAGGAGCAGGAGCTGCCACGGGCGCGACGGCTCGGCGGGCGGTCTGGCGGGGGCCTCCTCCAGGATGACGTGGGCGTTGGTGCCGCCCATGCCGAAGGCGCTCACGCCGGCCCGCCGGGGGCTCCCGTTGCGCGCCGGCCACTCGCTCAGCCGGTCGTTGACGTAGAAGGGGCTGGAGGCGAAGTCGATCTGTGGGTTGGGTCGCTCGAAGAAGAGCGACGGCGGCAGCAGCCGCTGCTCCATCGCCAGCACGGTCTTGATGACGCTCGCGATGCCCGCCGCCGCCCCCAGGTGACCGATGTTGGTCTTCACCGAGCCCACGGCGCAGAAGCCGTTCTCGCCGGTGCCCTCGCGGAAGGCGCGGGTCAGGGCGGCGATCTCGATCGGGTCGCCGGTGGGAGTGCCGGTGCCATGGGCCTCGATGTAGGTGATCGTCTCCGGCGCGACCTCGGCCGCGCGCTGCGCCGCGCGGATCACCCGCGCCTGGCCGTCCACCCCCGGGGCGGTGAAGCCCACCTTGAGCGCGCCGTCGTTGCTGATGGCGGAGCCCTTGACCACGGCGCGGACGTTGTCGCCGGCGGCCAGGGCTTCCTCCAGGCGCTTGAGGACGACGACCCCCAGGCCGCTGCCGAAGACCGTGCCCCGGGCCTGGGCGTCGAAGGCGCGGACGTGCCCGTCGGGGGAGTTGACGTCCCCCTCGGTGTAGAGATAGCCCAGCTCCGGGATGCGCACGCCGACGCCGCCGGCGAGCGCCATGTCGCACTCGCCGCTGAGCAGGGCCTGAGAAGCCAGGTGGATGGCGACCAGCGCGGTCGAGCAGGCGGTCTGCACGGTGAGGCTCGGGCCGCCCAGGTTCAGCTTGTAGGAGACGCGGGTGGCCAGGTAATCCTTGTCGTTGGCGACCTGGATCTGCAGGTCGCCGGCCGTGCCTACGATCGCGGGGTTCGAGTAGACGTTGAACAGGTAGCCGTTCATCCGGCTGCCGGCGTAGACGCCCACCCGCCGCGGCACGCGATCGGGGTCGTAGCCGGCGTCCTCCAGGGCCTCCCAGGCGCACTCCAGGAAGAGGCGCTGCTGCGGGTCGATCAGCTCGGCCTCGCGCGGGCTGACGCCGAAGAAGGCGGCGTCGAAGCGGTCGAAGCCATCGACGACGCGGCCGCTCTTGACGTAGCCCGGCTGGCTCAGCAGGGCGGGTAAGACCCCGCGGGCGGTCAGCTCCTCGTCGGTGAAGACGGTGAGCGATTCGACGCCGTCGCGCAGATTGCGCCAGAGCTCCAGGACGTTGCGCGCGCCAGGGAAACGGCCGGCCATGCCGACGATGGCGATCTCCAGGCCCGTGCCGGTCGCGGTCTCGGGCTCGTATCCGGGTTCTGTCATGGCGATCTCCTCGGCGGGGTCTCCGCGGTCTCCTGGTTCCGCTTGAAGCGGCGGCGCATGCGGTCCCTGCCGGCTTTGAGCTCACTGGCGCCGTCGTCGGCGGCGGCGGCGGGCTCGGTCGGCGGCGCGAGATGCCGGGCCAGGGTGCCGACCGTCGGATTGCTGAACAGGTCGAGCACCGCCACCTCGCGCTCGAACGCCGCCTGAAGGCGGCTCTGCACCTGCACCAGAAGCAGGGAGTTGCCGCCGAGGTCGAAGAAGTTGTCCTCGGCGCTCACCCGCTCGACGCCGAGCACCTCCCGCAGGATGCCCGCGATCACCACCTCCGCCCGCGTCTGCGGCGCGCGGTAGGCGGTGTCGCTCTCCGGCGGCGCGGTGGCCAGCGCGAGCAGGGCGCGGCGGTCGACCTTGCCGTTGGGGGTCAGCAGCATGCGGGGGAGCAGCACGAAGGCGCTGGGCACCATGTAGGCCGGGAGGGCCGCCTTGAGATGGCCGCGCAGATCGGCGGCCGCGGGAGCGGCTCCGGGCTCCGGCACCACGTAGGCCACCAGCCGCCGCCCGGCGCCCTCGTCCTCGGTGGCGAGGACCACGGCCTCGCGCACGCCGGGCATGCGGCCGAGCTGCGCCTGGATCTCGCCCAGCTCGATGCGGAAGCCGCGGATCTTCACCTGGGTGTCGGCGCGGCCGGCGAAGGCGACCTCGCCGTCCGGCAGGTAGCGGCCGAGGTCGCCCGTCCGGTAGAGGCGGTCTCCGGGCCGCGCGGTGAAAGGATTGGCGAGGAACCGCTCGGCGGTCCCCGCTTCGTCCTTGAGATAACCGCGCGCCAGGTGCGGGCTGCGCACGGAGATCTCGCCGACCTCGCCGATACCCGCGAGCTCCCCGGCCGGGCTCAGCACCAGGAGCTGGACGTCCTGCATCCCCCGTCCCAGGGGGAGGATCTCCTTGCCGCGCTGCTCGCCCGGCGCCGGGGCGGCCTCGGCGCCGTCCACCACGTGATAGCCGACGGCGCGCTGCGTTTCGGTGCTGCCGTAGAGGTTGACGCAGGTCACGCCGGGAGCGAGGAGCCGCAGGCGGGCGACGTCCCGGCGGGTGAGCACGTCGCCGACCAGAAAGATGTAGCGCAGGGCCGGCAGGACCTCGGGGGTGCCGGCGCCGCTCTCGGTCAGCAGTTGCCCCATGGCCGGCGTCAGGTGGGCGACGCTCACCCCTTGGCGGCGCATCCAGGCGCTCAGCCGGCCGGGGACCACGATCTCCGCCGGATCGGGAATGCAGATCGTCGCCCCCAGGTAGAGCGGGGTGAAGAGGTCCCGCTGCAACGGGTCGTGGCCGAGGCCGGAGAGCAGGCTGAAGCGGTCCTCCTCGGCGAGGCCGAGCTCCCGCCGCTGCCAGGGGAGGAAGTGAGAGAGCGGCCCGTGCCGCCCCAGGATGCCCTTGGGAGCGCCGGTCGAGCCGGAGGTGAAGGCGATGTAGGCGAGGCCGTCCGGGCCCACGGGCACGCCGGGGTCGGTGACCGGCTGATCGGCGAGGGGGCCGCCGTCCGCGCACGCCGTCCAGGATGGGAGCGCCAGGCGCAGGCAGCCGGGCAGGCCGGCCACGAAGCTCGCGAGCGCCTCCGGCACGGCCCCGGCGGCCGTCATCTCCAGCCACGCCCGCGGCTGCGCCAGGCGGAGGGTCTCGATGATCCGGGCGGCGGGGTAGGCCGGGTCGAGCACCACGAAAGCGGCGCCGGCCTTGAGCACCCCGAGCACCGCCCAGACCAGCGTCGCGCTGCGGTGGGCATAGATCGCCACCACCTCCTCCCGGCCGGCGCCGCCGGAGAGTAGCCGGTGGGCCAGCCGGTTGCTCTGCGCCTCGAGCTCGCCGTAGCTCCAGGCCCCCTCGGCATCGGTGACCGCAAGCCTCCGGGGATCGCGCGCCGCCCAGGACGAGAGGTGCTGGTGGACCGGTCCGGTCCAACTCGCGTCCAGCTCCACCGTGGGGTCCGGCAGGATCTGGCGGGCCTCCGGGGTGAGCAGCGAGAAGCGGCCGATCCCAGCCTCCGGCTGCGCGGCCGCCTGGGTGAGCAGCAGCTCGAATTGGGCGAGCACCTCGCGGCTGCGGGCGGCGGTGAAGAGGACGGCGTTGTAGACCAGGTCCAGGTGGATGCCGCCACCGGCCTCCTCCATGGCGTAGAGGGTGAGGTCGAACTTCGAGAAGTCCTCCGGGCTGGTGAGGCTCTCGACCGTCAGCCCGGGCAGGGAGAGCGCGGGGTCCACGAGGCTCTGGAAGTTGAAGAAGACCTGGAAGAGCGGCGTGCGGGAAAGATCGCGCTCGGGCCGCAGCTCCTGGAGGAGCTGCTCGAAGGGGAGGTCCTGATGGGTATAGGCGTCCAGGGCCACCTGGCGGATGCGCGCCAGCAACTCGCCGAAGGTAGGGCGGCCGGAGAGGTCGGTGCGCAGCACCAGGCTGTTGATGAAGAAGCCGATCTGGTCCTCCACCTGCGCCCGGTTGCGGCCGGCGATGGGGATGCCGATCAGCAGATCGTCCTGCCCGCTGTAGCGCTGGAGGAGCAGGTTGAAGGCGGCGAAGAGCGACATGAACAGGGTGGCGCCCTGCCGGCGCCCCAGAGCCCTGAGGTCGGCGGCGAGCCGCGGCGGCAGCAGGGCGGAGCGGGAGGCGCCGTGGAAGGTCTGCACCGGCGGCCGCACCCGGTCGGTGGGCAGATCGAGCACCGGCAGCACGCCGGAGAGCTGGCGGCGCCAATACCCCAGGTGGCGCTCGAGCACCTCGCCCTGCAGCCGCGCGCGCTGCCAGGCGGCAAAGTCGGCGTACTGCACCTCCAGCGGCGGCAGGGGGGACGGCTCGCCCGCCGCGAAGGCGGCGTAGCAGAGGCCGATCTCGCGGATGAGCACCTGCAGCGACCAGCCGTCGGCGACGATGTGGTGCAGGTTGACGAGCAGCGCCCAGTCGCCGTCGCCGCAACGGAAGAGCCGGGCGCGCAGCAGCGGGCCGCGCTCGAGGTCGAAGGGGGTGCCCGCCTCCCCGGCGATGAGCCGGCGCAGCTCCGCCTCCTGCGCCTCGCGCGCTGGCCCGGCGAGGCCGCTCAGGTCGACCAGGGGCAGGGGGACCGCGAGCGCCTCGGCGATGCGCTGGAACGGCTGGCCGTGCGCCGCGCCGAAGGTGGTGCGCAGGCTCTCGTGGCGGTGGACGCTCGCGTTCAGGCCGCGCGCCAGCAGGGACGGGTCCAGCGCGCCGCGCAGCCGCACCGCGACCGGCATGTTGAACACGGCGCTCCCCGGCTGGAGCTTGTCCAGGAACCAGAGGCGCTCCTGGGAGAAGGACAGGGGCAGGGGCCCGGCACGCGGGATGGGGACGATCGGCGGCTCGGCTCCCCCGGCCTGCCCGGCCTCGCCGCGCCGCCGCTCGATCACGGGAGTGAGCGCCGCCACGGTGGGGGTCTCGAAGACCTGCCGCACCGGCAGCTCCACCCCCAGGACCGCGCGGAGCCGCGAGACCAGCCGGGTGGCGAGCAGAGAGTGTCCGCCGAGGGCGAAGAAGTCGTCATGGATGCCCACCCGCTCGACTCCGAGCACCGCGGCCAGGATCCCGGCCGTCATCTCTTCGAGCGGCGTGCGGGGCGCCGTGAAAACCTGCGCCGCGCCGGGTTCCGCTGACGCCGCGAGCACCCGGCGGTCCACCTTGCCGTTCGGCGACAGGGGGAGCGCGTCGAGAACGACGAAGGCGCCCGGCACCATATGGGCGGGGAGCTTGCGCTGGAGATAGCCGCGCAGCCCGGCGGGATCGACCGGTGCGTCCAGCGTCAGATAGGCGACCAGGCGCTTGTCCCCCTCCACATCCCGCACCAGGACGGCGACTTGACGCACGGCGGGGTGGCCGGCGAGCGCCGCCTCGATCTCCCCCAGCTCGATGCGGAAGCCGCGGATCTTCACCTGCTGGTCGCGCCGGCCCAGGAACTCGAGATCGCCGCCGGGGCGGTGGCGAGCGAGGTCGCCGGTGGCGTAGAGGCGTCCGCCGGGGGCCGGCGCGAAGGGGTCGGGGATGAACCGTTCGGCCGTCAGCTCCGGCCGGCCGAAGTAGCCCCGTGCCAGGCCGGCGCCGCCGAGGTACAGCTCGCCGGGCGATCCCGGGGGGACGAGGCCGAGATGGCGGTCGAGGAGGTAGGCGCGGCTTTCCGACACCGGGCGCCCGATGGCCGGCGGGCGCTCGTCCCCGTCGACCCGCGCGCCGGTCGAATAGGTCGTATCCTCCGACGGGCCGTAGAGGTTGAAGACCCGCACCCCGGGGCACCAGCCCTCGATCTCGCGCACCAGGGCGCCCTGGAGCGGCTCCCCCGCCAGGTTGACGGTGCGCAGCCTGGGCGGCGGCGGCCCCAGCCGCACCAGCTCGGCCATCGCCGAGGGAACGGTGTTGATCAGGGTGACCGCGGCGGCGGCGGGGAGCCCGGCGAGGGCGAGCGCGTCGTCCGCGAGGAGGACGGTGCCGCCCCGGCTGAGCGGCACGAACAGCTCGAAGACCGAGAGGTCGAAGCAGATCGAGGTCGCGGCGAGCACGCCCGCGAGGTCCGCGGCGGCGAGCTGTCCGGCCGCCCAGCGCACGAGCGCCGTGGCGCTGCGATGGGCGATGGCCACCCCCTTGGGGCGGCCGGTCGAGCCCGAGGTGTAGATCAGGTAGGCGAGGTTGCCCTCTCCGGCGTCGCCCGCGGGGGCGGCCGGGCCGGTGTCGCCGTCGCCGTCACGATCGTCGACGACGACGCGGACGGCGGGCCCGGGGAGCCGCGACGCGAGCGCCCCCTGCGTCACCAGCACCGGCACCCCCGAGTCCTCCAGGATGAACGCCAGCCGCTCCTCGGGATAGGCGGGATCGAGGGGCACGTAGGCGCCGCCGGCCTTGAGGATGCCGAGGAGCGCCGGCAGCAGCTCCAGCCCGCGCTCCAGACAGACCCCCACCGGGGTCTCCGGGCCGACGCCCAGGGCGCGCAGGCGGCTGGCGAGGCGATTGGCGCGACGGTCGAGCTCGCCATAGGTCAGCCGCTCCGTGCCGCAGACGACCGCGACGGCCTCGGGGATGGCGGCGGCCTGGGCGGTGAGCATCTCGTGCAGGCACCGATCGTCCGCGCCGTTCGGGAAGAGACCGCCGCCGGTGTCGTTCCATTCGACGAGCATCTGCAGCCGCTCGGC
>DASXJP010000627.1:0-12686 GCA_036497345.1 Thermoanaerobaculia bacterium
ACCTGACTGATCTGGTCATTTCCTACGACTGGGTCAGCAGCCTCATCGCGGCTTACTGATTTGCTGAAGCAGAAGTCGCAATCCCACCTGACTGATCTGGTCATTTCCTACTCGGTACTGCCGACACGAGTCGCGCCGAGGACATCGAGAAGTCGCAATCCCACCTGACTGATCTGGTCATTTCCTACGGCGGTATCGCAACTTCCATTCCGCCACGGTCGGAGAAGTCGCAATCCCACCTGACTGATCTGGTCATTTCCTACACAAACATCAACCACAGAGGCTACAGATGAAAAAAAAAGTCGCAATCCCACCTGACTGATCTGGTCATTTCCTACGGCTCGATTCGTAAGCCTTGATCTTGCCGTCGGTTACACCCCCTTCCGCCGTTACCCCCTTCCGGGGCTGTGGAAAAGTCGGCGCCGGGCTCTGGAATCCAGCGTTGTCCGCGCCGCGAAGGGTTCTGGTTTCAGTCACTTACGCTCTCCGCCGTTACCTCGGTGTAGAAAGGTTACAACGGGCTTGGCATGCTTTTTTCCTGGCACGAATTTTTCCTGGATCGCCGAGGTTCCGAATTCCTGAAGTCTCATGTCTGGATTCTACTCCTCTCGGGCGGGATCGGGTACCCAGGAATCCCGTCTGAAGGAGAGAGACACCTTGGCGGCGGAAAAGGGTAAAGCGGAGGCGGGAGGGTGTTGGCCGCCGGGAGGTTGGGCCGGCGAGGACGCCGGCGGTCCCAGGGGGCCCGTTGGGCGCAAGCTCTGATAGTCGGGGCGGCCTCCTCACAGATGCAGCCCCCTCCAGCGCTGGCAGCACAGAGCCATCTGGGAGGCGACCTCCTGAAGCGTGCCGTCCGGCAGCCTGTGACCCGCCAGGACGACCTGAACGGCCAGGGGATTTGTGCAGCAAGCTGCTGCACGATTGCCAGCTCGGGCCATGCGGCCGCGAAGGCCCGCATGTACTTGAGATTACGCGGCGAAAAGCCCTTCATGCCGGCAAAGGCTTCGCGCAGGGCGCCCGGAAAGGAAGCTCCCTCCCGGGTCTTCCCGCGTGAGCCAGGCGTCAAGGCGGCGTCGTCAAGGCCTGCCACCCTCCCCCTCCTCCACCCGCCGCAGCACGTCCGCGAAAGGGACGTGGGCGAAGGCGCCGAAGAGGGGGTGGGATTTGAGCTTGCCGCGGGTCAGGCGAGGAGAGGGGAGGCCGGTCAGGAAGCGGGCGAGGGCTCTCGGTAGGGCCAGGTCCGGGATCTCCCGGCGCAGGGCCGTTGCGCGGCGCAGGCTCTCTTCGTCCAGGTGGACGGGCGCAGGCGGGAAGAGCTTCGCGGGCTGGCCGCCGTTCTCGCACCAGGAGCAATGGCCGCAGGGACCTGGAAGTTGCTCTCCGAAGTGCGCGGCGAGGAAGGCGGTCTGGCAGCCGTCGTGGGCGGCGAGGGTCAGCACCTCGTCGAGACGGGCGATCTCGCGGGTCTCCCTTTCGAGGGTGCGCTGGTGGAGGGAGCCCGCCAGGGCGTCCAGATCCTCGGGCGGGCGGAGCCAGCGGTAGGGGTGGCGCAGGCCCGCGGCGCGGACTTCCAGCAGGCCCTGCTCGGCCAGGTAGTCGAGAGCCCGCACCAGCCGGTCGCGGGGCGCTCCCAGGGCCCGCGCCGCCGCTTCGAGATCGATGTGGGACCAGATCTTGGCCTTGCGCGCCTGCCCGAAGACGCCGCGCAGAAACTCGCGCCGCTCTCCCGCGAAGCGATTCAGGATCTCCTCGAAGGCCACGAGCGGCCGGAGCTCGTACTCGGCGTAGATCGGCGTGCCGGTCTCCAGGTAGCCGGCCAGCTCCAGGTAGGTGAGGAGCGTCCGCACCACCAGCAGCCGGATGTCGTGGCGCGCCGAGAGGTCGTAGAGGGAGAGCTCCATCATGGCTGGAATATCTGAAGGGGCAGCTGATCTCGCGAGCTCTTCCAGGAGACCGCGCACGGCCGCGAGGTCCGGCGTGTCGCCGTAGGCGAAGCTCTGGAGCGCCAGGAGGTCGTCGGTGCAGGTCAGGATCTCGCAGATGGCGGCCTGGCCGTCGCGGCCGGCGCGGCCGATCTCCTGCGCCAGGTTCTCCAGGCTCTTGGGCAGGTTGTAGTGGATCACCTTGCGGATGTCCGCCTTGTCGATCCCCATGCCGAAGGCGATGGTGGCGACGACCACCGCTTCCGCCGACTCCAGGAACCAGTCCTGCACCCGGGCCCGCTCGGCGTCCTCCATGCCGGCGTGGTAGGCGAGCGCCGGCACCCCCGCGCTCAGCAGGGCCGCGGCCACGTCCTCGGCCGTCTTCTGCTGGGTGACGTAGACGATGCTTGGCCCTGATATCCCCGGGGGAGCTGCGGCGGGACCTTGCGCGAGACGCTGGCGGAGCAGGGCGTCGCGGTCCGCGGCCTGGACGGGGGTGAACCGGAGGGTCAGGTTCTCGCGATGGAAGCCGGTGCGGACGGCGCATTCCGGAGCGATGCCGAAGCCGCGGCAGACGTCGGCGAGCACCTGCGGGGTGGCGGTGGCGGTGAGCGCCAGGGTGCGCTCGGCTCCGAAGAGCTTGCCGAAGCCGGCCAGCTTCAGGTAGTCGGGGCGGAAGTTGTGTCCCCATTCCGAGACGCAATGGGCCTCGTCCACCGCGAAGAGTGAAATCTGAATCCGGGAGATCGCCTCGCGGAAGCGCTCGTTGTTGAAGCGCTCGGGAGCCACGTAGAGGAGGCGCAGCGTGCCCTTGCGGACGGCCTCCATGAGGGCGCGCACCTCGTCGCCGGTGAGCGTCGAGTCGAGGCGGCCGGCGGCCACTCCGCGCCGGGTGAGCTGGTCGATCTGGTCCTTCATCAGGGCGATCAGGGGCGAGACCACCAGGGTCAGGCCCGGCAGCAGGAGAGCCGGGATCTGGTAGCAGAGGGACTTGCCGCCGCCGGTGGGGAAGACGGCCGCGGCGGATCGGCCGGCCAGGAGGTGCCCGATCACCTCCGCCTGTCCGGGGCGGAAATCCCCGTAGCCGAAGGTCTCCGCGAGCGCCGCGCGGGCCGGCTCCAGGAGTGTTGCGTCTTGCATCGTGCCGCTCATGAGCATGCCTCCAAGCGTACCGCCTTTCCAATCTCCGCCACGAGCGTTTCCGCGCCGGCGATCCACGAACGGGCTTCCTCCTCCGTGGCGCCGAGCAGGGCGCCGGGATCGGCTCGGAGCTTGTCGAGGAGCGGGAGGGCGGCGGGGAGGTGGTCGAGGCCTTCCATCTGCGCGCGGGCCTGGAGGGCGGTTTCGACGGCTTCACGGAGGGCGGGGAGGGCCTCGATGGGAAAGCCTCCCCCGGCCAGGAGCGTGGCCATGCGGAGCTTCCGCTCGGCCTGCGCGAGGGTGGCCCGGGCGGCGGCGAGCCGGCGGCTGCGCTCCAGATCTCTCGCGGGTTGGAGAGCCGTGGCATGGAGCACGCGGCGGCCTTTGGCGGGGAAGCTCAGGATGCCCGACTCCGCGAGGCGCTCCAGGGCCTCGAAGGCGGACCGGTCGAGAAGCTCCAGGACGGGCGGCGCTCCGTCGAAATGCCGGCGCAGGATCTCTTCGATCCGCGGGCGCTCGACGGCTCCTTCGGCGACCAGGAGGAGGGCCTCGCGGCCGTCACGGCCGGTGTGGGCTTCGAGCCGCAGGAGGCGGTCTCCCAACGCGGTCCGCAGCTCTTCGCCGAGCGGCTCCCAGGGATCGGCGGCCTTGGAGGGCTCGGACGACGTGCCGCTGGTGAGGCCGGTGAGGGTCTCCAGCCTCTCGACCAGCGCCTTGCGGCCCGAGGGTAGGGGCATCTCGGAGAGGTCTCCCCGGCCGTCGAGCACGCCGTCGGCGAGCATCTGCTTGTTGGCGAGGAGGGGGATCATCCGGTGCTCGATGGTGCCCTCGGCGACCAGGGAGAGGACGCGGACGGGGCGCGTCTGGTGCTTGCGCCAGGCGCGGGCGATGCGCTGCTCCAGGCGGGCCGGGTTCCAGGGGAGGTCGAGGTTGATCACCACGTTGGCCGCCTGGAGGTTGAGCCCCACGCCTCCGGAGTCGGTGGAGAGGAAGAGCCGGCAGTCGGGATCCTCCTTGAAGCGGCGGACCTCGTCGCGGCGCCGCGGCAACGGCACGGAGCCGGTGTGCCAGGCGAAGCCGATCCCCATCTCCTGGAGCTTCTCGCGCACCAGCTCGAGCATCCGCTCCCATTCGGAGAAGACCAGGATCTTGGTGCCGGGCTCGGTGAGCAGCTCTTCCAGGATCTCCTCCAGCTCGGCCAGCTTGGGGCAGACCCGGCAGTCGGCGTCGAGGATGTACGGGGTGTCGCAGATCATCCGCATGCAGGAGAGCCAGCGCTGGAGCTGCTCGAATTCCTTGGGCATGAGGGGGCGGCGCCGGGCCTGCGCGAGGAGTTGGGCGACCTTGCGATCGTATTCGGCGTAGCGGTGGATCTGCTCGTCTTCCAGGCGGACGAAGAAATTTTTGTCCGTGCGGCCCGGGAGCTGCCCCTCGACGTCGTCCTTGCGGCGGCGCAGGAGGACGGGCGCGAGCCGCCGGTGGAGCTCGTCGAGGTTGCGGTAGCCGGCGGGCTTGCCGCGCTCGTCGAGCGCATAGAATTCGCGGTTGAAGCGGAAGAGGGGCCCAAGCAGGGAGGGATCGATGAGCTGCAGGATCGAGTAGATCTCGTCGATGCGGTTCTCCAGCGGCGTGCCGGTGAGCACGAAGGCGTAGGGGCTGCGCAGCCGCTTGACGGCCCGGGCGGTGCGGCTCTGCCAGTTCTTGACGCGCTGGGCCTCGTCGAGCACGATCACGTCCGGAGCGAGCCGCTCCTGCAGGGCGTCGCCGTCCAGGAGGATCTGCTCGTAATTGGCGAGGTAGAAGAAGGCGCCTCCGCCGTACTGGGCCAGCCGCTGGGGGCGGGAGCCGGCGATGATCCGCGACGGCAGGCTGGTGAAGCGGGCGATCTGCTCCTCCCACTCCCCCTTGAGGGAGGCCGGGGAGATGACGAGCACGCGCTCGATGCCGCGCAGGCGCCGCAGGAGCTCGCAGGCGGCGATGGCCTGCACGGTCTTGCCGAGGCCCATCTCGTCCGCCAGCAGGGCCCGCTCGGTGAAGGCCAGGTGGAGCATGCCCTCCTGCTGGTAGGGGTAGAGGGGGACCTTGACCACGTCCAGGGTGGCCTTTTCCGACGGGATACCCGACGGGATACCGGCCTGGACGTCGGCGAGGAACCTCTCGCGGGCCGTCTGCCGCGCGGCTTTGCGGCGTTCCTGCTCGATCCAGGGGAGGAGGTGGCGGGAGAGCCGGATTCCCGCCCGGACCTCCGGTGGAGCGGCGGCCAGCCTCCGGGCCAGGTCCGGGAGGCGGACCAGCGGATCACCGCGCAGAGCGCCGTCGGCGGTGAAGTAGCGGGCGATCAGGGCGTGGGGCGCGGAGCCGCCGACGCGCTCCAGCATCTGCGCCCGCACCTCCGGCCGCTCGCCGCTACGGCGGAGGAAGACCTCGATCCTGCGGGGCGCCTGCCGCGTCTTCCGGGAGCCGCGCACCCGGGTCAGGACGGCCTCGACGTGCTTGCAGGTGCCGAGGCCGTTGACCTCGTAATCCGGACAACCGCAGGAGCTCTCGCGCTCGTAGAGCGAACGGATCTCGACGTCATAGGAGGAGCCCGTCTCCGAGGAGACGCGGAAGGTCCCGAAGACGGGATGGTCCGGCTCGAGCGCCTCCACGGCGAGCGGCTCGCTGGCGGCCCGCTGCCGGCGGCGCTGGATCTCGTCTTCATCGGTGGTGCGCCACCCTTGAGGGAGACGGACGGTCTTTTTGCGGTCTTGGGAAGAGGATACTGCGGCGGCTCGGGTTCTCGGCATGGCGGATTTCTACCACAAAGTGCGGTATGCTTGTCGCCAGGAGAATGGCGGGAATGGGGAACGTACGGCAATGAAGACCAATGAGCTCCCAGCCGGCTGGGACGAGCAGACCATCCGGGAGATCGTCGACTACTACGAGCCCCAGACCGACGAGGAGGCGGCGGCAGAGCACGAGGCGGCAATGGAGGCGCAGCAGCAGTGCTCGCTCCCCCTGCGTGTTAGGATGAACCGGGCTTCAGGAGGCCGGTGGATGACCATCACACTCGAGCTTTCGCCAGAACAGGAGCATCGCCTGCAGGCTGGTGCAGCCCGGCAAGATCCGCAGGCCGTGCGCGAGGTTCTTCTCCAGGCAGTCGATTCCGCGGTCGACGGGCTTCTGCGCACTTCCGTGAGCCGGCCCAAAACCAGCTCCCTCTCTGGCTTGCTCGACGAGATTGCCGACCAACTTCGCGACGCGCCCGCGTTGTCGGATGAGGCGGTTTCGCGCGCCGGGATCTACGCTGATCACCCCTGAAGACAGTGGCCTATCTGGTCGACACCAACGTTCTGGTACGGCTCGCGGTGCCAGCCGATCCGCGCCACCTCAGCGCACGGCATGCCGTCGAGGCCTTGGAGGCGGAGGGCCTTTACGCCGCCAGTCAGAACTTCGTGGAGCTGTGGAACGTCATCACTCGACCAGTTGAGAACAATGGCCTTGGCCAGACGACCACGGTGGCAGACCAGGTTTTGAGGAGCTTTAAGCAAGCATTCGCACGTCTGCCCGAACCCGCCGGGATCTACGACCGCTGGCGGGGGCTCGTCGTGCGTTTCGGTGTCTCAGGCGTCAAGGTCCACGACGCCCGATTGGTCGCTCTCATGCTCGCCAACGACGTCGTTCGGATCTTGACTTTCAACACCGCTGACTTCCGGCGCTACGAGGTGCTCGGGATCCGGGCCGTCGAGCCTGAGAAAGCGCCGAGTATCAATGCTACCAGGGGTTGAGAGCCGCTATTCGAGAGAGTCGATCGCCGCCCAGAGCGCGTCGAGATCGAGCGTCAACCCCTCACAACCGGGGATCTGTTCCAGCATGCCCGTGCTGGCCCCCAGGACGTGGACGTACCGGCCCTGGGAATCGAGCTCGAGGATTTCCAGACTGCGTAACTGGGGGTCGAGCAGCCAGTACCAGGCCACTCCGAAAGCGGCGTAGTCCACCGTCTTTTCCACCCGGTCGCGCCGGCCGTCGCGGGGTGTCGGCGAGACGATCTCGATGGCGATGTCGGGCGGGACGCGGATCAGGCCTCGGGCCGGAGGACGGCGGCTGCCCGGCAGGTAGACGGTGAGATCGGGTTTCCGGCCGCGTCTGGCCCCGACCGCGAATTTGGCGTTGGAGCCGGCCACAAGACCGCCCTGCTGGAAAATCCAGTCGCAGAGAATCCGCCCCAGACGCACGACCAGGAGCTCATGGAGGTAATCGGGCTCCTCTTCTTCTTCCAACCGTCCGTCCACGAGCTCGCCGGGCTCGTCCTCGGGCAGGTCAAACCATTCGTCGAGTGAGAGCTTCACGACAGCAACAGCTCCAGATCCTCCCGGCTCAGCCCGGTGAGGAGGCTCTCGTCGGCCTGGATGACGGCGTCGGCGAGCTGGCGCTTGGATTTCTGGAGCTCCAGGATCTTTTCTTCGACCGTATCGCGGGCCACGATGCGGCTGGCGAAGACGGGCCGCTCCTGGCCGATGCGGTGGGCGCGGTCGATCGCCTGGGCCTCGACGGCGGGGTTCCACCAGGGGTCGAGCAGGTAGACGTAGTCGGCGGCGGTCAGGTTGAGCCCCAGGCCCCCCGCTTTCAGGCTGATCAGGAAGAGCCGGCAGTCGGGATCGGATTGGAAGGTCTCGACTTTGGCCTGGCGGTCGCGGGTGCGGCCGTCGAGGTAGAGATAGGAGATCCCTTCGGCGTCGAGATGCTCGCGCACGAGGGCGAGGAAGCTGGTGAACTGGGAGAAGACCAGCGCCTTGTGCCCTTCGGCGAGGATCTCGCGGAGCTGCGGGAGGAGAAGGTCGAGCTTGGCGCAGGGCTCGGCCACAAGGTCACGGTTCACGAGGCCGGGATGGCAGGCGGCCTGGCGCAGGCGGAGCAGGGCTTCGAGCACCAGGATCTTGGTGCGTCCCAGGCCCTGTTGATCGATCCGCGCGCCGAGCGAGCTCCGGTAGTGGTCCCGCAGCTCGTCGTAAAGGCGGCGCTGCTTCGGCGGCAGCTCGCAGTAGAGGGTCTGCTCGACTTTGGCGGGGAGCTCGGGGGCGACCTGCTCCTTGGTGCGGCGCAGGATGAAGGGGCGCAGGGCGCGGGCGAGCAGCTCCCGGGTCTCCGGGGAGGGATCGCGCAGCTCCTCCGAGTGGGCGCTCAGGGTAGAAGAGGCTCCCAGGATGCCGGGGTTCAGGAACTCGAGCAGGCTCCACAGCTCGCCGAGATGGTTCTCCACCGGCGTGCCGCTCAGCGCCAGCCGATAGCGACCGCGCAGCAGGCGGGCGGCCTTGGCCGTCTGGCTGTCCGCGTTCTTGATCGCCTGCGCCTCGTCCAGGATGACGTAGTCGAATTCCACTTTCCGCAGCGCCGCCACGTCCTGGCGGAGGGTGCCGTAGGTGGTGAGCACCAGATCGCAGCCGGCGAACGAATCCTCGGCCTTGGCGCGGCCGGTGCCGGTGTGATCGAGCACGCGCAGCCGCGGCGTGAAATGGGCCGCCTCGGCCAGCCAGTTGAAGATCAGCGAGCGCGGCACCACCACCAGGGAGGGCGGGAGCTTCTCGTCCAGGCGGCGCTCGCGGCGGGATTCGAGCAGGGCGAGCACCTGGACGGTCTTGCCGAGGCCCATGTCGTCCGCCAGGCATCCGCCGAAGCCGAAGTCGCGCAGGAAGTGGAGCCATCCCAGTCCGGCGTGCTGATAGGGGCGAAGCGCGCCGCGGAAGCCCGGCGGCTCCTGGGCCGGCGCGACTCCTGAGAAGGCGCGCAGCCGCTCGCGGGCGCGCTCGAAGGTCGCGTCGCAGGAGACCGGCTCGTCCGCGAGCCACGCGTCGAGGAGGGCCGCCTGGACGGAACGGAACCGCAGGTGATCCTCTTCCGCCTCGCCGAGGCCGGCCACGGGCGCGAATTTCCGGATCCACTCCTCGGGGAGGAGCCCGAGGCTGCCGTCGCCCAAGGGGACGTATTTCTCGCCGCGGCGCAAGGCCGCGAGCAGCGCCGGCAGCCGGACGGTCTGGCCTTCGAAGTCCGCCTCGCCGCGCAGCTCGAACCAGTCGACACCCGAGGCCACGGCCAGCTTGAACCGGCCGGCGGAGCGGTAGAGCTTCCCCTCCGCCTCGACGGACCACCCTTCGGCGAGCAGCACGGGCACGGCCTTGGGGATGCGGCCGGCGGGGACCCGCCACGGCGGCTCTCCGGGATGCGCGGACGCGTCGGGCTTGAAGCCCAGGTCCCGCAGACGGCTGGCGCTCCGCTGCTCGGCGTCGAGGTCGCGCAGCAGGAACCTGCGCTCCTCCCGCTGATAGAGGCCGCGGCCGGGAGCGTCGGCCTCCACCTCTTGTCCGTCGTAGAGGAAGGAGAGCTCCGCGCGCGGCCAGGCATTGTGCCAGTCGGGTTGCAGCAGGCGCAGGCGCGGCCGGAGGGCCGGGCGCACCTCCTCGAAGCGCATCGATTCCGGCAGGTCGAGGCGGGGGAGGTCGGGCGAGTCGAGAAGGTGCTCGAGGAGATCGTCCCGTTCCGCGGCGGGCACCCGCAGGGCCCTCTCGGCGCTCAGCAGCGGTGTCCAGCGCAAGGAGCCGCGGTTCGCGATGCGGGAGACCTGACCGTCGCAGACCACGAATCCCCCCGGGAGCAGGAGCGCCGGCTTGCCAGGCTCCAGACGCGTCTCGCCATGCCACAACGCGCCGATCAGCCTGTGCTCCCCCCTCGGCTCCTCATGGACCTCCAGCCGGAGCTCCCAGGGCTCGTCGCTCCAGGTGAGGTCCTCGCCTTCCAGGAGATCGGAGCCGGGGCGCAGCCGGAACCGTCCGGTGGCGCAGAGCAGGGGGAGCAGGATGTCCGCGGTTTCCGGTGGAATCGCGCAAGGGGACGGAATCTCCGAGGAGCTGCCATACCCGTACCACTGCCACGGGTTGTGATGGCTCGCCCCAGCGATCAGCGAGAGGATCTTCCGATCGCCAGGATCGCGGAGCTCCGGGATGTGGCTGCGGGTCAGGTAGGGCCGGGAGAC
The DNA here is from genome assembly GCA_036497345.1 of Thermoanaerobaculia bacterium. Taxonomy (GTDB): domain Bacteria; phylum Acidobacteriota; class Thermoanaerobaculia; order Multivoradales; family UBA5704; genus DATARR01. Next base: position 10,069 of record DASXJP010000627.1, read on the forward strand.
CTGCTTGCTCCAAGAGCCGTCGCGCTTCTTGTGGCTGGTCACCACGTCCAGGGTGATTTGCTGGCTCTTGAGGGTGGATTGCACGTCCAGCAGGTACAGGAGCTCCTTTTCGGTGACCGGCAACGGGAGCGCGCCGGCGGCCGTGATCCTCTGCAAGGTCTCGCGCCAGGCCGGAGGCCGGGGAGCGGCGACGGCGCGGGGAGGGGGCTTCGGCGAGGCCGGACGGGCCGGCTCCCGCTGGGCGGGAATCTTCCTGGGAGCGCTCCGGCGATCCTCCGGGAGGGGGACCACCGTCAGCTTCTGGGCTTGGGCGCCGTTGGCGCCTTGCAGACCGCCTTTGGCGTCCACCTCCAGGATGGCCGCCCAGAGGTGCTTGCAGGGCTCGCCGCGGCCGGAGAAGGGGCAGGAGCAGGAGGCCCGCAGGCCTTCGGGCTCAAGGGTCAGGAGGACGTCGTACTCGCTGGAGCCGGAGACGACGGCCTCGGCCGTCTCGGGGCCGCAGGCGGTCAGCCGGACCCGTTTCCCCCGGAAGTAATGGATGCCGCGTTTGCGGACCTTGGGGTTGACGAAGCGTTCGAGCGTGGAGGCGAGAGTCATCGGAGCGGCATGGTAGCAATTCCCAGTTCCGGCGACAAATGGTGAGGGGGCGACGGCGGGTATGGCGTTCCGTGCCCCATCCGCGGGAGGATTTGCTGCCGGCACGTGCCAAGCTCAAATCATCCCGGGGAAGGATTTCCCCGAAGGCGGGCGCGGCAGCTCACGCCCCTCTCCGCAACGGCACCAGGGCCTCGACGGCGAAGCCCATCCCCGGCCGCGTGGCCACCTCCAGGCGCCCGCCGACCCGCTCCAGGCGCTCGCGCATGCCGGCGAGGCCGCGTCCGGCCGCCACCTCGGCGGCGCCCCGGCCGTCGTCGCGGGCGCGCACCTCGATCGTCCCCTCCTCCTGGACGACGTCGAGCCAGAGGTTCTCGGCCTGAGCGTGCTTGGCCGCGTTGGTGACGATCTCCTGGCAGCAGCGCAGGAGGAGATGGGCGAGCTCCGGGTCCTCGACCGCCAGCCCCGCCGGCAGGCCGAGGTGGACCCGCGGGCGCGGGATCTCCTCGATCAACCCTTCGAGCGAGCGCCGCAGGTCGAGCCGCTCGGCCCGGCCGAGGGTGTCCACGATCTCGCCGAGGTCGGTGAGCAGACGGCGGGCGAGCGACTGGGCCATGGCGATCGCCTCGCCCTTTTCCTCTCCGGCCTGATGGCCGGCCCGCTCCAGGTTGAGGATGAGGGCCACCAGCCGGTGCCCCACGGCGTCGTGGAGCTCGCGGGCGATGCGCAGCCGCTCGGCCGCCCGGCTGCCGTGGGCGAGGATCTCGCGAGCGGCCCGCAGCTCGGCGTTGGCGCGCGCCTCGCGGTGGAGCGCCTCGATGGCGAGGAAGACCAGGATCTGGAATCCGAGGTACGGGGGGACGAGCATCAGCGCCGGCCGCGACGACCAGTGGACGGTGATCGCGATCCACAGCAGGAGCGACTGGACGGCGATCCAGAGCAGCCCCGTCCGTCCGGAGACCCGGGGCGCGAGCTGCATGGCCACCAGCACCAGGAGCGCCCCCTCGAAGCCGTCGCAGAGGAAGAGGACGAGCGTCATCACGCAGGCGGCCTGGAGGACGAGGAGAGACAGGTCGAGGCGGCGGGTCCGCTCCCGGCCGGCCGAGGTGACCCAGAAGGCGGCGGCGAAGAGGAGCCACGCCGTGAGCCAGACGGCGAAGGCGCCGGGCCTCACCTGATCGCGCTGCAGCCAGATGGGCACGCTCACGCCGAGCCAGACGGCGAGCCCTCCCCAACGCTGCAACCCATGCGACGAGGTCATGGGCGGATCTTACGCCCCCAGAGGGGAAGCCCGCATAGGCCGAAAGACATAGGCGGCGGGTATACCTCGCGCCAGATGCGGCTCTTCGGGGGACTTTCTAGGATGGCTTCCGAAGGAGGAAGCCCATGACCGCCGGAGCCCTCGCCGCCAGCGCCGCCGCCGGAGACCAGCCCGCCGCCCAGCCCTCGGCCCAGACGTCGATCCCCGACCGCGGGCCCCGCCTCGATCCCGATCTGGTGCGCGACTTCGTGATCGCCGGCCACCACGATCTCAATCGCGTCCGCGAGCTGCTCGATCAGCATCCCACCCTGATCAACGCCGCCTGGGACTGGGGCGGCGGTGCAAAAAGTCCCTGGCACCTATTCCCGGATCGGCCATCCGTCTTTTCTGGAGCACTGAATCGACCTCTATACCCCCCTCGCAAACGCAAGCGGTTCTAGGGCGAATAAGTTTTGGGGGTGTTTTTACGTCTTCTGAGGGTATGAGAAAGCTACGCTACGTCCCCCAGTCCCGTACCCTCGTCTCCATCACCAACCGCACCATCCAGGGACGCTACCTCCTCCGTCCCGGACCCCCGTTCAACGACATCTTCCTGGGTATCCTCTTCCTGGGTATCCTCGGCAGGACCCAACGGCGCCATGAGATGGCCATCGCGGCCGTCTCGGTGCTGTCCAGCCATTTCCACCTCCTGCTGATCGTCGACGATGCCCAGGAGGTGGCCGACTTCATGCGGGATCTCCAGTCGAAGCTGTCCCGGGAGGTC
>DASXJP010000628.1:0-15173 GCA_036497345.1 Thermoanaerobaculia bacterium
CTCAGCATCACCGGGGTCTCGCGGTAGAGCTCCGGGTAGACCTTCTTCAGGGCGTCGATCTTGGGGAGGTCGTTGCGCACGATGTAGGGATAGGTGGGGTTGTGGATCAGGAAGTCCTGATGGTAGTCCTCCGCCGGATAGAAACCTTTCAGAGGCTCGAGCTTGGTCACGATGGGACGCGAAAAGATCTTCTCCTTGTCGAGCTGCGCCACGTAGGCTCTGGCGACGCGCTCCTGGGCCGGGGAGCTGAAGAAGATCGCCGAACGGTAGCTGGGGCCGGAGTCCGGGCCCTGGCGGTTGAGCTCCGTGGGGTCGTGGGCGACGGAGAAGTAGAGGCGCAGGAGCTGGCCGTAGGTGACCCGCTTGGGGTCGAAGGTGATCTCCACCGACTCGGCGTGGCCCGTCCTCTCGGTGCCCACCATCTCGTAGCGCGCGGTCTCCTTGCTGCCTCCCGAATAGCCGGCGACGACCTTGGTCACCCCCTGCACGTGCTCGAACATGCCCTGCATGCCCCAGAAGCAGCCGCCGGCGAGGACCGCGGTCTGCGGCCCGGCGGCCTCGGCGGCGGGCACGTCCACCGCCGGCGCGGGGATCGCCTTGTCGATCGCGTCGGCCGCCACCCGGCAGGCCCATCCGCACGCCGCGAGCATCAGGGTCGCGGCGATTGTCTTGATTCTGCTGTGCATCGCAAGTCTCCCTTGGGAAGTAGGAGGCAGCGCGCGGGCGCGGCTGCCTGCAAGGGTTGATACGTTTCTCAGAGGCTAACGGATTCGGTGCGGGGACAATCCGCTGTTCAGGCGAGCAGGGACCTGATAGAATCGTGTTCGCTCCTGCTCCTAGCTTTTGCAAATGAGGTCGTCTGACATGCCCCGATCAGGGAATCCGCGTCAGATCCCTCCCGTGGTACGGGAGGCCGCAGACCGGCTGTCCGCCCGGCGTTCCCTCGTGGGCGCGGCGGGCTACCCGTTCGTGCTGCTGGCCGTCGGATGGACGGCGGACCTCCACCGGAAGAGCCCCCTCCTGTTCGCCGTCGGCGCGGTCGCCATCCTGGTCCTGGCCGCGTTGCGCGCCGGTCTGACCTGGCGGTTCGAGGCGATCTATCCCGCCGGTCCCCGGCGGTGGCGGATCGGCTTCTATTCCACGCTGGTCGGGAAGGCGCTGATTCTCGGCTGGCTGTTCTTCGCGGCGATCGCGAGCCTCGGCCCCGGGGTGCGGTCGATCTTCGTTCTCACCGTGGTCGCCGTGATGGCGAACGTGTGCGTCCTGCTCTTCTCCCACGCGCCGCGCGCCGTCCTCGCCTTCGTCACCGCCCTCTGCCTGCCGGTGGGCCTCGCCCTCGCCGGCGTGGCCGGCGAGTCCGCCTGGCGCCTGGGCCCCTGGGAGCTGCTGTGCCTGGCGGTCTTCTTCCTCTATCTCTTCGCGCTGGGCGTCCAGCTTTACCACGACGTCTGGGAGGGCCTCCTGCGCTCCCATCAGCTCGCGGTCCGCACCGCCGAGCTGGAGACGGCCCAGCAGGAGATGCGCCGCGACCGCGACGAGCTGGAGCGCCGGGTCGCCGAGCGCGCCGAGGCGCTGCGCCAGGCGAGCCTCGACTATCTACGGATTTTCGAGAACGCTCACGACGCCATCCTCATCCTGTCACCCGACGACGAGATCGTCCTCAACGTCAACCCCCGGGCCTGCGAGATCTACGGCTTCAGCCGGGAGGAATTCATCGGCATGTCGCTGGAGCGGATCTCCGAGAACGCCGCGCGCGGGCGGCAGCACGTCCTCGCGACCCTGGAGCGCGGAGTCTTCTACAACTTCGAGACCGTCCAGCTGCGCAAGGACGGCAGCCGGATGTTCCTCGAGATCAACGCCTCGGCGATCGAATATGAAGGCCGTCCGGCGATCCTCAGCATCAATCGCGACGTCACGGAGCGGCGGCGGGCCGAGGAGCTGCGGCTGGCGAAGGAGGCGGCGGAGCAGGCCGACCAGGCCAAGGGGCGCTTCCTGGCCAACATGAGCCATGAGATCCGGACGCCGATGGCAGGCATCCTGGGTCTCATCGGTCTGCTGCGCAAGACCGGCTTGTCGACGCAACAGAGGGATTATGCCGAGCTGATCCAGAGCTCGGCGACCTCGCTGTTGCGGCTGATCGACGACATCCTGGATTTCTCGCGGATCGACGCCGGCGCCCTGGCTCTCGAGCGGGTGCGTTTCGATCTCAAAAATACCCTGAGCGAGATCGTCGACCTGTTGCGGTTCACCGCCGGCAGCCGCGACACCGAGCTCGACCTCACCTGCGGCGACGACGTGCCGGAGTGGGTCTGGGGCGATCCCGCCCGCCTGCGCCAGGTGCTCACGAACCTGATCGGCAACGCGTTGAAGTTCACCCCCGCCGGGACGGTGGACGTCGAGGTGTCGCGGCTCCCGGACGGCCGGTTGCGGTTCGTGGTGCGCGACACGGGGATCGGCATTCCCATGGAGAGTCAGGGCCGCATTTTCGGGCTCTTCTCCCAGGCCGACAGCTCCACCTCGCGGCGGTTCGGCGGCACCGGTCTGGGCCTTGCGATCAGCAAGCGGATCGTCGAGCAGATGGGGGGCGAGATCGGGTTCGAGAGCCGGCCGGGGGAGGGCTCGACCTTCTGGCTCATCCTGGGGCTCGAGCCCGCGGCGCCGCCGGACCTCTCCGTGCCAGCGGCCGTGAGGCCGGCGGGCCCGCACCACCGCATCCTGGTGGCGGAGGACAACGTGATCAATCAGCTCGTCGTGGTCGAGCAGCTCGCCGCGATGGGCTATGACACCGTCGCCGTGCACAACGGATGCGAGGCTCTGCAGGCGCTGGAGAGCGGCGACTTCGCTCTCGTCCTGATGGATTGCCAGATGCCGGATCTCGACGGGTACGAGGCCACGCGCCGGATCCGCGAGGGTCCGGAGAAGAACCGGCGGATTCCCATCGTGGCGTTGACGGCCCACGCGACGCGGGAGGATCTGGACCGCTGCCTCGCCGCGGGGATGAACGACTATCTCACCAAGCCGTTCGTCGAAGAGACCCTGCGGCAGAAGCTGGAGCACTGGCTGAGCGCTGCGGACGGCGCTCCGTCCGGCGAGCCGGAGCGGCCCGCCGCCGGGCCGGACGACGCGCCGCCGCTCGACGGCGCCCGGCTCACGGAGCTGCAAGGGCTGGGGCGGGCCGTGGGGCGGGACGTGCTGAGCGAGCTCACGGCGGCGTTTCAATCCCGCGCCCACGTGACCGAGATCCGCACCGCCCTCGCCCGCGGCGACTGGCCGCTGCTCCGGCGGAGCGCGCACGCGCTCAAGGGGAGCAGCGCGTTGCTGGGAGCGATGGGCCTGTCCGCGATCTGTGGCGAGCTGGAGCAACTGCCCACCAACATCCGGGCCGAAGCCCTGGCCGGCTCCCTGACGGCTCTCGAAAGGGAATACCGGCGCGTGCTCTCCGCGCTCACCGCGGCGGCCCAGGAGGGCGAGAGCGCGGTGTAGGAGCCTGTTACACTACCCTCCGGCTCATGCCCACCACACCGATCCCGCAGCGCAGCTCCGCCCCCGCCAAGGGGTGCCTGGTGTTCTTTTTCCTGATCTTCTTCCTGGTCGGCGCGGCCGGCTCCTATTTCGCGCTCTGGCGGCCCCTGTCGAAGCTCGTCGTCTCGCGGTCGTGGACGGAGATGCAGTGCGACGTCCTCTCCAGCCAGGTGACGGAGGTCTCCGGCTCGGACGGCGCCACCTACAAGGTGGACATCCGCTACTCCTGGACCGCCGGCGGAAGCACGCGCGTGGGGAGCCGCTACGACTTCATGGGCGGCTCGTCGAGCGGCAGGGACGGGAAGCAGCGGATCGTCGACCGCTATCCGCCGGGCTCGCGGGTGACCTGTTGGGTCGATCCGAACGATCCCGATGAGGCCGTGCTGTCGCGCGGCCTCTCGCCGATCTACCTGATCGGCCTGCTGCCGTTGCTCTTCCTGGGAGTCGGCCTCGGCGGGCTGGTATGGACGCTCCGCTCCAACAGGGCGAGCGGGGTCCCGGCGATGGCGACGGGTGAGTCTCCGTTCGGCGTGCCTCTCCCCGCGACCGGCAACGAGCCGGTGCAGCTGAAGCCCGCCGCCACCCCTCTGGGCATGTTCCTCGGGCTGGTCTTCCTGACGCTGTTCTGGAACGGCATCGTCTCCGTCTTCGTCTGGCAGATGATCCTGGGCTGGAGGAACGGGCAGCCGGACGGCTGTCTCACCGCCTTCCTCATCCCCTTCGTCCTCATCGGGCTGGCCCTGATCTTCGGCGTGGGCCGGCAGTTTCTGGTGCTGTTCAACCCGCGCCTGGCGATCACCCTGACCCCCGGCGTGCTCGTCCCCGGGCAGACCGCCTCCGTGCAGTGGCGGCTGGGGAGCGGCGGGCGCGGGGTGAGCCGGGTGCTGATCACCCTCGAAGGCCGGGAGGAGGCGCGGTACCGGCGCGGCACCAACACCTACACCGACCGCGAGCCCTTCTTCACCCAGCCGGTCGTCGATTGCGCGCAGAGCTACGAGATCTCCGAGGGGGGCTCAGGCACCTTCACCCTGCCGGCCGGGGCCGTGCCGTCCTTCCGCGCGACCCACAACAAGATCGTCTGGACCCTCAAGGCCCAATGCGAGCTGCCGCGCTGGCCCGACACCCAGGAGGAGTACGAGGTGGTGGTGCAGCCCGGAGGAGCGCTCTGATGGATTGGATGCGGATCGAGACGCGCGACGGCGTGACCGCCTTCCTGCCGGGGGAGACGGTCGAGGGGACGGTCGGCTGGCATTTCGCCGCGCCGGCGCGGAGCATGGAGCTGCGCCTGCTCTGGTACACCGAGGGGAAGGGGGATCAGGACGTCGGGGTGGTCGCCAGCGTGCCGCTTCCCGATCCGGGGACGGACGAGGTCCGGCCGTTCCAGATCCGCCTGCCGGCGGGGCCCTACAGCTTCTCGGGCCGGCTGATCTCGCTGGTCTGGGCCCTGGAGGCGGTGGCCGAGCCCGGCGCGCGGGCCGAGCGGCTGCCGATCACCGTCTCGCCCACGCGCCAGGAGCTCCTGCTCAGCTCTGGAGTCGACATTGCGGGCCCGGGATAACCCGTTCGCCGTCCAGCGGGTCCACGCCCTCCGCTACCGGCTGGCGGTGGTCTCCTGGGAGGAGATGCTGGACCGCCTGGCCGCGCTCGAATTCCGCGCCGCCCTCGTGGGGCCGCACGGTCACGGCAAGACCACGCTGCTGGAGGATCTCGGAGCGCGGCTCGCGGAACGGGGATTCCGGGTGCGGACCGCGACCCTGCGTCTGGGCGAGCGGCGGCTCGGCGCCGTCCGGAGCGCGGCGCTTTTCCAGGATCCCGATCCCCGCGATCTCCTGCTGGTGGACGGCGCCGAGCAGCTCGATCCCCTCTCCTGGTGGACCCTGCGCCTGCGCAGCCGCGACGCCGCGGGATTGATCGTCACCTCCCACCGTCCCGGGCTCCTGCCGACGCTCCACGAATGCCGCACCACGCCGGCGCTGCTGGCGGGGATCGTGGCGGATCTGGAGGGGACGGCGGACGGGGAGGAGATCGCGGAGCTGTTCGCCCGGCACCGCGGCGATCTGCGGCTGGCGTTGCGGAATCTGTACGATGCTCGCTCGCGAGAGTGATGGATCATGAGCCGAAGGCTTCTCTGGGCTCTCGGAGCCGCCGGGCTCCTCTCCCTGCCGACTCCGGCCAGGGCCGCCCTCCTGGTGTCGAGCAACAGCTCAGGGTCCGTCGAGCGTTTCGACCTCGCGACCGGCGCCTGGCTCGGCTCGTTCGTGCCCGCGGGCTCAGGGGGGCTGAGCGGCCCGGACGGCCTGGCCTTCGGGCCCGACGGCAGCCTCTATGTCTGCAACGAGCGGGCGAGTTCCGTGCTGCGCTACGACGGCAGGACCGGGGCCTCGCTCGGCACCTTCGTTCCGAGCGGCAGCGGCGGTATGGACATCGCGGAGGTCCCGACTTTCGGGCCGGACGGCAATCTCTACGTGAGCAGCACCCACGCTCACGCGGTGCTGCGCTACGACGGCCGGACGGGCGCCTTCCTGGACGCCTTCGTGCCGCCCCACGGCGGCGGGCTCCAGACCCCCAGCGGCATCGTCTTCGGCCCCGACGGCAACCTCTACGTGAGCAGCAGCGACACCCACGCGGTGCTGCGCTACGACGGCCGGACCGGCGCCTTCCGTGGGGCTTTCGTCACGGCGGGCAGCGGCGGCCTGCGGACGCCGGTGGGGCTCGCCTTCGGGCCGGACGGCAACCTCTACGTCAGCAGCCTGCTCACCCATCAGGTGCTGCGCTACGACGGCCGGACGGGGGCCTTCCTGGACGCCTTCGTGCCGGCGCGGAGCGGCGGTCTGAACGGTCCCTACGGCCTGGGCTTCGGGCGCGACGGCAATCTCTACGTGGTCAGCGTCAGCTCCTTCCAGGTGCTGCGCTACCGCGGGAGCGACGGCGCGTTCCTGGGCCCCGTGGCCACCGGCAGTCCGTTGGTCTTTCCGACCTACCTCGCCTTCACCCCGGACGACGCCGCCTGCGCGGAGGACGCCACGCACCTTTGCCTGGAGGACGGCCGGTTCCGCGTCGAGGTGACCTGGCGCATCCCGAGCGGCGCCACCGGCCCCGGGCAGGCCGTGCGGTTGACGAGGGAGAGCGGCTATTTCTGGTTCTTCGGCGCGGACAACGTGGAGCTGGTGGTCAAAGTGCTGAACGCCTGCGGCTTCAACCAGAGCCACTGGGTCTTCGCCGGCGGCCTGACCGACGTGGCGACCACGCTGACGGTGACCGACACCCGGACCGGCGCGGTCAGGACCTACCGGAACCCCCTGGGCAGGCCCTTCGCGCCGCTCCAGGACACGGCGGCGTTCGCGACCTGTCCGTGATTCACTTCGACGCCTGCTGCCAGAAGAGGATCGCCGTCACCGCGAGGCCGATGACGATCACCGCCGCCCGCGCCTTCTCCTTGCCGATCCGCTGGGCGAAGCGGGCGCCGCCGTAGCCGCCGAGGGTGGCGCCGCCCACGATCACCAGCGCCGCCGGCCAGACGACCGCCCCCCGGTAGACGAAGTAGGCCGCGGCCACGACGTTGATGCAGAAGCCGAAAAAGTTCTTGATCCCGTTCGCGGCATGGATGTTCGACATCCCGAGAAAGCCGAGGAGGGCGAGCATCAGGATGCCGATCCCGGCGCCGAAATAACCGCCGTAGACAGCGACGCCGAGTTGGAGGAGCCAGGCGGTCGCCAGCCGCCCCCGGGGGAGGTCGGCGGGATCGCTCAGGGCGCGCTGGGGGGAGCGGCGGGAGAGCGCCCCCTGGATCATGAACAGGACGGTGGCGAAGAGGATCAGCAGGGGAGCGAGCGCGGCGAAGACCTTCTCGGGAGTGCGCAGGAGGAGGATGGAGCCGAGGGTGCCGCCGATCAGGCTGGGCAGGAAGAGCGTCCGCAGCCATCCCGGGTTCTGCCGCACCTCGCCGCGGTAGCCGTAGAGGCTCGCCAGGGCGCCGGGGAGCAGCGCCACCGTGGAGGTGGCGTTGGCGGCGATGGACGGCAGCCCGGCGAAGAGCAGGGTGGGGAAGGTGAGGATCGTCCCCCCGCCCGCCATGGCGTTCATCATCCCCGCGCCCACGGAGGCGGCGACCAGGGCCAGGATCTGCGGGGGCGTCAAGGCCTAGGACCCCATCCTCCGCACCGCGACGTCCAGCGCCTGGAGCACCTGGGGGTTGTGAGGGTACCTCTTGGCCAGGGGGACGAGGTAGAGCGCCGCCTGGCGGTAGTCCCGGAGGTTGAGGTAGGTGAAGGCCAGGCCCCGGCTGGCCTCGCTGACGCCCGGATAGAGCGCGACGACCTTCCGCCAGACCGCGATCGCCTCGTTCGTCTTCCCCTCGCGCCGCAGGCAGGAGGCCCGGCCGTTCAGCGATGTCAGGTGGTCCCCCCGCAGGCTCAGGGCGTGCTCGAAGTAGGGTTGCGCCGTCTCGGGCCGCCCGAGCTCCAGGAAGACCGACCCCATGCCGCTCAGCGCGTTCACGTCGTGAGGGGCGCGGGCGAGCGCTCTGCGGAAGGAGTCGGCCGCCTCGTCATAGCGCTTCTGATGGTACAGGCGCCATCCGGACTCGGCCCAGGCCGAGAGGCCGGCGGGCTCGGGCTCGAGATAGGACCGCAGAGCGGGATCGAGGCGCCGGGCCCGGACGGCCTGCGCCATGCGGATCACGATGTCGCTGTGGTCGCCGCTCGCGAGCAGCCTCGCCAGATGCGTGTCGGCCTGGCTGAGCTTCCCCTGCAGCAGGTAGAGCCGGGCGAGCTGCCGGTCGAGGCCGCCGCGCCGCCATGCCTGCTCGGCCCTCCAATCGTCCCCCAGCCGCAGATAGAGGTTGCCGAGCCCGTTGAGAGCCACCGCGCTCTCCGGCTCCAGCGAGAGGGCCCGCTGGTACGACCGCTGGGCCTGCAGCGACTGATAATTCGACGACTGGCAGTCGGCCAGAGCGGTCCAGGCTGCGGCGTCGTCGGGAGCGAGCGCCACCGCGAGGCCCAGGACGTCGAGCGCCTCGTCCTTGTGGTCTTGCGACGCCAGGTCCTTCCCCCGGTCGACCAGCAGGTCGATCTGCCTCTGGTAGAGGAGGGGCTCGCCGCCGGGCTCCGCCGCCGGCGAAGGCCACGAGCGCCGGAGGACGGGGATCAGGCAGGCGGCCGCCAGGAGCAGGACGAAGCTCCAGATCCGCCTGTCGCTCCGGGCCTTTCGCGTCTCCGGCCGCGGCGCCGCGACCGTCAGCGGATCGGCGGCGGCGAGGAAGCGGTCGAGCCGCTCGGCCTCGCCGTTTCCCCGAAAGAGCTGGAATCGACGTCTGGTGACTGACCGGTTGCTTCGATTCATGCTCATCGCCCGAGTATAAAAGGTTTGGCGAGGGGGGCGCACACGCCGGGTCAGGACGGAGGCAGCTTCTCCAGGGTGTTTCTGAGCAGGGCCTTGGCCTCCTCGTCGAAGGGATCGATCATCACGGACCGCGCGAGGTAACGGTTCGCCCGGACGTAATCGCCACGCTCGTAGTACACCATGCCGAGCCCCTTCAGACAGTCGGGGATCTCGACCTGATCGACGCCGGGGAGCTCGTCGATCACCTGGTGCCAGGCCGTCAAGGCCCCCTCGGTCTGCCCCTGGGCCTTGCGGCTCCAGGCGAGGCCGTTCAGGGCGCTGTAGCTGGCCGGCCAGGTCGCGAGCGCCTGCTCGAAGGCGGATTGCGCCTCCCGGGGAGCCCCGATCTTGAGCAGGCTCCAGCCCCGTCCGATGATCGCCGAGCCGTCGCGCGGATCGTGGCTGACCGCGCGGCTGAAGGTGGCCGCGGCCTCCTCGTAGCGCCGGGCGTAGAACCGGCTCCATCCCCGCGCGGTCTCCGGATTGCGGCTGGCCACGAAGTCGGGCGCGAGCTTGCGCCGCAGGTCCGGCGTCAGGCGTCCGAGCTGCAACGCCTCGCTCATGATCTTGGCGTACGGCTCGTCCGGCGCCTCCCGGGCCAACTGCCGGACGAGGGGGGCCGCGTCCTCGAAGCGGTTTTCGAGCAGGAGCAGACGGGCCAGTCCCCACCGCGCGTCCGGCGCCTTCTTCCAATAGGCCTCGGCCTGCTTCCAGTCGCCGGTGTAGAAGCTGAAATCCCCCAGGAGGTGATAGCCGCGGCTGTACGCGGGATTGATCCGCAGGCACCGGCGGGCCGCCTGCTCCGCCTCCGCCGTCTGGCCGGCGTAGAACAGGGCGCGCGCCAGGGCGTCCCAGGCGTCCACCAGGTGGGGGGCCAGCTCGGTGGCCAGCCGGGAGTAGCTCAGGGCTTTGTCGAGCTCCCGGGCGTGGATGAGGGCCTGCCCCTGGCTGGCGAGAGACCGGGCCATCTCCTCGGCGGAGGTGACGCCGGCCCGGGACGGGACCGCCGGCCTCCAGGGGTGAAGGACCAGCAGCACGCCGCCGGCGCCGAGCAGGAGGCCGGCGAGCAGGCAGGCCAGGACGAGCGGGAGCCGCTTCCGGCGGCGGTCGTCCTCCCGCAGAGAGCGCACCAGGGCGGGGTCGGCCAGGAACACGTCCAAGCGCTCCGCGCCGCCAGATTTCCGCCCGCCTCTCCCACCGAAGAGCAACCTGATGTTCTTGAGAGTCAGCACCGGGCCTCGATCCAATTCCACTGCCTTTGGAAGAGCGGAGATCGCTCGTCCCTGTCTACGCAAGAGCAGGGCCAGAGTTATAACGGGCCTGGTGAAGAAAAGAAATGGCTGCGGGGGGGGCCGGGAGGCCCCCTGAAGGGGAGAGGAGTGAGGCTCAGATCGCCTTGATCAGGCGCGCCGCCGCTTCGGTCCGCTCGCGGTCGCCGAAGACCTCGTCGGACCCGCCGCTGGTCTCCACGATGACCTGGCGCAGCGCGTCGATGATCTTGTCCAGCCGTGACCTGACGGTGGGGTAGGAGACCCCCGCCTGCTCGGCGATCGCCTTCAGATTGCCGCTGGAGAGCACGAACATCTCGATGAAACGCTGATGCTCCACGGGGAGCCGCGCGAGCCGCGGGGCTGGAAAATCGGCCTCGACAGAGATCTCGCACGATGGGCAGGTCATGCGTGAAACCTGCATGGCCCGCTGGCAATAGGGACAATGATTGGTAATCGGTTCGGGGGACATGTTTTTGGTCTTTGAGGTTGGGGTCGGACTGAAACAGCGTACCGCCGTCCTCGGATGGAGTCAATCGTGTCCTCGCCTGGAGACGCGCCCGGGAGGTACTGGGGGCTAGCGGACGCTGGCCGCCAGGCAGAGCTGCGCCGCGTAGTAGAGCGGGAGCCCCCAGAGCCGGTTGAGGAATCTCGGGCGGACGAAACGGTCGTTGGCGACCGACAGGTCGGAGAGGTAGAAGGCGAGCGCTCCCACCAGGATGAGGGCGGGGGAGCCGGCGGCGGCCGTGCCCACCGCCAGGGCCAGCATGCCGGTGATCACCGCGATGTAGGCGTGGACGGGGACCCGCATCTCCGGCGGCAGGTGGGGGCGGAGCCAGCGGGAGACGACCGCGGCGGGGAGGATCAGCAGCGCGAGCGCTCCGGCCGTCCAGGGCCACGCCTCCCCGCGCAGGCAGAAGGCGGCGCCGAACGCCACGTGGGCGAGGAGGAACGCGCCCAGGCCCGCGAGGAAGACCGCGGAGCGGGCGGACATCAGCAGGACGTCGCCGATCCAGGAGAGGGCGAGCGCGGCGAGGATCGCCCGCCCGTAGAGGCTGCCGGCGGCTCCGGCCGCCAGGGCCGCGCCGAGGAAGCCCAGAGAGGCGAGCGGTTTGCAGACGTAGATCCCCCACCGGGAGCCGCGGCGCTCCGCCGCGAGCAGCCCGGTGAGGGCGACGGCCGTGAGGAGGATCCAGGGGAGCACCGGGGGCCTACCCCAGCATCCCCACCACCTGCCCGTCCACCAGGTCCATCTTCACCGCCTGCGGGGTGGCGGGGAGGCCGGGCATGCGGATCATGTCTCCCAGCAGCGGCACCACGAAGCCCGCCCCGGCGGCCAGCACGAGGTTGCGCACGGTCACCTCGAACCCCTGCGGACGGCTGGCGAGCTTGGGATTGTCCGAGAGCGAGGACTGGGTCTTGGCCACGCAGAGAGGGAGATTCTCGTAGCCGAGCTTCTGGATCATCTTGAGGTCCCGCTCGGCCGCCGGCGTGTAGTCCACCTTGGCCGCGCCGTAGATGGTCTTGGCGATCTTCTCCATCTTGGCCTTGATCGGCTCGTTCAGGTCGTAGAGCGGCTTGAAGGGGGGTGAGCCGGCGTTGCCGGCGTCGATCACCACGCGGGCGAGGTCCGTGGCCCCCTCGCCGCCGCGCGCGAAGTGGTCCGCCGCGGCGAAGGGGACCCCCAGCTCCTCGCACATCCGGCGCACCGCCGCGATCTCCTCCTCGGCGTCGGTGCCGAAGCGGTTGAGGGCCACGATCGGGGCCTTGCCGAAGACCCGCACGTTCTCGATGTGCTTGCGCAGGTTGTCGAGGCCCCGCTCCACGGCCGCCGGATCGGCCGTCCCGAGCTGCTCCTTGGCCACGCCGCCGTGCCGCTTGAGGGCGCGGATGGTCGCCACCAGCACCACGGCGGCGGGATCGAGCCCCGCCGTGCGGCACTTGATGTCGAAGAACTTCTCGCCCCCGAGGTCGAAGGCGAACCCCGCCTCGGTGATCACCCAGTCGGCGTGGGCGAGCGCCATCTTGGTGGCGATCACCGAGTTGCAGCCGTGGGCGATGTTGGCGAACGGGCCGCCGTGGATGAGGGCCGGCACGCCGTCGATCGTCTGCACCAGGTTGGGCATCAGGGCGTCCTTGAGCAGCAACACCATCGCTCCCACGGCCTGGAGGTCGGCGGCGGTCACCGGATTGCCGTCCTGGCGGAGGGCCACCACCAGCCGGCCGAGGCGGGCGCGCAGGTCGTCGGCGTCCTCGGAGAGGCAGAGCACGGCCATCACCTCGGAGGCGGCGGTGATGTCGAATCCGGTCTCGCGCGGCACCCCCTCCAGCGGCCCGCCGAGGCCCACGACGATGTGGCGCAGGGCGCGGTCGTTGACGTCCATCACCCGCCGCCACCAGACCCGCCGCGCGTCGATGCCGAGGGCGTTCCCCTGGTGCAGGTGGTTGTCGAGCATGGCGGCGAGCAGGTTGTGGGCGGCGGTGACGGCGTGGAAGTCGCCGGTGAAATGGAGGTTGATGTCCACGCTGGGGACCACCACCGCGCGCCCGCCGCCGGTGGCGCCCCCCTTCATGCCGAAGGTGGGTCCGAGGGACGGCTCGCGCAGGGCGAGGCACACCTTCTCGCCGATCCGGGCCATCCCCTGGGCGAGGCCGATCGAGGTGGTGGTCTTCCCCTCCCCGGCGTCGGTCGGGGTGAGGGCCGAGACCAGGATCAGCTTGCCGGGCGGCCGGCCCGTCTCGCGGGCCGCGAGACGGATCTTGGCCTTGTCGTCACCATAGGGCACGAGGTTTTTCGGGTCGATCCCGAGATCACGAGCGACATCGGCGATGGGGCGTGGCGCGTGCGTAGTCAAGCGTCTCTCCTCTAAAGGTCCGGAGCGGGAGGGTACCACCCCATCGTCGTCTTTCCCAGACATCGGCGTCGCCTGCCGTAGACGTTTGCGGGCGGATTCCCCCTTTTTCTCCTCGGCGGGGGGTTTGGCGCATCTTTTGCCCTGCCATCTACGTAGAAGAGATCGTGGGTGTAACGGGTGAGGGGTTGCAAACGTATCAGACGTTGTAACGACAGACGGAGGCGGATCGCCAGTACGGTCGAGACAGCCAAGTCGGAAAGGTGGAAGAGCCATGACCCGAGAATTCATGAAGATGGTCGCCCTGTCCCTGACGTCGCTCCTGCTGCTCGTCGCGGCGGCACTGGTGAACTCGGGGCGGCTGTGATCGCCGGAGATCAATCGCCGGAGAGCAATCGCCGGAGATCCTCTCCGTGAAGGACCCTAAACATTCCGCCCTCTTGAACCGTAAGCTAGGTGGGTGGAGCTGAACGATAACCCCTGGAAGCGAGGCCGCCGCCCCTCGTTTTCGGTCTTCCTCCTGGCGGCCCTCTTCACCGCCGCGCCGGCGCTCCACGCCGGCCGGCCCTCTCTCTCCCCTCTGCGGTCCCTGAGCCTCGACCTCCCCGGCGCGCCGGCCGCGGTGATCTCCGCCGACGTGGACGGCGACGGCCGGCGGGACCTGGTGATCGTGGTCGCCTCCAACCAGTGGGACGAGGTCGCCATCACCGAGAGCAGCACCATGGACGACGTCAAGGGGCTGGCCGAGGTGATGACGATCGTGCCGGCGGTGATCGACCGGCGGGAGGTGCGCGTCTACCGGGCCCTCCCCGGCGGCGCCTACGCGCCCCCGGTCTCCCTGGCGCTGCCGCTCTCGGTGCTGTCGATGGAGGCGGGGCCGCCGGGGACCCCCGTGGTGGCCCTGACGGACGAGGGAGCGAGCGTGCTGCGCATCGATTCTCCGGGGCCGCCTGGCACCCTGCGGCTGGAGCCCTGGATCGCCGATCCGCCGGTGATGGCCGGCACCGGCAACTTCCTCGGCGATCTGGGCGTGATGCAGGACGTCAACGGCGACGATCTCCCCGACCTGCTGCTGCCGGCCCGCGACGGCCTCGCCGTCTACCTCGCCCGGCCGGAGAAGGGGCTGGCGCGCAAGGCCGCCTCGCGCATCCCGGTGCCGGGCGAGGCGTTCCGCTCGGCGAGCGACCTGGAGCACCGCTATCCGCTGCCGCAGGTCGCGGACGTCACCGGCGACGGCCGGCCGGACCTGATCTTCCGCGACCCCGTGAAGCGCTGGCGCTCCGTCTGGGTGGCGCGCAACGGCGGCCAGGGGCGCTTCCAGCCGGCGGTGGAGGTGGTGCTCGGCACGGGCGATCCCAAGGCGCCGAATCCCGTCTGGATGGGGGACCTCGAAGGGGACGGCCGGGCCGTGGTGGTCTTCCGCCAGAGCCTGGACGACCCCAAAGACCGGGGGATCCGCAAGGCGCTGGAGAAGGCCCGCCAGCCGCACGGCCGCCTCACCTTCCGCCGCCTCGCGCAGGACCTGGTTCCCGAGAAGGCGCCGTACCGCACCTTCGACGTCGTCGGCTGGGGATTGGAGGGCATCGAGGCCGAGGACACCGAGATCGAGCTCCCGGGCGGCTTCCAGGACCTCAACGGCGACGGCCGGCCCGACATCGTGACCGTCACCATGGATCTGGGGCTGACCAAGCTGCTGGGGAGCCTGGCCACCAAGCGGTTGACCGTGGGGCTCGACTTCCACGTCTGGTGCCAGGAGAAGGACGGCGGCTTCCGGCCGGTGAAGGGGCTCGACCTCGCGGGCACCTTCCGCCTCGACCTCAACGACCTGCGGGTGAGCCAGCTCTCCCTCTTCTCCGGGGATTTCGACGGCGACGGCCGCGCCGACTTCGTGCAGATCGGCCGCGGCAAGCGGGTGACGATCCATCGCGGCCGGCCGGACTGCTCCTTCCCCGCGGACCCCGACATGGCTTTCGACCTCCGCGAGGAGCCGCGCGATCTCTCCCTCGTCCGCATCCGCGACCTCGACGGCGACGGCCGCGCCGACCTTTACGTGATCAACCCCCAGCGGGCGGTGGAGGAGGGGTTCGTGCCGCCGGTGCGGCTGGATCTTTATTTGAGCGGGGGACAGAAATGAAGAGGCCTCGGGTCGTCC
>DASXJP010000629.1:0-24126 GCA_036497345.1 Thermoanaerobaculia bacterium
GCCTATCTGGCGGACGGCTCCTCGGCCTAGGACGTGGCGCTGCTGAATTCGCCCATGGCGCCTGAGAGGATGGACATCCACCTCGTGGAGCTCTATACGAACGTGGTCGACCGCGCGGGCAAGCCGGTCGAGGGGGTCGGCCCGCAGGATCTTCAGGTGCTGGAGGACGGCGTGCGGCAGTCGATCCGTCAGGTCGAGCGGGTGGAGGACACTCCTCTGCGCCTGGTGACGCTGATCGACAACTCGGCCTCCATGCTGCCGCGGCTGGAGCCCACGCGCAAGGCGGCGCTGCAGTTCCTGCACCGGACGCTGCGGCCCCACGATCAGGCGGCGGTGATCACCTTCAACCGCTCCCCGCGCATCGCGGTGGGGCTCACCTCGGACCTCACGACGCTGGAGGACGGCCTCTCCAGCCTGACGGCGGACGACGAGACGTCGCTCTACGACAGCCTGATCTTCTCGCTCTATTATCTCGGTGGATCGCAGGGGCAGCGGGCCGTCGTGCTGCTCTCGGACGGCGAGGACAACGCCAGCTCCTTCCATTTCGCGGACGTTCTCGAAAGCGCCCGCCGGGCCGGCATCGCCGTCTATGCGATCGGGATCGATCTGCCCAAGGAGGGGGCCTCCGGGGAGCTCGCCAAGCTGGCGGCCGAGACCGGCGGCCGGAGCTTCTTCGTGCGCGGCACGGACGAGCTCGACGGCGCCTACCAGGAGATCCAGCGCGACCTGCGCTCGCGGTACCGCATCTCCTACCAGTCGAGCAACACCAAGCCGGGCGAGGCCTTCCGGGCCGTGCGGGTCGAGGTGGCGCGGTCCGGGGTGGAGGCGCGGACGATCAGCGGGTATTACCCGTAAACCCTCACCCCTGGCGCCCCTCTCCCGTCCCCTCCCGCCCTCCCTCACCGGGAGAGGGGAACCACCCGCCCGTCCCGGAGCGAGGGCCTGGGGCCGGGTGGTTATCGGTGAGAGGAACGGCTCACCTGGAACGGGATCTCTCCCGCGGCAGAGGCACGGCCCCGGGCGTCCACGGCTTGCAGGCGCAGCCGGTAGCGGCCAGGCTCGAGGAGAGGGGAGTAAAGGGTAATCGCCACCGTACCGTCCGCCGTGGGAAGGAGCCCTTCGCCGTTCCAGACGGCCTTGCCGGCTTTGAGGAGAGTGGCGCGGTAGGAGGGGACTTCCACAGCCGGCAGCTCCACGGAGAGGACGATCCATTCCGCGCGGCCCAGCTCCACGCGGTTGGCGGTCTCGTCTTCGCCACGCAAGAACCCCAGGGAGAAGATGGGCGTGTTGACCTGGGGCTGGGTGAGGCGGGTGAGCCGCTCGCTTAGCTCGGCCCGGGCTGCCTTCTCGGCGCTGAGCTGCTCCGCGAGCTGCCGCTCGGTATCGCTGGACCGCAGGGAGACTGGCCCCAGGGTGGGCGGCGCGGGCCTTTGCCGGCGCTCGGTCGCGGCCGCCTGGAGGTGGGCGACCTCAGTGCGCAGCCGAGCCTGCTCGCGCAGCAGCCACCCGGCGGGCAGGCCCAGCAGCAGGAGGACCGCCAGCGCCGGCAGCCCGCGCCGCCGCGTCAGCCAGGCGAGCGCGCCCACCTGGACGGCTGCCGTGGCCCGCGCCGCCTCCGCCGCAGCCAGGGTCTGGAGGGAGCCCTGGAAGTCCTCTTCCCGCTCGATGCTCTGGCGGCAGTCGCGGCACTCCAGGAGGTGCTCCTCGAAGAGGGCCTCCTCCTCGGGAGCAAGGCGGCCCATCGCATACCGTTCGATGACGTTCTGTGCCTCGATCCACTCGTGATCCATGCCTTGCCTCATCCCTCAGTTTCGCCGAGACGCTCTGCGAGCAGCTTGCGGTAGCGCTGTCGCGCCCGGAAGAGCACTATGTTGAACTCCTGGCTTCCTAGTCCCAGATCGTCGCAAATCCTCTCCTTGTCCTCCTCCGCGATATAGAACCGGAACAGCACCTGCCGGTCACGCTCCCGCGGGAGTTCGGCGATGGCTTGGCGGACCAGCGCCGCCTTCTCGGCCCGCAGCAGGTGCGCAAGCGGCTCCATCGGCTCGCCGGCCGCCATCGGAGGAGCCGAGTCGAGATCGCGCTCCCGCTCCTCGCGGACGGCGCCCCGGCGGTAGTGGTGGATCGCCAGGTTCTTCGCCAGCGAGCGCAGGAAGCCCGCCAGTTTGCCGGGCTCGCGCACCTCGCCGCCGCGGATCTTCTCCAGGGCGAGCCGCACGGTCTCCTGGAAGAGGTCCTCCGCCGTGACGGCGTCGCGCGTCCAGCGCCGCAGTAGGAATTGCAGGCCTTCGCCGTAATGCCCGACCAACTCCTCCTCGGCCTGGCGTTCCCCGGCCACGATCCGGCCCACGAGATCGTCCTGGAACGGAGAGGCCAGCGGCTCACTCATCACGCACCCTCCAGCCGCCGGGCACCACTCTAATATTCAGGTGTTCCAGAGAGAGCCAGAATTTCATGGCCGCAACGTTTTCTCCCACCAATCCCCTTGGAGAACGAACATAGACTCGCCATCACACGCGGTGAGCCCGGCGTAGAGGACGCCGCAGGTGAGGCCCAGCAGGCCCTCGCCGAGGACATCCGGCCGACCGCCCGTCCGGCAGCCGCTCAACACCACCAGGTCCGCGTTCAGGCTGAGATTATAGATGTCGCGTAGGCGGAAAGCGTCCCCGGGCTTGCCCTCGCGGTTGAGCAGGGAGAGGACCAGGCCGGAGAGTTCCGGCGCCTTGTTGTTCAGGAAGTCATGGGTAGTGAAGTGGACGATCCGGGTGCCGGCCAACGCCCCGGGTGGGGCGGGCTCCGGCGCGCCAGTGCCAGCCGGAGCCGTCGGTGCCGAAAACAGGATGGGTCAACACGACCATGTCGATTAAGGCTGGCTGCTGGCGCCCGGCGGCGTTCCGGCGAGTTCAGGAAGGTGTAGGCCCTCCTCACTATATCCGTGAATACTGCCTAGTCCGGTAGCTCGAAGCTGGCGAGGGAGGCGGCCTTGGACCAACCAGACGTAGCTCCGGGGGTGCCCGGGGAAGATCTCGAGCAAGGCGGTGTCCGGGTCGAGGAGGCGCTGGACCTCGGGCAGCTTGGCTCCGCGGGTCGGGTCAGCTCCCCCGCCCGCCAGTATCGCTATTTCCACGAGTAGATCAGAACGACGTAGCCGCCCTGATTGTCGTCGTACCTATCGTCGTTTGTGCCGAAGCACACTGCAGTCGGCGAAGTGCCGACCGCACGCCCTGGGTTGTAGCAGCCTACAAAATAGAATCCGCCAAGTCTAGGTACAATCTGATGTACCTTAGCATCCCGAAAGAACATTCCCGCTTTGTACTCGTCGCGGGGACAATATGAGTGATAAACTGGCCATCCGGCGCCTGCTTGCCAAGAAATATCAACCACTTCAAAGGTTATCTCCGATGCTGTGAGACCTGGTATCTGGCAGCAAGGCGTGTTCGCAGGGCAGAAGGCACGAATCGCAAGAACCCCTTTAGCTTGGCCACCGAGTTGTACTTCTACAACTGATAGCTCTGCTGGCTTACCAGGGCGCGCCTGTACTTGTTCCCCGGTTAGAGGCGTCGGCACAAAGCCTGGAGTTTCGAAAGGGGGGTTGTCACCGCGATTGAGTTGCTTCCATGTAGTTGCTACGTTGGCTCCTGTTGGTCTAACTCTGAGGGTTCCGATCTCACCTCCCTGGAGATCTTGACTCCAAGCTGTTGATATACCGACCAATAGGAAGAGAACGCCGGCAGTCGCATAGGTTGTGATTTGAGAGACGCCTCGCACACCTAATACCCAGCAGTTTGTGGAGTTCATCTTTGTCTTCCTTTCAGATGGATTTTTCTTCTGCAATCTCAGGCGGACGGACGTGATGCTGTAGATCAATTCCTTTGCCATGGTTCGTTCTCTCCTCTTCGGTAATCTTTTTAGCTTGGCCTGGAACCGCGCACCCGAAGCACGGAACCGGCCCTATGAGGAGAGTGATGAGAAGCCGGCGCAAATTGCACCGGAGACCAGTATTTCTTCAGAGAGGCTCCCGTCCCGGAGCGAGGGCCCGATCAGGGCTTGGGGGCGGCGCGCCAGTCGCCTTGGAGGACGAAGGGAGCCCAGTAGTAGGGATCGCGCCAGCGGACATCGCGCCGCAGGGCCCGTTGCGCGGCGCGCAGGGCCGCGGCCGGCGGCAGGCCGTCGTGGAAGAGGGCGTGGTAGAAGCGTTGCATCAGCTCGGCGGTGGCGCGGTCACGTACGGGCCACAGGCTCGCCATCACCCGCGGTGAGCCGGCATAGAGGAAGCCGCGAGTGAGGCCCAGCAGGCCCTCGCCTCGGACGTCCCGGCCGAGCGCCGTCCGGCAGCCGCTCAACACCACCAAGTCCGCGTTCAGGTTGAGATTGTAGATGTCGTGCAGGCGGAGGAAGCCGTCCCGGGGCTTGCCCTCGCGATCGATCAGGGAGAGGACCAGGCCGGAGAGCTCCGGCGCCTCGTTGTCCAGAAAGCCATGGGTGGCGAAGTGGACGATTCTGGCGCTCGCCAGCGCCGTCCCGGTGGCCGTCTCCCGGCTGGCGTCGAAATCCAGGGCCTGGAGGACGGTATGCCCCTTGGCTTGGGCCGCGATGGTTTCGGCCTCGCGCCGGGTCCAGGAGAGCCGCTCGAAGCGGGTGGCTCCCACGTCGCGGGCCGAACGCTCCAGGTCCGGGCTCACAGCCGCCGCCAGGGTTGCCACCGCGGCGGGCCGGGGGCCGTTGGCGCGGCCCAGGGCGGCCAGGCGGGAATCGTCCAACTGGAACACGGGATCGGCCAGCACGGCCACATCCAGGGAGGCCGGCCGCCGCTCCACAATGTCTCGGCGCAGCTCGGCGAGCACGGCCGCCGAAGGGAGGCTCACCACTTCGTGGGTCTCCAGCAACGGCTCGCCTGAGCGGGGATCGGGCAGGGCCGCAAAGGGGATGTACTGCAAGGCGCCGCTGGTCACCACGGCCAGCCGCTTTCCTTCCAGGTGCTCCACGGCGGGCGCGAGCAGCAGGTGGCTCAGCGCCGCCAGATCGACCCGCCGCCGGGCCGCATCCCGCGGGGAAGGAGAGGTGAGGGCCTCGTAGGCCCGCCGCGCCACCGCCTCCAACTCCTCCTGGCTGGGCAGCTCGAAGCTGGCCAGCGAGGAAGAGGTAACCACCCAGAGGTAACTCCGTGGCTCGGCCAGATGGATCTCGAGCAGCGCCGTGTCCATATCGAGGAGGCGCTGGATGCTGGCGAGCCTCACCTCCGCGGGCCGGGTCAGCTCGGCGTAGCGGGGGCTCGTGGCCCGGATGCGCGCGTCGAGCACGTCCTGCTTGGCGAGTAGCGCCGCGGATTCCCGGCGCGCCTCCTCGATCCGCTCCGCCGCGGCATTTTCTGCTAGCAGCTCGCTCTCCCGCTTCAGCTTGGCGTCGAGCTCGACGCGCAGCTGGCTCTCCTGCTCCAGGAGACGGGGATCGGCCCCGCTGCGGACCTCGACGTGGCCCTGCCGCAGCAGGTCGAGCAGGCCGCGGGCGCGGGCCCGCTCGGAAACCTCGAAGGCGCGGGCGTCGTGGCCCGCGTCTGGCTGACGCCGATGGAGGTCCATGAGGGCGGTGATGGAAAGGTCGTAGGCGTCGCGCCAGGAGGAGAAGTAGGAGGTGCGGAGGCGGTCGCCGGCCACTTGGCCGCGCAGGGACTCGATATGGGCGAGGGCCTGCTCCAGGTGGGTGAGGGCCGGCCCGGGCTCGCCTCGGGCGATTTCCAGGCGAGCAGTCTCCTGCAGCGCCGCGGCCTCGCCGGCCGAGTCGTGGATTGCCGCCGTCAGCTCGCGCGCCCGGAAAAAGGATGCCAGAGCGGCTACGGTATCGCCCACGGCGGCCTGCGCCAGCCCGAGGTTCTGGCGGACAGCGGCTTCGTTCGGCCGGTCGCCCAACTCGGTGGCGATCCGGAGCGCCTGCTCCAGCACCTTCAACGCCTGGGCAGGCTGGCCGTTCTCCCGGTAGTGGAGGCCGAGGCTGCTCAGGGTCTGGACCTCGCCGGGCCGGTCGCCCGTCTCGCGCCGTAGCGCGAGGGACCGCTCGAAGGAGCTCAGAGCGTCCCGCGTCCGGCCCGCCTTGGAGTAGGCCCGGCCCAGATCCTGGAGGACTGCCCCTTCACCAGGGCGGGCGCCCGCCTCGCGGTCCAGCGCCAGGGCTCTCTCGAAGGTGTCGAGAGCCTTCTGTCCTTCTCCGAGCTCGGCGTAGAGCTGGCCCAGGTTGGCGAGCGCGATGGCCTCCCGCCGGCGGTCCCCCATGTCGTGGAACAGGGAGACGGCCTGCGTGAAGCGCTCCAAGGCGCCATTCAGATCGCCGGTCTGGTTCTGGATCAGACCGAGGTTGTTGAGGGCGTCGGCCTGGAGGCCGCGGTCCTTCACCGCCAGGGCCACGATCAGCGCCCGCTCGTGGAAGCCGATGGCCTCCAGCGGCTCGCCAAGCGCCTTATGGACGCTCCCCAGGTTGCCCAGGGCCGTGGCCTCCCGCCAGCGGTCCCCGGCGCGGTGGAAGATCTCGGCGGCCTGCTCGAAGGCCGCCAGGGCTTCGCGCAGGCGCCCGGCCGAGTAGTGGAGGATGCCGAGGTTGTTGAGGATGGGAGCCTCCAACTCGGGTCCAGCAACGCGGTGCAGGGCCAGCGCCTCCTGGTAAGCGGCGAGGGCCTTCTCCCCTTGGCCCTGGGCCCCGTAGACCAGCCCGATCTGGTTGATTGTCGCCGCCTGGCCGGCCTGGTCCTCTTCCTTTTTCTGCAGATCAAGGGCCTGGTTCAGGGCCTCCAGAGCTCCAGCAGGATCGCTCAGGAAGCGGCGAACAGCGCCGGTCTGATAGAGGATGCCGGCCTGGCGCGGCTCATCGCCGAGCGCGCGCCAGCGCTCCAGGGCCGAGCCGTAGGCCGCGAGGGCCTGCTGCATGGACTCCTTTGTGCGTTTCTGAGCCAGGCGGTCCGCGGCCGCCTCCTCGCGCTCGGCCGCGATCCGCGGCGCGTCGGTGGGGAGAGGCTCCCGAACCTCCTCCAGCCGGATTCCATAGTGCCCCGGATCGGCTCCTCCCGGCAGACCCCGCACCTCGATCCGGAATACCGCCGCCTCCTCCGTCAGCAGCGAGACGCTCTCGTTCACATGCCACTCGCCGGGCCGGTTGACCTCGGTGAGGAGGCTGCCGTCCTGCCCGTAGACCGCCACCTCCAGGTCGATATCGCGCTGGTACACCGCCAGCCGGGCGAAGCGGTGCGCTTCCAGGGGGAGCGCATACTCGTGCTTCTCCCCCGAAGCAATCTCGCGCTCCAGGAGAGTGCCGGGCCGGATGTCCACCGCGGCGGGGGAGCCGGCTAGGAGGAGCAAAACTTCAAGGATCAAGTGGCTGGGAGACATCAAGCTACCAATACTAGCAGCCTGCGCGCCAGAAAAACCCAAGAAAGGACAACAGGGACGGCAGGGACCACAAGGACAAGAGTACCGATTTCGGCGCCATTCTTGCCTTCATTGTTGTCCTTGCTGTCCTGGTTGTCCTTTGCGTCCTGGGCTTGAGGGTTCTGCCACGCAGGCCCCTAACCACGCGTTCCGGTGATCGTTCCCATGTCGGCGGGCTGCTCCGTATCTGACCACCGCTCGATCAGGCTGCCCAAAGGACCATCCACGATTTTCTGCGGATCGGTGAGACTGTCGAACACGAGTCGCACCCCGTAATGATCGGTGCCACGATCTATTGTGCTGGAAAGGGCCCGATCATTCTGAGTCACGACGAAGTCTAATGGGGCGCCAATCTGGAGAGGGATCTTCACCCTGTATTGGGCTCCGGCCCTATCGATTGTAATCTGGCCCCCGATGAGCTTGATGCCAGTGATCTTGGTTTCCATAATATTCCAAGGTCCTTCAAAACCAGCCAAACCAGCCATGGCAACCTCCTTTCGGTTGTAACAGGTCGACCTGAACGGCCGAACATCCGTGCCGGTCGTTCACTGGAAACAGTGAGGCGGGGAGGGAGAAAATTGCAGCCGAAGCGTCCTTCGTCCTGCTATCGCCGCGGCGCCGCCTCGGCCTTGCCTCGGAAGTCCCGGCGGCCAGCTCCACCGCCGCTCTCTGCACCGCCATTCCGGGCCAGCTCGACGGTTTTTCAGGGCGCCTGACCCCGGTGGGTGCGGGGCGAGCTGGTGTGGACCCTGAAGGGTCTACTCGCCCACGTGCACCAGCAATTTACGCGCCCCCGAATGCCGGCGGTGCTCCCAGAGGTAGATCCCCTGCCAGGTGCCGAGGCCGAGGTCGCCGTCGAGAATGGGGATCGAGAGGGAGGTGGCGGTGAGGGCCGCCTTGATGTGCGAGGGCATGTCGTCCGGCCCTTCGGCGGTGTGGGTGTAGAGGGGATCGCGCTCGGGGACGAGGCGGTTGAGCCAGGTCTCCAGGTCGCGGCGGGCCGACGGATCGGCGTTCTCCTGGATGGTCAGGCTCGCCGAGGTGTGCTGGATGAAGACCGTGCAGAGCCCCTCCCGCACACCGCTCTCGCGCACGGCCGCGCGCACCTCGTCCGTCACCTCGTGAAGTCCCTGGCCGGAGACGCGCAGCGAGAGCCGTTTCACCATCGGGCCGAACGATAGCACGCGGCGCTACTTCTTCTGGGCCAGCCCCTTCTCCTGGATCGATTCGAGGTAGACGGTCAGCTGATGGACCTTGGTCCGGACCTCCGCCTCGTTGTCGGTCCGCTCCAGGAAGGCCTGGCCCCAGACGGGCATCTCGCGGTCGCCGTGGGCGAGCACGTCCGCGCGGCCGTCGATGATCTGGTGCATGCGGTCGACGGGAAAGGCGCCGCCGTTGCGCTGGCTGATCCGGGTCAGGTCGGAGGGGGGCACCTTCAGGAGCTCGGCGAGGCGGCCGTTCCCCTTGCCCGACTCGCCATGGCAATTCTGACAAAAGACGCGGTAGGAGATCTTGCCGAAAGCGATGGCGTCCTGCCGCTCCTGCTGGTTCTCCTGGGCTCCGGACCTCAGAGCGGAGAAGGCGAGCGCCGCGAGCACGGTAAGGATCAGGATCAGGACCTTCCAGGGTGTTCTCATGGTGGGCCTCCTTTGAGGCCCAAGGTAACCGCGCAACCTACGCGCGCCAACACGCCCGGGGGGCGGTCGGAGGCTACCCTCGGGGGTGGGAGGGCGGACCGGCGCGATCCTGAAGCAACAATTTCATCCCCTCCAGGATCTCGTCCGGCTCACCGATTTGGAACCCTTCGAAGCAGCGCCGTTGATGGGCGGCGTCGCCCAGGAACGCGGTCAGCGCTTTCCGCAGATCGTCCTTCGCGGCCGCCTTATACGCCAGCTCGACCTTGGCCCAGGCACAGTCTGGGATGGGACCGACCCTCCGCCGGAGGGCTCCGAGATCGATCACGTCCCGCGAAAGCACTTGGCGGTCGGGCCAGCGGTCGGAGTTCGCCAGCAGCTTCTCGGCGAAGCAGTCGGTGAGCGCGAGGCAATCCACGGGAGACCAGTCCGGTCTCACCCCCGCGTCGAGCTCGATCCGGGCCTCCCGGATGAGCTCGACCCGGATCAGGCTCCCTCCGACCTCGACGGGAAAGCGGATGCCGTATTGGTCGATCCGCATCTCGCGCGGCAGGTGAAGCCCTCGTCGCGCATCCGCCTTGAAGAGGGCGTCGTAGCCACGGGACGATGCCTGGAACCGAAGCTCCGCGTACCCCTCCGCGGCCGAGCAGAGGAAGTCGACGTCGAGGGATTCGCGGTATTCGTCCAGCTCAAGGACGATCCGCGTCCCGCCGCCGAAGAGGAACCGGCAACGGGAGAGGAGGCCGTCGTCGAAGGCCGCGAGGAGCTCCAGGACCTTGCGGTGCCGCTCACGCCGGAACATCGAGGTAGCTTCCGTACCGTTGGATGAGCTCCCGGATGAACCGCCACTCGTCCGGAGACGGATCGGTCAGCACCCCTTGGTAGCGCCAGCCCGCCTCGTAGCGGCGCAGCATGTCCAGGGGGGTGAGGTCGCGATAGTTGCGGTCGAACCAGGAGATGCTCTCCAGGAAGGGCAAGCGCTCCGGGATCGCGATCTCCTCCGTAGCCATGGGCTGCTATGGTAGCAGGCCCTGCCGGCTCACCCGCCGATCTTGAGCTCCCGCTCGAGCCGCTCGCCGAATTCCTCGGGGGTGAGGAGCAGGCCGGGATCGTCCGGGGTGGGAAAGACCGCGGCCCGCAGGTTGTCCGCCGCCAGCAGGGGGAGGAGGTCGATGAGCAGGTCGTCGAGCGGGACCGCGCCCGGGACCGCCCCCTGCCAGGGCCCGCGGGCGCAGGCTTCGGCGAAGGCGGAGTGCGGCCAGAGAGGGAGGGCGTCGTTCTCGCGCCCCACCACCCAGCCGTGATCGTCCTGGAGACCCCAGGCCTCCTCCCAGTCGGCGACCAGTTGAAAGAAATTCACCGCGCGGTCGGCGGCCGGGAGCGCCAGCAGCTCCCGGATCTCGTCCTCGTCGAGCGGCCAGGTCATGGCTCCGGCTCGCCGGCGCCCACGGGCACCGCCGCGGGCTCGTCTCCGGGGGGCTCCGCCGTGATCCCCTCCTCGGCCCGCAGCTCGCCCAGGATCCAGTCGGCGAGGGTCTCCCGCTCCTCGGTGTCGAGCTCGATGCCCGCGCTGT
Source organism: Thermoanaerobaculia bacterium (assembly GCA_036497345.1). Taxonomy (GTDB): domain Bacteria; phylum Acidobacteriota; class Thermoanaerobaculia; order Multivoradales; family UBA5704; genus DATARR01. Next base: position 10,621 of record DASXJP010000629.1, read on the forward strand.
CGCAGAGGCTCACCACGTTGCGGAAGAAGCAGGAGGCGAGCTCCAGCGGCTCCTCCGGGCCGTTCTGCCCGAAGCGGTGGCCGCCGAAGGTGATGCCGCGGAGGATGAAGTTGACGCTCGCGCGGGCGATCGGCGACCCCTCCTCGATGCAGCGGTCGCGCACGGCCTTCGAGGTGCGGGTGAGGAAGTAGCCGTGCTCGTTGACCTCCTCGGAGGTGAGGCGGAAGACCCGGCCGTAGTCGCCGCGCGTCAGGTAGGGGGTGTCCGTGAGCTGGTGGACGCGGTAGGCGAGCGCGTTGAGCTGCGGATCGCCCACCAGCTCCTCCGGCCGGCCGTCGATCGGCAGCTGGTGGCGCGCGGGATCGTAGATGTAGCCGGGCTTGAGGGCCGAGATGGCGAAGCCGGGGTTCTCGCGCCCTTCGAGCAGGTCGCGGAAGGTGCCGGCGCCGGCCCAGCGGGTGGCCAGCACCTGCTCGCCGAAGCGGCTGATCACCATCTGCGCGGCGCGGGCCATCGGCACCGCCGCGTCCGAGGACTCCACGACCGAGCGCACGTGACCGAGGATCTCCTCGATCAGGCGGTGGCGGTCCGCGATGGTGAGGAAGCGCGGCGAGGCCACCGGCCGGCCGTGCTCGTGGCTCGTCTCCGGCGCTCCCTCGGGCTCCTCGCCTTCCGCCAGCAGGCCTACCCGCCAGGGGTCGCCGTCGATCATGGTGAGATCGCGGCGCATCGAGACCACCGCCGTGGTCATGTTGCGCAGGCTGTTGAAGCCCAGCCAGTTGTTGCTGGAGGTGAACTCGGAGAACTCGCGGAAGATCGGCGGCAGCTCGGTGGCCACCAGCTCGCCGCTGGTGCTCGCCCGCTCGTAGACCTTGTCGGCGATCTTGAGCAGGAGCTCGCTCATCGCCGAGTTGCTGGACTGGCCGACGGCGGCGCGGGTGGTGGTGCTCGGGGTGGCGCCGATCGCCTCCTCCAGGAAGGTGTCCTGGTCGATCAGCAGGTCGCAGGCGGCCTTGTAGGCCACCGAGGCGGGGCCGATGGCCAGAATGGCGCTGCGCCGGTCGTGCTTGGAGAGGCGCAGCAGCACCGGCGTGAAGTCGGCGTCGCCGGAGAGCAGGATGAACTCGTCGAACCGCGTGGGGTGGCTCAGGGTGTCGAGGATGTCCATCACCATGTGGATGTCGGCGCTGGTCTTGCCGCCGCTGGTCAGCGGCGGGCAGTCGACCACCTCGATGGCCGAGCGGGTGAAGTAGGGGCGGAAGCGCCCGAACTGCGAGGGGTTGAGGTAGCAGCGGCGGAAGAGGATCTTGCGCCGGCGGCCTTCCTCGGGGTGGGGGAGCTCGTCCTGGAGCCAGAGCAGCCAGCGGGTGGGATCGGTGGCGAACTGCTCGGCCGCCACCGGATCTTCCCGTTGCAGGCCGAGGTAGATGTTATCGAAATCGACGAAGAGAGCCGTTCTCACGTGAGTCAGGCTCGGGTTTGAATCCGGCATTGCAGCCTCCAAAAGAATAGATAGTTTCAGCAGCTCCGCTCCGGCAGCATGCGGGAGCGGCCTCGCCGCGCCCAAAGATATCAGGCGGCGGCGACGGGTCAACGTCTCCTTGGAACAAAAATCCGGGCCAACCCATCTAATCCAAGTAGGAGCGCTCCAGAAGTTTCCCCCTGCCTCGGGGATCGAGGCGAGGACGACAGAGACCCGACGTCCGGAGGTGGAAGATGTTCGAGAGCGCCCTGATCGACCTGGAGGCCAGAAAGCAGCCGCAACGGCGCCGCTGGCTCTCCCTCCCTCTTGCCATCCTGCTGCACCTGGTGGGCCTGACGGCCTTCGCGTTCGCCAGCTACTGGAACGTGGGCGCCGTGCACGAGCCCGATAGCCTGAACATACCCCCAATCAACGTTATGCTCGAGCCGCCTCTGATCCAGCGAGGCGGGGGAGTGAAGCCCCCGAAGCCCCCGGACACCAAGCCGGTGGTCAAGCCGCCCACGCCGGAGCAGACGGTGCAGCCGGACCCCGAGCACATGGCGGACAAGCCGCGGGACACTCCGGTGCAGGAGACCGCCCGGGACGCCGACCCCAACCAGGGAACGGACCCCACGGCGCCTCCGGGACCGGGAGATCCCAACGGCGATCCCAACAGCCGCAACCCGATCGGCACGATCCATGGGACTCCTGAGCCGACCGCTCCTGTCGAGGACAGCGCACCTCAGGTCCTCACAGCCGAGATGAGCAAGCCGGTGCCGCTGCATCCGATCCTGCCGCGGTATACGGAGGTGGCGCGGCGGGCGGGGATGCAGGGGACGGTGATCGTCGAGGCGGTGATCGACGAGAGGGGGAACGCCACCAACGTGCGCATCCTCCGGGGCCTGCCGATGGGGCTCGACCGGTCCGCCATGGAGGCGATCCAGCAGACCCAGTTCAAGCCCGCGATGATCGGCAGCCGGCCGGTGAAGGTGTACTACACGCTGACGGTGACCTTCACGATTCAGCGGTGATGCCCGCCACCACGAACGTCAGGTCGTCCTCGAACGAGGCGCTCCGGCCGGTCCACTCCGCGACGCGGGCCAGGAGCGCCTCGGCGATCTGCTCGGCGGAGTGGGCGGCGTGGGCGGCGAGCAGGGCCTGGAGGCGCTCGTCGCCGAACGGCTCGCCGCCGGGGCTCAGGGCCTCCGGAATGCCGTCGGTGAACAGCAGGAGGCGGTCCCCGGGCTCCAGCGGCAGCGATTCCTCGGGATAGACGGCCCGGCGGAGGCGGCCCATCACCGGCCCTCCCGGCGCCAGCTCCTCGACCTTTCCCTCTCCCCCTCGCCAGAGCAGGGCCGGCGGATGCCCGGCACCGGCCCAGGTGAGCCGTCCCGCTTCGAGATCGAGATGGACGCAGAACGCGGTGATGAACTGGTTCCGCAGCTTGCCGTGAAAAATCTGGTTCATCTCCGAGAGCACCCGCGCCGGGGAGGCCGCGTGGGGGATCTCGGCCGCGGTAGCCACCTTCAGCATCGACGCCACCAGGGCGGCCGGCACGCCGTGCCCCGAGACGTCGGCGATCAGCAGGCCGGCGCGCCTCCCCTCACAGGGCAGGAAATCGTAGAAGTCCCCGGCCACCTCGGTCGCGGAGACGTAGCGCGCGGCGAGGTCGAGGCCGGCGACGCGCGGCATCTCCTCGGGGAGGATCGCCTGCTGGATGCGCCGCGCGGTCTCGAGCTCCTGGCGGATCGAGGCCAGCCGCTCCTGGGTGTCGAAGATGCGGCGGGCCGCGATCACCCCCAGACCGCAGTTGAAGATCAGGAATCCCACCGGCTCCGCGTTGTCCCGCCAGGGGGTGAGCCCCAGGGCGCGGAGGTTCTCCAGGATGACGAACACGCCCAGCACCAGGAAGCTGACGCGCAGCAGCCAGAGATCCCGGTCCGCTTTCTTACCCGGCGCGAACAGGTTCACCAGGGCCACCGTGAACGCCACCAGCACCAGCCCGCGATAGATCCCGAAGAGGACGGCCGGCACCGGGGAGAAGATCTCCCAGGGGACGGCCACCAGAGCCAGCGCGATGTAGAGCTGCCAGACCCAGCGCATGGACGAACGCCAGCCGAGGCCGATCACCCGCTCGAAGAAGAGAAACCCCGGGATGGGCAGCACGAAGGTGAAGATCTCGATCAGCTTCCGCCAGGCGAGCTCGGGAGGCGAAAGCAGGAGCTGCACGGTCTGGCTCTCGGCGAGCAGGCGGAGGGCATAGAGCGAGGTGAAGAGGGAGAAATAGGCGAGCGCCGGATCGCCGCCCTTGCGCCGCGCCAGGGCGAGGGCTCCCGCCGCCAGCCCCAGCCCGAGGAGCAGGAAGCCGATGGGCGCCGAGAGCGCGTCGTGCCGCAGCGCCGCGCGGAGAACCGCCGCTTCATCCATGCCGGAGCTTTGTACGCTGGAAGGGGGTGAGGGTTCAAGGACGGAAGGAAGGGGGCGCGGACCGGCCGCGCCCCTTCCTGAGTGGAAAGCCGCCTCAGTGGAGCTTCCGCAGGCCGAGAGCGCCGGCCAGCGAGAGCGCGCCGAGCAGCCCGAGGAGCGGCATGTCGCTCGCGGTCCTCGGCAGATTACGGCTCGTACCGGAGGCGCTGGTGCCCGTGCCGGCGGTCGTATCGGTGCTGCCACCGTAGGTGGAGGTGGTGGCGCTGCCGGTGGTCGTCCCGTAGCCGGTCGTGGTACCGGTGGTGCCGGTGTAGGTGCCCGTCGTGCCGGTACCGGTGGTCGTTCCGGTCGTCGTCCCATAGGCGCCGGTGGTACCGGTGGTCGTGCCCATCGTGCCGGTGGTCGTGCCGGTCGTGGTACCGGGTTGATTCGTCGTGGTGCCGGTGGTCGTCCCAGGCTGATTCATCGTGCCGGTCGTGGTCGTGCCGGTCTGATCCGGCGTGCCCGTCGTGGTGGAGCCCGTGTTGTTCATCGTGCCCGTCGTGGTGGTGCCGGTATTGTTCATCGTGCCCGGGGTCGTGCCGGTCGTGGTGCCCGTGGTGGTGCCGGTGGTGCCGGTGGTGCCGGTCTGGTCCATCGTGCTGCCGGTCGAGCCGGCCGCGCCGGCGCCGGTCGTGCCGGTGCCCATGGTGCCGGTGGCACCGGAGCCGCCGCCCACCGTGCCGCTGTTGGCGCCGCCGCCGCTGCCACCGCCGGACTGGGCGAGCGCCGCGGTGCCCGCGGTGAGGACGAGGGCCGTCAGGATCGAGAAGATCTGCTTTTTCATCACTTTGCCTCCTTTGTCGTCATTCTCGAGAGCAATTCCCCGGAGGGATCTCCGGCGGGGACGTCCCCCACTGTTCTCTTCTCTATTTTTTGCTGCAATGAGGGTGCCATCCGGGGGAGAGAAAGGCGCGCAAAAGGCGTGCCGGGCAGGGATCGGGCCTGCCCGGCTTCGTCCGGCGATCAGCCCTTGGGCTTGGGCTGCGGCTTGCGCAGGTCCGGCCGCAGGAAGTCGACCTCGGCGATGGGGATCACCTCGACCTCCCCGTACGTCTTCTTCAGGGCGTCGGTGAACTTCGCGGCGTTGCCCACCAGCACGGCCGTCATCTGCTCGGGGTGGATGTGGGTCTCGGCGAAGCGCTGGACGTCGGCCGCGCTGACCTTGGAGATCCGGCCGTTGTAGCTCTCCAGGAATTCCCGGCCGAAGCCGAAGTGCATGGCCTCCAGCACCCGGGTGGCGATGCCGTTAGCGGTCTCGACTTCCAGCGGGAAGGCGCCGGTGATGTAGGTCTTGGCGGAATTCAGCTCCGCCTCGGGGACCGGCTTCTCCCGCAGGCCGCGCAGGACCTCGAAGGCGAGCGCCAGGGCGTCGGCCGTGGTGTCGGTCTTGGTGAAGGTCGAGATCTCGAAGAAGCCCGGCTGCGACTCTTCGAGGAAGAAGCTACCGGCGCCATAGGAGAGGCCCCGCTTGCGCCGGATCTCCTCGTAGAGCCGGGCGCTGGCGCTGCCGCCGAGGACGGAGTTGTAGACCTCGGCCACGAACAGCGACGGATCGCGGTAGGTGATCCCCACCTGGCCGAGGCGGATCTCGGTTTGCACGGCGTCGGGCTTGTCGACCACCACGATGCGTGTCTTGGCCGGAGGCTTCACGTCGAACCGGGGGAGCTCGCTGGGCGTCCCCTTCGGCCAGGCGCCGAAGGCGCGCTCGGCGCGGGCGAAGGCGTCGGCCGGCTTGACGTCCCCCACGATGGCGAGGATCGTCTGGTTCGGAATGAAATGCTGCTTGTGGAACGCCACCAGATCGTCCCGCGTCAGCCCGGCCAGCGACCCGGGAGTGCCGCTGGACGGCCGGCCGTAGGGGTAATCGCCGAAGATCAGCCGCGTGGTGGCGGTGGAGGCGACGTAGGAGGCGTCCTGCAGGTTGATCTGGAGCCCGTTCACGGCCTGCCGGCGCCAGCGCTCCAGCTCGTCCTGCGGGAAGGTCGGATGGAGGACGATGTCCGAGACCAGGTCGAACCCGAGGTCGAGCTGGTCCGAGGTGACCCCCAGGTCGACGTAGCCCGCCTCGGTGCCGGCGTTGGCGTCGAGATGGCCGCCCACGAAGTCGATCGTCTGGGCGATCTGCTGCGCCGAGCGGGTGGCCGTGCCCTTGGTGAGCAGGGCGGCCGTGGCGTTGGCGAGCCCGGCCTTGCCGTCCGGCTCGTAGGCCTTGCCGGCGTTGAGCAGCATGCGCAGCGAGACGAGCGGCTGCTCGTGCTGCTCGATGACCACCAGGTGCAGGCCGTTGGCCAGCGTCTTCTCCTGGAAGGCGGGGAAGCGGATCTCCTTGGCCGGAGCCGGCGGCGGGGGCGTGGCCGGCGTGGACGGCTTGGCCATCGCCTTGGAAGCGGCTGGCGGCGCGGCCTTTTTGGATTTCGCGGCCGGCGCCTGCGCCAGGCCCGTGGAGGCGAGCGCGAGGAGCAGGCCCGCCGCGCAAAGGGATCTCAGAGGGATTCGGGCTCTCATGGGTTCTTCACCTCGCTCTGGCCGGCTCCCGGTTTCCCCTCCGGTTTCCCTTCCGGTTTTGGGCGCATCGCCTCGGGGAGCATGTAGACCACGGTGCGGTTCTGGGGGGTGAAATAGGTACGCGCCACCCGCTGCACGTCGGCCGCGGTGACCTTCTGGAATTCGGCGAGCTGCCGGTTCACGTATGACTCATCGTTCAGGATGACCTTGGCGTAGCCAATGGCGTCGGCCTTGTCCTGGCTGGTCTGGCGGCCGAAGACGAGGCTGGAGATGATCTGGTTCTTCGCCTTCACCAGCTCCTCCTCCGACACCGGCTCGTTGCGCAGCCGGTCCGTTTCGGCCAGCAACTCCTTCTCGCCGTCCTCGGGCTTCTGTCCGCCCTGGAGGATCGCGTAGAAGAAGAAGACGCCGGGGTCCTCCAGGAGGATCGCGTCGCCGCCCGCGGCCACCGCCATCTGCTTCTCGTAGACCATCCGCTTGTAGAGCCGCGAGCTCTCGCCGGCCGAGAGGATGTTGCTCGCCACCTGGAGGGCGTAGGTGTCCGGGCTTCCCGCCTGGGGGATGTGACAGGTGATCACCACCGCCGGCAGGGGGGTGTTCGGGTGATAGTCGACCGTGCGGCGCTCGGCCGTCTGCGCCGGCTCCCTGGGGATGTCGCGCGGGATCGGCCTGCCCTTGGGGATGGGGCCGAAATACTGCTCGGTCCAGCGGATCACAGCCTCGGGATCGAGGTCCCCCGCGACCACCAGGGTGGCGTTGTTGGGCACGTAGTAGAGGCTGTGGAAATCGCGCACGTCCTGGATGGTGGCGGCGTCGAGGTCGGCCATGCTGCCGATCGGCTCGATCTTGTAGGGGTGGGTGGTGAAGGTCTTCTCCAGCACCACCTCGAACAGGCGGCCGAAGGGGGGGTTGTCCACCCGCAGCCGGCGCTCCTCCTTGACCACGTCCCGCTCGGACTTGAAGTTCTCCTCCGAGACGTTGAGCGAGCTCATGCGGTCGGCCTCCATCCACAGCACCCGCTCCAGGTAGTTGCTGGGGAAGCTCTGGAAGTAGAGGGTGCGGTCGAAATCGGTGGTGGCGTTGTAGCGCCCGCCGATCGAGGCGATGAAGTTCTTGTGCTCCTCGGGGCCGACGTGGGCCGAGCCCTTGAACATCAGGTGCTCGAAGAGATGGGCGAAGCCGCTCCGCCCCTTCTTCTCGTCCTTCGAGCCGACGTGGTACCAGAGCTGGACGGTGGCCGCCGGCACCGAATGGTCTTCGTACATCAGCAGGTCGAGGCCGTTGGCGAGCTTGTGCTCGCGCACCTCCAGCTTCGGCGGCGTCACCTTGAGGGCGTCCGCGGCCAGGGCTGGAGCGGCCACCATCAGGAGGGCCATCCCAATGAGGCGCGCGGTTCTGGATCTGGGCATCCGGGTCTCCTTTGCCTGTCCCGAGAGGTGAGAGAGGCTCTCTACAGCGGATTCTTTTCTACGGACGGAATGGATGCAAGTTGCGTAGGTGTAGATGATAGCTTTACGCCCATGAACAGACGAATTCTCTCCTGGATTCCGGCCCTGTTGCTCGCCGTCCCGCTCGCCGCGGCGCCCCCCGCGGCCCCGGCGGCGCCTCCGACCCCGATCCCCCCGCCCGTCGACGTGGCGGCGGCGCCGGCCGACGCCCAGGTGACGTCGAGCGGCCTCGCCTCCAAGGTCCTCACCCCCGGCGCCGGCACCGAGCACCCCGGGCCGGCCGACCTGGTGAAGGTGCATTACACCGGCTGGACCACCGACGGCAAGATGTTCGACTCCTCGGTGGCGCGCGGCCGGCCGATCGTCCTCCCCCTCAACAAGGTGATCGCCGGCTGGACCGAGGGCCTGCAGCTCATGGTGGTGGGGGAGAAGCGGCGCTTCTGGATCCCCGCCAAGCTCGCCTACGAGGGGAAGCCCGACAAGCCCCAGGGGACGCTGGTCTTCGACGTCGAGCTGCTCGACATCCTGCGCGTGCCGCCGGTGCCGCCCGACGTGGCCGCGCCTCCCGCGGACGCCGAGAAGATCCCCAACGGCCTCGCCTGGAAGGTGCTGAAAGCCGGCACCGGCACGGTCCACCCCAAGGCCGGCAGCACCGTCCGCGTCCATTACACGGGCTGGACCACCGACGGCAAGATGTTCGACTCCTCGCTCCAGCGGGGCACTCCGGCCACCTTCGAGCTCACCAAGGTCATCCCCGGCTGGACCGACGTCCTCCAGCGGATGGTCGAAGGGGAGACCCGCCGCGTCTGGATCCCCTCCCGCCAGGCCTACGACGGCGCGCCCGGCAAGCCGCGCGGCATGCTGGTGTTCGAGATCACGCTGCTGGAGATCGTGAAGGAGTAGGGTTGCCCTCCGCCGAGCGCAAAGCCCCGCCCCCGCCGCCCGATCCCGAGAACGGGATGTGGCAGGGGCGGAGCGTGGCCCGGCGGTTCGTCTCGCCGGACGGCATGACCATCCTGGTGGGGCGGACCGCCGAGGACAACGACGTCCTCTCCCTCCGCCTCGGCGCTGCGAAGGACTTCTGGCTCCACGTGGCGGCGGAATCCGGCTCCCACGTCGTGGTGCGCAACCCCGAGGGGCTCGACCGGCTGCCGAAGGAGACCGAGCAGCTCGCGGCCTCCCTCGCGGCCGGCTTCAGCAAGGCGCGGAAGGGGGGAAGGGTGGCCGTCCACGTCTGCCGCTGCGAGGACGTCCACAAGCCCCGCGGCTTCCCCCCCGGCAAGGTCCTTCTCGACCGCTTCAAGAGCCTGCAGGCCACCCCCTGGCGGCCGGACGCCTCTTGACCCCCGCCCCGCGCGGCCGCTGTCGCATTTAAAACACGGCTCGTCGACCGCGCCGCACACCCGCGGCTGGCCGGCTGCCCGGCCAATCTGCCTCAAGCCTCTCTCGAATCAAAGGTTTAGAGAGGACTGGGGAGTATGGCACTCCTCTTGCCCTCCGGCTCCTCCCGAAGTCTTTTCCTGAGGAGGAAACCGATGACCCGACCCGATGCTCGCCTTCGACCGATCCCGACCGTTCTGGCGTTCGTCCTGATGGCACTGCCGACCGCCGCTACCGCGCAGGATGAGCCGCGCGGCCCCTCGTTCGAGCTCTTCGGCGGCGCCGGCGCGCTCTATTCGAGCTCTTCGGGCCTGAGCCTGCACACCGAAACCCTTGGCGCGCGCGGAGGCTTCTCCCTGACCCGCGTCTGGACGGTGGAGGCCGCGCTGTCGCGGACCAGCGGCGATCCCGTCACCTGGAGCGGCGAGATCTCGGCCAAGGCGTACCTCTTCCAGAACGAACGGGTCCGGCTCTTCGCGCTGGCGGGCCCCGGCATCCGCCGCGAGGACCTCTCCGGCGGGTCCGCCGATGCGGCCACGGTGCACGCCGCGATCGGAGTCGAGATCGCGCTCTCCCCGAAATTCTATCTGCGCCCGGAGCTCCGCTCCCGCTGGCCCACCGCGCATTTTGACGAGGGGCACCGCTCCGAGGACCTCACGCTGGGAGTTGGGTGGCGGTTCTGAGGAGAGACAGGGACACCAGGGACTATCCCTGGAGTCCCCTTTCGGTTTTCACAACGCCAGCAAAATCGACGACGCGCTGCTGCGCGCCACCTCGCCCGGCTGGTCGACGTTCAGGGCCTTGAGGACGCCGTCCTCGACCAGGGCGGCGTAGCGCTGCGAGCGGATCCCCATGCTGAAGGCGCGGGCGTCGAGCTCCAGACCCATGGCGCGGGCGAAGTCGCCGTTGCCGTCCGCCAGGGGGACGATCTTGTCGCCCACCTCCTGCTGCTTGAACCAGGCGCGGAGCACCTCGATGTCGTTCACCGCCGTGCCGGCCACCACGTCCGCGCCCCGCGACTTGAGGTGGTCGGCGAGCTCGACGAAGCCGGGCAGGTGATGGTCCGAGCAGACCGAGGTGAAGGCCCCGGGCACGGCGAACAGCACCACCTTCTTCCCCTGGAAGAAATCGTCCGTCCAGACCTGCTCGAACTTGCCTTCGCGGACCGTGATCAGCTTCACGTTGGGGATCTTCTCCCCGACCTTGATCGCCATTCGATATCCCCTTTCCCTGATCGCTTTCCCTGATACGGATACCGCGCCGTCGGTGCGCGGTCCGGAGGCAGATCCTAACAGACCCCCCACTGGCCCCGTTTTCGCAAGCGAATCGGGGTCGAGATCCGCGGATCTGCGCGCGGCAATTGTGCCGCTCAGGATGGAGAGGAGAGGGAGCTATGTCCGACAATTCTGTTACACCTTCCGGGGCCGGCAGCCGGCAGGAGCTCATCGACGCGCTCAATGAGGACCTGGCGCGCGAATACCAGGCGATCATCGCCTACGTGGTGTACTCCCAGGTCCTCAAGGGGGCCGAGTACATGGCCATCGCGGCCGAGCTCGAGAAGCACGCCGGGCAGGAGCTGTCGCACGCGCTGATCATCGCGAACCAGATCGACTACCTGGGCGGCACGCCCACGGCGACGCCGAAGCCGGTCAAGCTCTCCGAGGACGCCCGGGAGATGCTGCGCTTCGACCTGGAGAACGAGAGCGAGACCATCCGCCAGTACCGCCGGCGGGTGAAGCAGTGCGAGGCCCTGAGCGAGTACGCCATGGCCGAGCACATCCGGGAGATCCTCAAGGACGAGCAGGAGCACCTGATCGACCTCGCCACGGCCTTGGGCGAGGACCCGCCGGTGCTGAGCTGAAAGGGGGAGTGGGGGAGGCCCGGGCTGGGGCCCGCTTCGCCGCTCGGCCGGCAGTAGCCTTACGAAGCACCGGCCGCGGCGATCGTGGTGCTGGTCCCCGCCTTGTAGCTCGCGCTGGTGGTGAACAGCTGGGTCTGGCCGGTCTGCGTCAGGTAGCGGACGAGGGCCGCGCCCAGCAGTCGCGTGGAGAACGGATCGCCGGACACCACGGAATCGAGCTGGCGGATCAGGCCCTCGATCTGCGAGCGATACTCGCCGTCCTGGGCGAGCGCCGCGAAGGCCCAGCGGGCGGCCAGCGAGCTCGACGGCTTTTCCTGCCAGGTCCAGCTCAGGTGCAGACCGAATTGGAAGTCGGCGATCGCGGGGCTGGCGGCGAAGCCGGACATCGTCGCGCCGAGGTCCAGGTAATAGGTCTCGGTCTGCCCCTTCAGCCAGGTGGACGTGTAGGAGTAACGGCCGTCCAGCGCGGCCCGTTGCTGGGGCGCTCCGGCGAGGTTCTGGGTTTCCGTCCGCCAGACGATCTTGAAATCCGTCTGGCTGTTGATCGACCTTTTCCCCAGGCTCAGCGAGAGACCGAAGGCGCGCCCGGTCGTGGCCTGCCGCGTTTCGAGATAGTTGCCCAGCGTGAAGCGGGGGTCGTTGTCCGCCAGGGCCTTCAGCGCCGGGGAGAGATCGCCGAGCACCAGGCCGTGGAGATAGTCGGGCAGGGCGGCTTGATCGATCTCGAAGGAGAGCACCGTCTGGTCGCTCGACATCCGCGACCAGGTGAAGGCGAGAGCGTCTTTCAGCTGCGCCGTCACCACGGACTGGATGGTAGCGGTCAGCTTCGCGTCGAGCCCGCAGATCCTGGATTTGAGGTCCGAGAATTTCTGCTCCGCGTCGCCGGTCCCGAGCGTGGCGGCGACCTGTTGGGCCACGGCCTGCTCGGTTTGCGGCAGCGCCGAGAACGCGCTGGCGTCGCACACCGCCGATTCCAGCTTTTGATATTCCGTGTAGGAGATGCCGAGCCGGCTGGTGATATAGGAGCCCAGCGCCGTCGCCAGGCTCTGGGAATCGGCGAACTGCACGGTGATGCCATAGTCGGCGGTGACCCCGACCTGGCCGTTCGTGGTTTTCTTTACGTCGATGCCGATCCGGCCGCTCGCCGCGCGGCTGAGGACGATCTGGAAGTCGTCGCTCACCCCCGCCACGAAATCACTGGTATCGCTGACCTGGATCTGGATCGGCGCGCTGATGCCCAGCGCCTTGTCGAGCGCCGCCAGGCTGGCGCTCAGGGTGTCGGCGACCGAGAGCTTGAGAGTCAGAGACAGAGCGCCGCTCTCCACGACGGCGAGGCGGGAGCCGCTGTCGAGCTGGTCCACGTCCGCGACCCGGACCGCGAAACGTGCGCTCTTGATGGCGTCGATCACCGCCTGGGCCACGAGGTCGCCGGGGGAGTGAAGACGGTAGTCGAGCAGCCGGACGTCGGTCTTCGTGCTGTCCTCGGCGTCGGCCGACGCCGGGCCGAGCCGGCGCGATTCCGAATCCCCGCTCAAGTCCGCGACCAGCGCCAGCTCAGCCTTGAGCCAGGCCTGGCCGGTCCCCACCGTCACCACGCCGTCGGGATCGGTGTCCGTCGAATGGACGAAGGCGGTGGCCTGGTAGGTCGCCGAGGCGGAAACCTCCAGCTTGGTGTCGCCGATCGCCAGCTCGTCGCTGCCGGACAGCGCCGGCGGTTGGGAGAAGATCTGGTCGCTCTTCAGCTCACTGAACGTCGTCTTCTCGACCGCCAGCTTGCCCAGATCGTCGTCGGCGTCCTTCACCGTGACCGTGAGGTCGTCCAGCTTGTAGTCGCTGCTCGAGGCGCTGTCGGCCATGCCCGGGTCCTCTCTGGTGAAAATCGCGAGCCGGAAGCATACACCAGCTCGCCCGGGTCCCCAAGGGCCGTTTCCATCCTGTCGACAAAATATGATCAGTTAATTAGTCTTCTGAAAAGGTTTTGAGCCCCTCTCTCCCGCGGGGAGAGAGGGGCTGGGGAGTGAGGGCCCTCAGCGCCCGCCGCTCAGCATCACCGGAGTCTCGCTGTAGAGGTCCGGATAGACCCGCTTCAGCGCGGTGATCTTGGGGAGGTCGTTGCGTACGATGTAGGGGTAGGTGGGGTTGTGGATCAGGAAATCCTGGTGGTAGCCCTCCGCCGGATAGAAACCTTTCAAGGGCTCGATCTTGGTCACGATGGGACGCGAGAAGATCTTCGCCTTGTCGAGCTGCGCCACGTAGGCCCTGGCGACGCGCTCCTGGGCCGGGGAGCTGTAGAAGATCTCCGAGCGGTAGCTGGGGCCGGAGTCCGGGCCCTGGCGGTTGAGCTCCGTGGGGTCGTGGGCGACGGAGAAGTAGAGGCGCAG
>DASXJP010000630.1:0-11435 GCA_036497345.1 Thermoanaerobaculia bacterium
AATGTGGCTTCAGCAGGAGGAGCAGCACTCGGCAGCATCACAATTCTCAGGAGCGAACCCAAGCTTGCGGAACAGAGCCGTGCTGCCGGGCTGGGTCGGCTCGACCGCGACCTCGACCTGGGTCAAGCCTTTCCTCGCGTAAAAGGACATGATCGACCGCATCAGGGCCTCACCCAGGCCTGACTTCCGGGCCTGCGGGAGCACGCCGAGCAGCGACACATAGCAGATGTCCCCCCGGCTCGACCCCAGGGCGACACCTCGGCCTTCCGAGACGAACCAGGCCTCCGGGGAGGTCTCGCCCCGATTGCCCTGCGCGAACCAATCGAAACACTGTTTCGCCCGGTCGAGCCCGATGTCTTCGGGGTACTCGCCGAAATAGGTCGCCGTCACCAGCGGGAGGATCAGCTCCTCCGCACGCTCCCTAGCCAAACCTTCGAGGGACCGAATCCCGTGCTCGTCCGCGGCGCGGTACGAGCGCTGATCCGCAACCGCACGCCTCCAAGTTTCGCAGCAGAGGGGTGCCAGATCGAGCTCGATGAGAGAAGCGGCTTCGCTCAACGCCTCCTCGACCTGCTCCACGTTCTCGCCGCTGGCGGTCAGGAAACCGACGTAACAACTCTGCTCTGGGAAGGGGACGATGATCTCCCCCGGGCTGGTATTGAGGATCACATCCTCGATGCCCCTGACCTGACGGGCGCGGTCCAAGCCGCGGATCGACCGGAGCTTGCCTGCCTTGGGGATCGGCAGCATCATCGCTCCCGCCGCGCCGGGCTTCTGCTTCGGAAGCTCCTCGGCCTCTCCTAGAGCCAACCGCAAAACATGGGGGTGGATGTCCTCTCCCAGGACATGGCGAAAGACCCGCGAACAGGCGCCGCCGATCAACCGGCCACCAATCTCCAGAATGTACATCTCCTCGCCGTTGCCCCGGATCTCACAATGCGCCGCTCCATCCCGCAGACCCAAAGCCTGGACACCCCGGACCGCCAACGACTCGAGCCGCTGTCTCGCGTCCTCGTCCAGACGCGCCGGCGAGACGTAAATCGTCTCCTCGAAGAAAGGGCCCTCCAGCGGTTGCGGCTTCTCGAAAACGCAGAGCACCGTCGGCACCCCGTCGCGGACCAACAGCTCCACCGAGAATTCATCGCCCTCGATGTACTTTTCCACGAGCTGCTGGCGATTCGAGCGGTCCCCGCAGTCCAGGCGATATTCTTGAACAATCCGGCGCAGGCGGCGGTACGCATCCCGGAGCTCGTCTTCATCGTCCGCCCGGATCACCCCCTGGCTCGCCGAGCCGCGGACCGGCTTGACCACGACCGGATAGCCGACCTCCTCAGCCCAGTCGACCGCATCGTCCTCATCCTCAGCCAGAGTGTAGGCTGCGATTGGGATTCCGGCCGCCTCGAACCTCTGCTTCATCCAGAGCTTGTCGCGCGCAGAATCGGCGGATTCGACCGGATGCCCGCGCAGCCCCAGGGCCGCGGCTACGCGCGCCGCAATCGGTCCCGCCTGATCATCGTAGGAAACCACCGCATCGATCGGATGCACGGCGTGAATCCTGCGCGCGGTCTCGACGACCTGCTCGGGCCGGCTGAGATCCACGCGTTCGAAGCGGTCCACGAGATCGGCCGACATGCAGCAGGCGAGCTTTGCCCCGAGGACCGTCGCCTCGCATCCGAGCTGTCGAGCGGCGAGCAGGCCGTCGTCAGGCACGCAGGCCTGGCTGCCAAAGACAAACACGATCTGACGCTTCATCCCGAAAACCTCGCCTTTCTCTCCTGGTAGAACGCCTGCATGGTGCTGTTGGCGGCTGCTGTGGCGGTCAGCGACTGGACGAAATCCTCCGCCTTGACGGCAGGGAGCACAACCAGGAATCGATCGTCGGCGATCTCGGTGAAGGTGCGCATCCCCATGCAGCCGAACGAGGACGCCGGTTTCGAGGTGTCCAGCGCCACCGGGAGAGCCGCGCAGCCGGGGCGCCCGAACATCGAGGAAGGCTCGTCCGTCCATCGCGCGGCACCGCTCGCCTCGTTGAGGTACATCGCCTGCTTCGGCGTCAACCACATCAGGATCAGATCCGGCTGGACCGGCAGGCTCTTAAGCGGACCATAGACGATGCCCTGGCTTTTCTTGTGGACCGTGGGCATTTTCGCGGGCTCATCCGCGGAGAAGTAGCCACACTCGCACATCTTCCCCACCAGACCCATCAGCTCGCTCTTGACCGATTCGGGCAGGTCGAAGCCCATCGTCATCGACCCGACCGGACAGTTGAAGTGGCTTTCCGCCGGCGCGTAAAAGACCTGTGTCTCCGCCTTGCGCCACATCGCGCAGGCGGAGGGGACTTGCTCATTCAGAGCTGGAATTCCCTGCGGCGCGGAGCCCACGAAAGCCAGCGCCACAGGCGGCTCTTTGAGAGAGAGGGTTGTCGCAAGCTGCTCAGCGATTCGTACCTGGTCCATACCACCTCCGTGATCGTTCTTTGTGGCCTCAGATGAGAAGAGGAGCAACCTGCTCCTCGGTGGGCTCTGCTCAGCAGTACCAGGGCTCGCTCAGGTAGGGGACCGTTGCTCGCGGCGGAGCTTGATCGAGCCCGGCGACCCAAAGTTTCTTCCGAACTGACGTGGCGACCGCCTCGTGCGCCAGCTCCCACACCCTGGCAAAGATCTCCCGCCTCGACTCCCCCTGAGACTGCCCCTTTTTGATGGCGTTCAGGACGGCACAGCAGAGCTCGTCCACCGCGGGATCAGGATGAGCCCAGTGATAGCGAAGCCCCTCCTCGGCGAACTCCCCGAGGATCTCCTGCGTCTCCGGCAGCTCGAGCAGCTTCGAGCCCGTCGGGATCAACAAGCGGATTCCATACTGGATCGACGGCACGTTTTCGACCAGATCCAGCTCAAGGATGGTGGAGAGAAGGTCGACATACCCGTTGAGCGTCGTCCAAGGTGTGAACGTCACAAACGTCGGCGCGAGATTGAGGCCGATCTCGCGGAACATCCGGACGACCCGCACAAAGTCGTCCTTGGTATGCCCCTTGTCGAAAATACGTAGGATGCGCTCATCAATCGACTCGACGGCGCTGGTGACAAAAAGACAGCCGGTATCGCGAAGAACCGGCAGGTGCTCAGCATGCTTCAGAAGGTGCTCGATCTTGATCGTGACGTCGTACGTCAGATCCGGGAAACGCTCGTGGAGAGCCCGGACGATCTGTGCTGCGTGCGTCGGCCCGTTGAAGAAGTCGGGATCTCCGAAGGTGATGTGCTGCGCCCCGGCGGCCACCTGCTGCTCGATGTCCCTGAGCACCACATCCCGCTGAACGATGCGGAAATTTCCCTGGTAGACCGGCACGATCGGGCAGTGGCGGCACACGTGCTTGCAGCCTCTCGTCGCCTCGGTGTAGCCGACGATCTTCTGCTCTCCGGGCGCTACGTTGAGACGGGCGTACCGGGCCAAGGGGACCAGATCGCTGCGGTCCGGCACCAGGAACTTCTGCCTGTCCAAAGACACCACCGGCTCCGGCGTGCCAACCTTCGCCTGGCCGTTCGAGGCGAGTCGTTTCACCAGGTCGACGAGCCCCTGCTCGAACTCCCCTCCGAGGATGGTTCCAGCCCCGAGGCTGCGCAGATATTTCTCGTTGACGGGCGCATAGAGGCCGTAAAAGCAGAGGTGCGCCGTGGGGCTCAGGGTCCGGACCCGCTCCACCAGAGCGGTGGCGAGCCGAGTCGCCGTATGCATCGGGATGTAGAAGGCGACCAGATCCGCGCCGGTGACCGCTTCTTCCGAGAACGGCTGCACGGCGACATCCATGCAGGTCACCTCAGATCCCGCCTCTCTGAGCCAGGCAGCAGGCGAAGCCAATCCGAAAGGCTGTCTCCCGAGCTCGTAGGTGGAGATGAGGACGACGTTCAGGCTCATGGCTCGGGCTCCTTCAAGTCCACTCGACTGGTGGACCAACCCTGAGGTCTGTTGTAGAGTTTAACCGGGCCACATGAGTCCGTCAAGTAAGGAGACGCCATTGAACCCGCCCTGCTCTTCCTCCCCTTCCGCTCCTTCCGGGGCGCCTCCTGATAGTCGGCCGTGCCCGGTCAACAGCTTCCCGGGCAAGCCCGTCGGCTGGCTGACCGTGGCGGCCCGGACCGCCGGACCGGTCCCCGCCAAGCGGGACTTCTGGCTGTGCCGCGACCCGGAGTGCCCCGCCGTGTTCTTCAGCGAAAGAGAGGTTCTCTCGGCGCGCGAGCTTCGGACCGAGCCCGGATTCAAGAACGGCACGACCGGCTTGCTCTGCTATTGTTTTCTCTTCCGGCGAGAGGACATTGTCCGGGAGATCGCCGCAAACGGCACCACCGTGACGTTCGACGTCATCCAGCGAGAAGTCAAGGCAGGCAACTGCGCCTGCCAGGTCAGGAACCCGTCCGGGGGCTGCTGCCTGAGCGACGTGCGACGAGCTATTGAGGAGGCTGCTCGAAATGCGACTTCGTAACCAGAGAACCATCCGCCGGTTCCTGCTCTGGATGGCGGCTTGCCTCCCGATGCTCATGGCCTGTGGACAGAAGGGCCCGGCACCCGGTCCGACCCACCACACAGTACTGACCGGCAATCTTTCCGAGCTGCGCTCGCGATTCAATGCCGACGCCGGCAAAGAAAGAGCGATCTTTCTCGCCGCGCCGACGTGAGGGGGATGTCTTCGGGGGGGCCTCCGAGCTGCAACAGGATTGGTTGGCAAAGGACGGTAACGCCGATGTGGCCGTCTACGTCATCTGGTCTAGCCAGGTGGGCGGAAAAGAACGGAACGTCGACAAAGCCGCGCAGCGCGTCCCCGACCCGCGAGCCCGGCATTATTGGGACGACGACCAACTCGTAGGCAAAGCCTTCCAGCCGATTCTTGGGACTCCAGAGGAAGCCTGGGACGTCTGGATGCTCTTCGCGCCAGGGGTCCGCTGGGAAGGCGAGACTCCGCCTCAGCCGACTTGGTGGGAGCATCAGCTTTACGGTATGCCTTCCGAGCGGCTCCTTGATAGCGAACGTTTCGCAAAAAAAGCTGCGGAGATCCTTTCCAAAGTAAGGTGTCATTCGGAGAAAGCCCTCCCCCCACCCGCTCCCCGGAATCGGCGAGCATCATCCCCGCTCCTGGGCCCTAGCCTAGCTCGTTAACCGCGACGACGCTTCAGGGTCAGCTCAACTTTCCGCGAGACTGAGACGAGGATTCCTGCCCACAGACACCCGCAAACGCACATTGTCGACAGCAGCCCGAGCCCCGCTCCCCAGGCGACTTGGAGCGGGCGAGACCCGAGGATCTCCAAGACCGGCATGGCCTCAAGGCCTGAGACCGAGAGGAGAACGATCAGGGCTGTTCGGTTTTCTACGACCGCGGATGAAACCGGTCGTACAGGCTCTTCAGCCGCTGCTGGTGGATGTGGGTGTAGATCTGCGTGGTCGAGATGTCGGCGTGGCCGAGCATGGTCTGCACGGCGCGCAGGTCGGCGCCGTGCTCCAGGAGATGGGTGGCGAAGCTGTGCCGCAGCACGTGGGGGGAGATCTCCGCCCGGATGCCCGCCTTGAGGCCGTGCTTCTTGATCAGCATCCAGAAGCCGACCCGGCTCATGGGATCGCCGTCCTTGTTGGCGAAGACGGCCTGATGCCGCCCCCGGGCGAGCTCGGGGCGGACCTCGCGCAGGTAGCGCTTCACCCACATCTCGGCCTGCTCTCCCACCGGCACCACCCGCTCCTTGCTCCCCTTGCCGAAGGCGATGAGGAAGCCGACGTCGAGCCGGAGCTGCGGCAGGGTGAGCCCCACCAGCTCGCTCACCCGCAGGCCGGTCGCGTAGAGGAGCTCCAGCATGGCCCGGTCGCGAACCCCAAGCGGCGTCCCCACGTCCGGCGCGGCGAGGAGCGCCTCGACCTCATCCTCGGAGAGGACCTTGGGCAGCGGCTTCCAGAGCTTGGGCGGCAGCAGGTTGACCGCCGGATTGTCCTTGCGCTCGCCCGCCGTGACCAGATGCTCGTAGAAGCCGCGGATGGCCGAGAGGGCGCGGGCGCTGGAGCGGGGGGAGAGCCCCTGGCGCTGGAGGTCCCGCATGTGGGCCGAGAGGTCGGCGGGCAGGGCGGCGAGCAGGTCCCGCCCCCCCTTCTTCGCCAGCGCCTCCCCCAGGCGGGAGAGATCGTTGCGGTAGCCGTCGACCGTGTTGCGCGACAGGCCCCGCTCGACCGTCAGGCTCTCCAGATAGCGGTCGAGGACGCGCCGCCAGGGGGGGACGGGGGTCACGAAACAGCCTGGGAGGCCGCCGCGGGCGTGATCCCCCGCGCGGCGCAGATGTCCAGGATCTCGCTCTCCTGGAGCACCGCCAGCGAGGACTTCGCCTTGAGGAAGATCGCCTTCACCAGCTCAGGGCTCGGCTCGATCCCTCGCTCCTGGAGCCAGTAGACGACGTTCGACTCGCCGCTCATCGGCCCCACCTCGATCACCTGCTGGCAGCCGATCATCCCCGCCGGGACCGACGAGTAGATGCGGTCGGCCAGCCAGTCCTCGCCGCGCTTGCGAGCCTTGATGATGGCCGAGGCGTGCACGCCCGTGGCCGTGCGGAAGGCGTCCTTGCCCACCACCGGATAGTTGTCCGGCAGCGGCACCCCGGTCACGTCGGACACGAAGCGGCAATACTCCCCGAGCCGGCGGAGGTCGCGGTCGATCCAGCCCAGGAGCCGCATGTTGACCAGCAGCAGGTCGATCGGGCAGTTGCCCACCCGCTCGCCGATGCCCACCGCCGTGCCGTGCAGCCGGTCGGCGCCCGCCTCGGCCGCGGCCAGGGCGTTGATGATCGCGAGGTCGCGGTCCTTGTGGCCGTGCCAGTCGATCTTCACCTCCTCGCCCACCACCTCGCGAATGAAACGGATGATGTTGCGCGCGCCGTTCGGGGTGGCGTGCCCCACCGTATCGGCCACGCAGACCCGCTTGGCCCCCGCCTCGACCGCCTCCTTGTAGAGGCGCCGCAGGTCGTCCGGCGAGGCGCGGGTGGTGTCCTCGGTGACGAACATCACCGGCAGCCCCTCCTTCACCGCCAGCTCGACCGCGTCGCGCGTGAGCTTCAGCATGCGGTCCATCGTCCACCCCTCGGCGTACTGGCGGATGGGCGAGGAGCCGATGAAGCAGGCCGCCTCGATGGCCAGGCCGGTGCGCTGCGAGATCTCGGCGATCGGCAGGACGTCCGCCGCCATCGTGCGGGCGGCGCAGTTGGGCGCGATGGGCAGCTTCCGCTCGACGATCTCACGGGCCAGGCGCTCGACGTCGCGCACCACGTGCGGCCCCGCGCCGGGCAGGCCGATGTTCGCCGACTCGATCCCCAACTCCGCGATCATGTGCAGGATCCTGAGCTTCTCCTCGATCGCGGGATTGTGTACGGACGGCGACTGCAGGCCGTCGCGCAAGGTCTCGTCGTTCAGCTCCACCCGCCCGCGGGCCGGGCGCAGCTCGGAGCCGCCGGCGTTGTTCCAGTCGTAAATGAGCTCGGACTCATTGGGCTGCATGGGAACCCTCCAAGACTGGCCAAGTATAGCCTCTCCCGCGGGCGGGCCACCCATATCGCGGAAAGCTGCTATCCTTTCCCTCCATGGAACAACCACTCGTCTCGTGTGTCGAGATCCTCGAGCAGCTCACCCCGGTGTTGCCGGCCGTGCTCAACGCCTACCGCGTACCCGAGCCCCGGGCCCAGGAGATCGTCGATGACGCCTGCCGCACGCTCCTCGCCAAGCGGAGGCTGCGGTATCAAGACCCGGAAGGGTGGCTGCTACGGACCATCATCGAAAGCTGCCGGAAGGAGGCCGAAGAAGATCCGGAGCTCCGGCTCGAACCCGGGAGCGGCACCGCGTAAGAGACGGACCCCAGATCCTCACGGGGCAATCGCCGCCCAATTGGGACGAGGGGTCTCCCAAAAAAGACGAGGCCTCTCCCAAAACGGCACTGGGCCTTTTTGAAATTCTCACGCCGCCGCCTGCTTCTTGTAGGGTCCCCGGGGCTTGCTCTCCGGCTCCGGGAGTAGCTCCACGATCTCCTCGATCGACCACAGGTGAGGGGTGACGCCGGCCGCCATGGCGGGCGAGCACCGGATGGTCGAATGGATGCGGGCGAAGTTGTAGTGCATGAAGAAGATGGCGAGAGCGGCGCAGTGGTTCTCCAGCTTCTTGCTGTGCCCGTTCGTCAGCCGGGTGTAGCGCCGCAAGCCCATCCGCATGGACAGGTTCGCGCGCTCGACGTAGCTCGTGGAGATCCGCTTTGGGTCCGGGTTGCCGGAGATCACCTGTTTTTGCACCCCCGTGCATTCCGCCGGGCTGTAGCGCGTCTCGGCGCCCGGGGCCGCCGCGTAGATCTTCTGAAGCATCGCGTAGTCCAGCTCGCCGCAGAATGCATCCTCCAGCGCACCGATGTACACCTTGAGGCCGTCGCTCGTGATTTGCGGTCGGTAGGACAGGCGGCTTGCCAAGTCCTGGCAAAACTCCGTCGCGGTCCCCGCGTCCCGCGAGCCCACCATGTAGGAGGGGATCAGCTTGGTGTCCGCGTCGATCGCCGTGAACGTCCAGACGTCGCCAAAACCGAACGTCCCCTTCTTGTCCGCCGGTACGTTCTTGGCTTTCGCATAGCAGAAAGCCCAAATTTCATCAACCTCTAACGTTCGGCACGCGAGATCGTGGAAGGCTTCGTCCATGTACGCCGCGCAGACCGGACCGAGGTCCGCTATCAGCTTCGTGACGGCGCCCTTGGACGCACCGGTCATCCGGCAGGTGGAGCGGATGCCGACTCCCTCGACCAGGGCGGCAACGACGGCGGCGCGACGCTTCGTGTCCATACGATTCATAATGACCAATTATGCGTGAGCGAATCGGGGAAGTCAAGGGAATTTCTTGACTTTTTCGGTCCGGCGTGAGAAAAAGAAGAGGCCCCGGCTGTCTCTCCCAAAGACGGCCGGAGCACATTGCAGTTCAGAGTTTGTCCACCCCCCGCCCTCAGATCAGCCCTAGCCAGGAAGAAACTGAGGGTGGGGTTCGCCTACTCCCCCGGATCGCGCGGACATCACGCCGGAGACATGGCCACTTGGAGCATTTCATCGTCTCCCATACTTGGCAGGTGGGGGCAGCGGCAACTGCTTGGTGCCCTTTTTCGCCGTTGCGGGTATCTCCTCCCGGGCAACCTCTCTAACGTTCTTCGCAGGTTCCTCGACAACCTCCGCCGCAGGAACCGCGCCTGCATCCGTCTCCTCCCGTGAGGCGTCCGCATAATCGCCTCCCAGCTCGGCGCCAAGGATGCCGTCGCCGAAGTCTTTGGCGAGATAGCGGCGCGCTTCCCCCGTGGGAATCCCGTAATACGCGGTGAAGGCCTTGCCCGCCAGCAAAAAGGAGTCCGATGCCGACTGCTTGCGCAGATTGTAGACGCTTCCGTGTTCCGACTGCGCCCGCCTAAGCCCGAGCACCATCAACTCCCTGTCGAAAAGAAGTTCAACGGGCAACTCCTTTTCCGGCATCTCTCCTCCGTTCAGAAAGGCAGCCGCTGAAGCGTTGACACTAAGCGTTCCCCGTTTCTGGACGGTGATTGTCGGCTGCTTCATCTTCCCGGCCGACCGCTTTGAGAAGACCTCGAATGCCATCCGGCTCTCCTTTTCAGTCATGCTGCTGCGACCGGAGAAGAGCTTACCATTCGTCCGGTCGTCGCTTCGGTGGCGAAGACGGTTGCGACCGATTTAATCCAAAATGGATTTTTATCGCCTCTGCGGCGTCAGTCATCTTTTGGGTCGCCAGAGTCGCCATCAGTGGCTTTCCGCTGTTCTTCGCGGGCTTCGCCGAAGTCGAGGAAGTGCGTCACGGGCAGCCCGTAGACACGCGCCATCTCCCAAAGCTCGACCGGATCAAGCGTCAACTGATTGGCCTCAACCTTCCAGATGAACGACTGGCTCTGGCCGATTCGTCGCCCCGCCTCAGCTTGAGTCAGGCCGGCGGCCTTGCGCGCCGCTCTGAGGCGTTGAAGTACGACTTGATATTTTGGGTTGTGGTTGGGGCTCACTTGGGGGAGGAGCCTCGAAGCTGGGGGGGGTAGCTACTTCTTCCAGCGGGCCGCCGCTGCTCTACGGGCGCTTTCTGACCGTTCTGCGGGCGTCAGCTTCTCTGCCCTTGCCTTGCCACCTTTGATACCGCCCTTGCGTCCCGCCGCCGCTTTGGGCGGGAGAGGTTGGGGCTCCTCGGGTGGCGTGAGGTGTGCGGCTTGCTGCGCCACGCGGAAGGCTACCTGGGTGAAGTCGGGCTTTGGCTTCTTGCTCATTTCGACCCCCAGTATCGCACGGGCGGCCCGTGTAGGGCCGCCCGTGAGTGTTACGCGGGGTGGGAGGGGATGACGGGGGCCGGATTGCCGGACGGCTCCGAACCGTCCCCCCGGACCCAGAGACGGGCCAGCTCTGCCGCCAGCGCCTTGCACTGCTGGTAGGTCCGGACGGTGGCGAGGATGCGGCCGGAGGGGACATAGACCAGGGTGTAGCGGTGGCACGCCTGGACGCCCCGCCCGGCCGCCGTCCCTCGGAACGCCCCGAACGGCAGCGAGACGAAGCCCGGCAGCTCGGCGGCTCCGCCCTGGAGCTCGACGCGAAACCGGCCCCGTCTCCAGGCGAGGGGGATCGGCATCCCGGCCCGCGCCCGGGCCTTGAGGTAGGAATCCGCCGCCGCCGCGAGCCATGCCCCTACCGAGGTGAATCCCTCCCCTTCCGCCGCCTGCTTCCACCTCGCGCTCTGCCGGGCGTCAGCGTGGACGGTGAACGTCGCGACCTTCAGGGGCATGGATACTCCTCCCCGTGCCACGCGAGCCAACGGCCGAGCTCGTCCAGGGCTTGCTGGAGTGGAGCCTGAAGGTAGATGCGGCCATGGATGGGGCTGTCATAGAACTTGGGGACGTGCTCGACAACGGCCCGCGATGCCTTGAGCAAGGCGCCGAGCTTCTTCTTCTCCTCCTGGCGGATCAGCACGTAATCCGGGCGGCGCTGGTGGTCGCGTTCCAGGAGATAGCGGGCCATGGTGTTGCCGGAGAAGGTGAGGAAGGCCGGGAGGGTACGCCGCACGCGGGGGGCGATCTCCTCCCAGAGCTGGCGCTCCCAGACGGTGGCCCGGACGATGATCGACTCTTTACGCTCCCGCATGGCCCGCCCCCGGCGCGCCGTCCAGCTCGCGCTCGATCCCGTCCGCCGCGTGCTTGATTTGGCGGGCCAGCCGGGCGGCGGTGTTGGATAAGTACGCGTCCTCTGGATCAAGGGAGGACAGCTCCTTTTCCCGGCCCACGCTGGCGAGGAAGTGTAGACGCCCGCCTTTTTTCGTGACCGCCGCCTGAGTTTTTTCCGGATTGCAGCGTGGTTGGGTAGATTCGTCGGCGCCGCGGAGCGGGACGAATTGCCCTGCCGAGAGCTCGGTAGGCAAGCGAA
>DASXJP010000631.1:0-3135 GCA_036497345.1 Thermoanaerobaculia bacterium
CGAGGACGTTCCGGAGCTCGTTCATCCTGCGGAACAGGTCGCGCCAGGCAGGCTCGTCCTTGGCCGTGGCCCACGAGGCATCCAATACGACAACCCGGCCCTCAAGCTCGGGGCCTCCCTCAGACCCGGCAAGCGGCTCCAGGACCGCCACGACATCCTCATAGCGGGCCGGCTCTCGCGGATTCCGGACGGGACTCAACCGGACGATCCGCCCAGGGGCATCTTCTTCGAGAATCGCCAGGACCGCGTCGGCGACCCGAGGAGAGTCGACGACCAGGATGTGAAACTCGAAGCTCTCGGCCAAGGCGAGAGCCTGGAGGAGATGAATCAGCCCCCAATCCGCGCGAAGAGCGGAGATCAGTGGCTCAAGGCCGGTATCAAGAGGTATGGCCAACGGGATCGGCTCCAGAGGAGGGTCGAGCAAGCGCCTGCTTCGCCTCCTTGACCCCAGGAATCTGCTGCACCGCCGGGTGCAGGTCGAACCAGTCGCCGCCGTTGAGATAGCGTAGCACCGCGTTGTTCTGAAGCATCAGGTCGGCGGCCTGCCGGTGGCCGTCGCTCTGGAAGACCAGGTAGTGGTCACGCGACACTTGCGCGAGCCACTCATAGGCGTCGGCGGGGACGATCTTGCGGTAGGCGTCCCGGATCTCGCTGATGATCCGCTGGAGATCATCTTCTGAGATAGGCGCGGTGGACAGCGCGAAGGCCGACCGCAGCAGGCGGATGATTTCCCGCGGATAACCGCCGGACCAGAGGATCAGCTCTTTGATCCGCGCCTCCGCGCTGGGCCCCAGAAGCTCGATCAGGACGGCGTCCGGCACCCGCTTGCGGACCAGCTCGCGCGCCGCGTCGAGGCCGGGCTTGAAATCCGCGCCGTCCCGCTCGCGCAGCTTGATCATCGGGATGAACTGCACCTGCTGATCGAACCAGCGGCGTGCCGCCAGGGCCGGGGGCACCGTATAGAGGATATGGACGGGCAGGCGCAGGTAGGGAGCGCCCGCCGCGAAGAGCTGTTCGGCGCTTTCGAGGACCTGGGTCCAGTTGGTGCTGATCCCCCGCAGTTTCTCCAGCGAGTCGAAGATCACGACCAGACCGCTATACCCCAGGCCTGTGGCGCGGCTCTCCAAGAGCTTCATCTCGTCCCGCGCTTCCCGGAGAAAAGTCGTCAAATGGGCGGCGATCGTAGCGCGCACCCGCTGCCGCAAGGTGGGACGGGTCTTCATCTCCGCCACCAGCTTCGGGCCGGAGGGGATGGTGAATTCGGCCTTGCCGAGCTCGACGTCCGTACGATTCAACCAAGCCCAAAGGCGGGTCAGATATCCCTCCTCCATGGACTGTTTCGGGTCCTTACCCTCTCTCTCCAGCACGACAGCTTCCGTGCATTCAAGGATGCCGGCGATGATCTCGGGGACGTCGATCGGGTTCGCCAGATCGATGACCCGCTCGGCGTCGACCAGGACCGGAAGGAGATGGGCGCCATCCGGCAGGGAAAGCCGGGCAGCCAAGCGCCTCAGCTCGGTGGATTTCCCAGAGCCGGGCAGCCCCGTGAACAGTTCGAAGACCGGCTTGTCGGAGAGCTCGATGCGGCTCGCCAGCCGCTGGACCCAGTTGAGGCCGCGGACCGGCGTGGGACCGAGGTCGTCCAGATCGACGTTGCGGTCGTCTCCCGGGTCGAGAGGCTCGGAAGGGTCGCACCGATTGTAGTAGGTCCTACGGGTCTTGAGGTCCATGAGAGGCTCGTCTCCAGTCGCTGAGGGTGGAGATTATCACCGGAGAGGACAAGCCGCGCTCGTGCGATCTCAGAGCTGGCCATCTGGGTTTGCCATGGAAACCAGTTGACATCCCCGGAAATCCGGTCCACAATAAGTCTGTCGCACAAACCGGTCGTCAAAGGAGGACCGCCATGGAGACCCCGGACCTGGAACGTATCCGCTTCATCACGCGGCACTTCAACGACCTTCAGGGGCTGAGGTACGGGGTCCCGCTGGGATTGATCCTCCTGGGCTGGGAGGGCCCCCCTCTCCTCCGCGTTGCCGGCGTCGTGGGCGCGGCGCTGCTGGCGCTCGGGGCCCGGCGGTACTACCGGCGCAGCTTCGGCGCCGTCGAGCAGCAGCCGGCCGAGCCCGAGATGGAGCTCTATCCAGCGTCCATCTACAGCCCGGCCGGCCCGATCCCGCGGCTCGCGATGCCGCCGCAGGTCAGTCCGATCGTGCGGCGCTTCCTCCTCACCTTTCTATTGGCAGTGATCGTCTTCGCGTACGTCCTGGCGCTCCCCCCGGGCATGTTCGTGGTCCAGGAAGGCGGATCGCACCCTCAGATCCTTCCCGCGAGCGGGCCCGTCTACGCGCCGCCGTGGCTCAGCCCTTGGGCGTATTACCACGGTGGAGAGATCATGCCGCCCTCGATGTTCCGGGCCGTCCTCGCGCAGACGATCTATCTGCTCACCGGCTGCTTTTTCCTCACCCTCTGGCTCTGGCGGCGACGACACCTCTCCCAGAGTCCCCATCTGGCCCTGGCGGTCCTGCTGCTGGGCCTCACCGCCCTCGGCACCACGCTGGGGTTCCACGCCAATGACACCGGGGCGATCGGTCCCAGGCTCGAACGCCTGCTGCCGATCCTGGTCTACCCCGGGATGGCGGTGCTGCTCTGCGGCGGCGCGCTGATCCTGGCGGGCCTTCTCGATCACTGGCAGCTCGCCCGGACGCTGGGACCGTCCGCGCGGGTGGAGGATTGAACGATGGACGCCACCCCCTTCGAGCAGATCGCGAGCCTGGACCGGCGGATCCACGATCCCGCCCGGCTGGCCATCCTGACGGCGCTCTCCGCCTGTGAGCGGGCCGACTTCCAGTTCCTGCTGCGGATCACCGGCCTCACCAAGGGGAACCTCTCCTCCCATCTCTCCAAGCTGGAGGAGGCCGGCCTGATCGAGATCGAAAAGCGCTTCGTGGAGAAGAAGACCCAGACCCTCGTCCGCCTGAGCGACGCCGGCCGCCAGTCGATCGAGAGCTACTGGCGGGACCTGGAGCAGATCCGCGAGAGCGCCGCCCGCTGGCCGTTGCAGAACGCCGTGCCGGTAGCGACTTAAGTCACCGTCAGCCAGAAATGAATGTCTGTAGGGGCGGCCCTGTGTGGCCG
>DASXJP010000632.1:0-25750 GCA_036497345.1 Thermoanaerobaculia bacterium
CGGCGCCGGAAGCATCGAGGACGGCTTGGCTCGTCAACGTTCCCGGTCCTCACGAATGAGGTCCTCGGGGGGGCGGGAGGGCCGAAAAGGCGGCTCCGTCTCGATTCTCTTCTTCAGCTCTTTCAGGAGCTCGAGCCGCCGCTCTCTCGCCGTCAGCTCGGGAATCCGGCGTAGCTCCACGATGGCCTGCTGGGCCAGGCTTCGATGCTCGGCCTGCGCTCGAAACGCAAGGGCCTCATACACGTCATTGGGCAAGTCACGGATCTGGAGAGATGGCATCAATACCTCCTGAGCCTTCATCATAACGCATGCAATTTGCAGGAGCAATCCCCTTGTGTGGTCTCCTATCGCGCGTCCGGATGGAGGAGCCGCAGGAGACCCAAAAGGCTCTGCGGCTCATGGGGCGTGCTCCGCCAGCGGGCCGTGCCACGCAGGAGGCCCGAGGCGTCGGCGCGGGCCACCAGCACGCCGGCGGCGCCGCGGGGCGCGCTCGCCTCCAGCCGCTGCGCCACGGCGCGCACGCTCTCCAGGGTCTCGCTCCCCCGGATCCAGACGAAGATCCCCGCGCAGCCTGGGACGATGGCGTTCACCTGCGGCTGCACCGCGTCCGCGAGGATCTGGACGTGCAGAGAGACCTTGCCGCGGCGGCTCGGGAAGGTGGCGCTGCCGGCCTTCCGGAGCTCGACCTGCTCGACGAGCCGGCGCAGCCCCTCGTTCTGGCGGAACCCCGGCGACTGCTCGATCAGCCGGCGGAGGTCCGGCCAGACGGCGGGCTCGGCCAGCAGCAGGAAGGGGAGGGCCGAGGCCGCGAGCCCCGCTCCGGCCGCCGCCTCGATCAGGTCCTCGATCGCCACCTCGAAGAGGATGGCGCTGGAGATCTCGCGGGTGCTCTGGAGCTCAAGGCTGGTTTCCTCCGACTGGGCAGAGAGGCCGCCGTGCTCGACCAGCAGCACGGCGGCGAGCCGGGTCGAGATCGGCGCCTCGGCCCCGTCGGCGATCAGATCGAACAGGCGCACCCCCGGCTGCTGGAGCACGCGCTCGAAGACCCGCCGCAGGGGGAGGGAGTGGAAGCCGTCGACCGCCGGGAGGTTGGGGGTGAGCGCCTGCAGGGGCTGTCCCGTGGGCGGCAGGTGATGGCGGCGTTTGCCGATCTCGTCCTTGAGCCAGGCGGACTCCATCAGCAGCTCCTGGAGGGGGAGCGCGCCGGCGTCCGAAGGAGGAGAGCCGGGCAGCATGGGATCGAACCGGAATCCCCCCTCTTCGAGCGACAGCAGGGCGAGCAGGGCCTCCTTGCCCCGCAGCCGCTCCTGCCAGCGGGCGTCGACCGGATCGCCCTCGCGCATCTCGATCGTCCCGGCGCCGCTCTCTCCCTGGACCCGCAGGATGCCGCTCTTGCGCACCTGGCCGAGGTACTGGAGCAGGGCCCAGAGGGGGTGGTTGGCGAGGTCCCCCTGGAGCACCTGGAGGGCGGCGGTGCGGTTGGCGAGCAGGCGGTCGAGCCGGAGCAGCAGCTCCTCCAGATCACAGGGGCGGGAGAGGTAGTCGTCCGCGCCGGCGCGCAGGGCGGCCACCCGGTCGGCGGGCGAGCTCTGGCCCGAGATCATGAGCACGGGCACCGACCGCGTGGCGGACTGCCCCCGCAGCGCCTCGATCACGCCGAGCCCCACGTTGGGCGACTCGCCGAGCACCACCAGATCCACCTGCTGATCCTGAGCCGTGGCGGCCACCCGCGCGCCATCGCTCAAGCGCCGCACCTCATGGCCGGCCACGTGGAGCCGGTCGGCCAAAACGGCCGCGAACACGGAATCGCTGTCGACGACGAGGACCTTGGCCAAGGTGTGATCTCCCCGGGAACGGGGGACATTCTATGCTGGAAGTGAGGTCAAGGACCCAAAGGACTGCAAGGACTGCAAGGACAGGGAACCGGTCTCAGGGGCGCCTTTTCTGTCCTTGTCGTCCTTGTCGTCCTTGCAGTCCTTTGGGTCCTTGATTTCCTTCCACCCCCAACCGCCGCCACCCCTCCACCCCCAGCCGCCGGAGCGTCTCCATGTTCCGCTCGTAGATCTCGGCCGTGTCCGGCACCGTCGCCACCGCTTTCTCGACGCTCGCTTCCCGCAGCAGGTGGAGCGTCGGATAGGGGGAGCGGTTGGTGTAGTTGGTGACGTCGTCAGGCTCGGTGCCGGCGAACTGGTAGCCCGGATGGAAGCTGGCGATCTGGAGGACCCCTTCGAGGCCGAGATCGGCCACGGTCTCCTCGGCCACGCCCAGGAAGTCGTTGTAGTCGAGGAAATCGTTCAGCACCCTGGGGTGGATCAGCAGCGTGGTCTCGATCTCCTCGGGCTCCGCCGCCGCCAGAGTCTGGAGCTCGTCGATCAGATCGGCCAGCAGCTCCTCGGGGGTCTCGGCCTCAGTGACCACGTACCGGATCTGATCCCGGGCATGGACCGGCTTGGCGAACGGGCAGAGGTTGAGGCCGATCACCGCCTTCTCGAGCCATCTCCGGGTGGCCTTGACGATCTCTTCGGGCTCCTCGGGGTCAACGGCCATGATGTCCGCTATCCTATCCCGTTGCCATGATGATCCTCGGGCTGTAGCGCGGGCGGCGGGTCTCCGTGACCCGTGGAGTGGGAGTACCATTCAGCCAAGCCAAGGAGAGCGCCATGCCCCAGCACAAGATCCTGCTCGACGAGAGCCAGCTTCCCCAAGCCTGGTACAACATCAACGCCGACCTGCCGGTGCCGCCGCAGCCGGTCCTCCATCCGGGCACCAAGGAGCCGGTCACCCCGGACTTCCTTTCCGTGCTCTTCCCGATGAGCCTGATCCTCCAGGAGGTCAGCACCGACCGCTGGATCGAGATCCCGGAGCCGGTGCGCGACATCTACCGGCTGTGGCGGCCGACGCCGATGTACCGCGCGCTGCGCCTCGAAAAGGCGCTCGATACGCCGGCCCACATCTATTACAAGTACGAGGGGGTGAGCCCGGTGGGCTCCCACAAGCCGAACACGGCGGTGGCGCAGGCCTTCTACAACAAGGAAGCCGGCACCAAGGCGCTCACCACCGAGACCGGCGCCGGCCAATGGGGGAGCGCGCTCGCCATGGCGTGCAACATGTTCGGCCTCGACCTGGAGGTCTACATGGTCAAGGTCTCCTACCACCAGAAGCCGTACCGCCGCATCATCATGGAGAATTTCGGCGCGCAGGTCTTCGCGAGCCCCACCGACCGCACCAACTACGGCCGCAGCGTCCTCGCCGAGAATCCGGACTCGCCCGGCTCGCTCGGCATCGCCATCTCCGAGGCGGTCGAGGTCGCGGCGACCTCGAACGGCGGCAAGAAGTACTCCCTGGGATCGGTGCTCGGGCACGTGCTGATGCACCAGACGGTGATCGGCATCGAGTCGTTGCGGCAGATGGAGCTGGCCGGCGAGTATCCGGACGTCGTGATCGCCTGTGCCGGCGGCGGCTCGAACTTCGCCGGCTTCAGCTATCCGTTCCTGCACCAGAATTTCACCGCGGGGAAGCAGACCCGGGTGATCGCCGTCGAGCCGGCCTCCTGCCCGACCCTCACCAAGGGGCGCTATACCTTCGACTACGGCGACACGGCCGCGATGGCGCCGATCGTCAAGATGCACACCCTCGGCCACACCTTCGTGCCGCCGAGCATCCACGCGGGCGGCCTGCGCTACCACGGCATGGCGCCGAGCGTGAGCGCGCTGGTCGATCACGGCGACGTCGAAGCGCGGGCCGTGCAGCAGCTCGCCACTTTCGAAGCGGCGGTGCAGTTCTCCAAGGCGGAAGGCATCCTCCCCGCGCCCGAGTCCGCGCACGCCGTCCGCGTGGCCATCGACGAGGCCCTGCGCGCCAAGGAGAGCGGCGAAAAGAAAGTGATCGCCTTCAACCTCTCCGGCCACGGCCATTTCGACATGTCGGCCTACGAGCAGTTCCACCAGGGCAAGCTGCAAGACCACGAATATCCGACCGCGCTGGTCGAGGAGGCGATGGCGCACCTGCCGCAGGTTACGGTGTCCTGACGTTTCTTTTTTTTCGTTTTTTCGGGGCTCTCGCCTTGAGAGCCGCCGCGATGTCCTCCCGCAGCTCCAGGGCCGGCGCGAAATCCGGCGCGCCTTCGAGGGCCTGATCGACCTGCTCGCGGGCCTCTTCCAGGTGCTCCAGGTGGTAGAGGCAGAGGCCGATGTTGTAGATCGTCGCCGGGTTCGGGCCGTAGACGGCCGCCGATTCGTGGAAGAAGGGGAGGGCGTCGGCGTGGCAGTCGATCTCGCAGAGCAGGACGCCGAGGTGGAAGGGGAGGTCGCGCGCCTCCTGGAGCGGAAAATAATGGCTCCAGACCTCGTGGACCGTCCGGTAGATCTCCAGTCGGAAGACGTTGGCCGCCGAAGCCGCGTGCTTCATCAGCGACGGCCAGGCGTCGAGCAGGACGTTGGCGTCCCAGCCGGAGAGGCGCACCCAGCCGAGCAGGTGCTCCAGGGTGAGGTCGTCCCAGGCGTGCCCGAAGCCCACCTTGAGATCGAAGAAGTCGTCCGGTCCCCGCCGCTCGATGGCGTCGTCGAAGGCGAGCGCGGTCTCCACGGCGGTTGATCCCAAGAGTGGTCCCAGCACGCCGGCGACCCCGCACAGGCTGGAGTGGATGTGGGACGTGCAGAGGAATTCACCGCCGCGGTGCGCGATCCATCGCCCCAGGGCGTGGAAATTCACCATCAGCGAAAAGCTGCCGTGGATGGAGAGCGACGGCTCGTCGCGGCCGGCGAGCAGCTCCTCGCGGCAGTACCCCTTGTCCCCCGCGACGAGCAGGAGCCGGCCGTCCGCGAGCCGGCTCAGACGGCGCAGGCAGCGGATGGCGGCCGAAGGGAAGAGGAACGCCGTGTCGCGCAGCCTCTCCGCGTATTCCCGCAGGATGGCGTCGAGCTCCGGATCGCCGTAGGGCTCAGGCGTGGCCGGCCGCTCCTCCCAGGAGAGCTCGACCCGCTGGAGGATGGTGGGATCGTCGAGGCTCTCCTCCTCGTCCGGAGCCGTGAGGGTGGCCAGGAGCTCGAAAAGCCGGCCGCCGCGCACCGCGAAGGCGTCCTGGGGGATGCCGTCGAAGACGTAGTTGGCGATCACCGCCAGCGGATTGCGCAGGCTCCCGGGCCCGAGCACCTTGCCGGAGCAATCGAGCCGGATCTCCCCGTCCGCGGACGCGTCGTAGCGGGCGAAATCGAGGATCCCCTGCGCGATCCAGGGCTGGAGGAGCTCGTGCCGGCGCAGGGGCTCGAGGGTGCTCTCCGTAAAGTCCGTCATCACGTAGCGGACCTTCACCTGGCGTAGCGAGGAGCGGTCCAGGAGGTCGAGGAGCCGCTGGAAGAAGAGATACCCGAACCGTCCCGAGCCGCAGCCGAGCTCCAGGAGGGTGACCGGGTGATCGGCATCGAGCGTCCCGGCGCAGTCGCGCAGCCAGCCGAGCACCACCTTGGCGTAGGCGTCGGCGATCCAGCCGTTGCCGGTGATGTAGTGGGGGACGATCCCCTTCGTCCAGGCCTGGGCTCCCAGGGTGTCGAAGAAGCGCTGCTGGAGCCGCCAGAGGAGGGATGCGGAGAGACGGCGGCCGCGTTCGAGGGTGAAGTCGGTGCTCTCGGGTGGGCTGCTCTTGAGGCTGGACATGTGGCCAGCTCAGCCCACAGGCAGCAGGCGGAGGCGCTTGCAGTGCCTTGGGCGGACAGCTCTGAAGTGACGACGGTCAAGGGTAACCACAATTTCGGTCCGCAGGCGCTCCGCCAGGGCGATCACCGACGCATCTGTGCCCCCGAGAGGGAAATTCGCATACTGCTCGACGAGCTCGGCGATGCGCGGCCAATCCTGAGCGACAGGAGCCTGCACATCGAAGCCCTCGAGCCCGCGGAGGAACCGGGCTTCCGTGGAAGACCCACGACGGCTTTGGATCATGTAGGCGGCCTCGGCGACGCAGAGGGCGGGGATCACGAGCCTGAGGCCTGGCGCCCGTAATACTTCTAGGCAGGCCTGATGGTCTGGATCGGCCGCGTTCGCCACCGCGACCAGCGGGCCGCTATCCACGATCGCGATCGAGATCATCAGCCCAGTGCGCCGCGAGCACTTCGTCCAAGCGCTCGGCGGGAGCCATGTCGGGATCGCTGAAGAGGCCGGCCCATGGGATCTCTCTGGGCTTTTCGCCCGCTCCAGAAAGGCCCTGTATAATGAACTGGCGGACCACTTCAGAGAAGCTCGTTTGCCGGCGTACGGCCTCCCGATCGACGAGGTCGGCGAGATCGTCAGGCAAGGTGATCGTGGCGCGCTTCATACTCGCATACTAGCATACGCAGGGGCACTCACAGCGCCGTCGCCGTCTCCCGAAACACCACCCCCCGCGCCGCCAGCTCGCGCATCATGAATTCATAGGCCGCGTTGTCCCCACCACCTCCCGCACCGGTCAGGAAGCGAGGACGGCCTCCGCCGCCAGCACCCCCGCCGTCGGCCGCACGCCGCCGCCCGGGTGGCTGCCGCTGCCGCCCAGGAAGAGACCGGGGATGGCGGTGCGATAGCGCGCCGTGGAAGGCGACGGGCGCATCACCAGCAGTTGATCGAGGGCCAGCTCGCCGTGGTGGAGCTGGCCGCCGGTGAGGGCGAAACGGGTTTCGAGATCGGCGGGGGTCAGGATCTCCCGGGCCACGATTCGTTGGCGCACGTCCGGAGCGTATCTTTCGAGGACGGCGATCACGGCGTCGCCCAGGCGCTCGCGCGCCTCCGCCGTCCAGCCGCCTTCCAGGTTGGAAGGGGCGAAGCTCGCGAGGATGGAGACCACGTGGTGGCCGGCCGGCGCGAGGCCCGGATCGGCGACGGAGGGCACGCGGATCTCCAGGTGGGGGCGCTCGGAAAAGCGACGGTATTTGATGGCGTCGAAGGCGCGCTCGAGCTCGTCCACGTGGCCGCCGCCGATGCGGATCGCTTCGTCGAGCCGGCCGTCGCTTCGGTTGAGCTCCAGCGGACCTGAAAGGGCCAGGTGGACCTTCGCCGCGCTCCCCCGGCTGCGCACCCGGTGGAGCTCCTCCTCGATCTTCAAAGGCAGAGAGCCCGGCGCGAGCAGATCCAGCATCGTGCGCTTGGGATCGGCCGAGGAAAGGACGACCGGCGCGTCGACCGTCTCGCCGGACGCGAGCGTGACGCCGGCCACTTTGCTCTGGTCCAACCGGATGCGCCGGACCTCGGCGCCCGTGCGCACCTCCACTCCGGCAGCGCGGCCCGCGGCGAGAAGCGCCGCGACGAGCGCCGGCGGCCCCCCGGCCAGGGCTTCTCCACCGGCGCACTCGCGCAGCAGGAAGTTGGTGGTCGTGCCCGCCGACCAGGGGCCGGACCAAGTGGAGGCCACCGCGGGAGCGGCGAGCGCTTCGACCAGGAGCGGCGTCTCGAACCGCTCGTTGAGGAAGTCGGCCACGCACATCGGCGCCGTGCGCGCCAGCTCGAGAAGGTCCTTGCGGCTGAGCCGCAGCACCGAGAGGCCGCGCCGGGCGATCTGCCAGAAATCGCCGGCCGATCCAGGAGAGAGAGACGGCGGCGTATCCGCCAGCACGGCGCGGATCAGCGGCGTGATCCGCCCGAGAAAAGCGCGCAGTTGCCGGTAGCTCTGAGCGTCGCGCTGAGAACGTTTTCCGATCGCGTCAGCGCCGGACTCATCGCCCGCCAGGAGGATCCCCGGTCCATTCGCCTCCGCGACGTACGTGGACGGGGCCTTGCGAAACGCGAGGCCGTGCTTGGCGAGGCCGAGCCGCTCCGCGATCGCCCGCGGCACCAGGCCCTCATCGTGAAGCACGCCGGGCACTGTGTAGCCGGGATGAAGCTCGTGCTTCGCGGAAAGGCCTCCCGGCGCCGCCGCGCGTTCGAGGACGACGACCTTGCGCCCCGCTCCGGCGAGCCGCGCCGCCGCCGCGAGGCCGTTGGGACCGGCTCCGATCACAATGGCGTCGAGCCCCATTCAGACCGCCCTCTTGCCGAGCATCGCCTGGGCGCAGAGAGCGCCCGGCACGCCCATGATGCCGCCGCCGGGGTGGGTGCCCGAGGCGCACATCCAGAGGTTGCGCACCGGCGTCCGGTAGCGGCTCCAGCCGGCCATCGGGCGCAGGAAGGCGAGTTGCTCCAGCGACAGCTCGCCATGGAAGATATTGCCCTCGGTCAGGCCGTAGATCTGCTCCAGGTCCCACGGCGTGAGCACCTGGCGATGAAGGATCACGCTTTTCAGGTTCGGCATGTATTCCGAAAGCGTATCGATCACCGCATCGCCGAAGGCCTCGCGCTGGTTCGGCCAGTCCGCGGCCCCTTCCTTGAGATGGTAGGGTGCGTACTGCACGAAGATCGACATCACGTGCTTGCCCGGCGGCGCCACCGTGGGATCGGTCAACGACGGGATGAGGACGTCCATGAACGGCTGGCGCGAGAAGGCGCCGTACTTGGCGTCGTCGTAGGCCCTCTCCAGATAATCGATCGATGGCGCGATGGTAATGCCGCCTTGCAGATGGGGACCGTAGTCCGGCCGGCAGGTGAGCTCGGGCAGCGCGTCGAGCGCCAGGTTCACCTTGCCCGAGGAGCCGCGCATCTTGAACCGCCGCACCTGCTGCGCGATCTCGGGATCGAGGTGCTCCTCGCCCACCAGGTGCAGGAACGTGCGGTGCGGATCGAGCCCCGAGATCACGGCCCTGGCGCGGATCTCGTCGCCGTTGGCCAGCACGACGCCCGCGGCCCGGCCGTTCTGCATCAGCAGGTGGGCGACCGGCGCTTCGGTGCGGATCTCGACGCCCAGCGCGCGGGCCGAGCTGGCGATGGCCTGCGCGATGGCGCCGGTGCCCCCCTTGGGCAGCCCCCAGGCGCGGAACGAGCCGTCGATCTCCCCCATGTAGTGATGGAGGAGGACGTAGGCGGTACCCGGCGAGCGGATGCCGAGGAACGTGCCGATGATGCCGGAGATGGCCATTGGCGCGATGAGCTGCTCGCACTCGAACCATTCCGAAAGGAAATCCACGGCGCTCATCGTCATCATCTTGACGTTGGCGAAGAGCCAGGCGTCCCCCTCGCCGCGGATCCGCTTGCCCAACCGCGCGATGCGCAACAGCTCCCGCGGATCACGCGACAGCGGATCGGGGGCCGGCTGATCGATCAGCGGCTTGATCAGGCGGCCCAGCTCGGCCATCTGCTGCCCGAAGCGCTTGTAGACCTCGGCGTCGCGCGGCGAGAACTGGGCGATGGAGCGGCGCGTGCGCTCGGGATCGGAATCGCGCAGCAGGTAGCGCCCGTCCGGGAACGGCGTGAGCGTCGCTTCCAGCGGCAGGATCTCGTAGCCGTGGCGCGGCAGCTCCAGGTCGCGGATGATCCATGGCCGCAGCAGCGAGACAACGTAGGAGCAGCAGGAGAACTTGAAGCCGGGATGGATCTCCTCCGTCGTGGTGGCGCCGCCCACCTGGTGCCGCCGCTCCAGGACCAGCACCTTGCGCCCGGCCTTCGCGAGATAGGCCGCGCAGACCAGGCCGTTGTGCCCGGCGCCCACCACGATGGCGTCGTACCGCCCGCCCCGAAGATCACTCACGGCTTGCGCTTCCTCTCCGGATCGAAGAACGGAATCGGCGCCACCGTGGCGGTGACCTTGCGCCGCTCGTATTCGACCGTGTGCTCGATCTGGAGCTTCGTCCCCTTCGCCTCGAAGCCGCGGCGCACCGAGGCGAGCGCCAGGTACTTCTTGAGCAGCGGCGACCAGGTGTGGCTCGTGGCCTGCCCCACCTGATGCCCCTCCTCGTCATAGACCGGCAGGGCATCGCGCCGCGCCGTGGCCGGCAGGCTCGGCGGCAGGTTGAAGCTGGCGTACAGTTGTTCGAGCTCCATCCAACTCACCTCCAGGCCCACGAGCTGCCAGATCGAGCCTCGCTTCTGCTCGGCGGCAATGGCGTCGCGGCCGATGAAGTTGCCGCGCTCGAGGTCGACCATCCAGCCGAAGCCAAGCTCCAAAGGCGTGGACTTGCGCGATTCGAGAACGACCTTCTGCGAGCTGAAGTAGTCGACGCCCAGGAGGACGAATCCGGCCTCGATACGGGCCACGTCGAGCGCGTCGAGCCCCGCAGGCTCGATGCCATGCCGCCCTCCGGCGGCCATCAAAGCGTCCCAGACATCCACTGCCGCCTCGCGCTCCACCCACACCTCGTAGCCCAGGTCGCCCGTGTAGCCCGTGCGGCTGATCCAGACCGGAATCCCCCGGATCGTCCCGCGCGTGACGCCGAAGAATTTGAGCGAGTCGATCTCGTCGATACCGGCGTCGCGCAGGATCGCCCGCGAGGTTGGCCCCTGGAGCGCCAGGGCGGCCAGGCGCGCGCTGGAATCTTCGAGCTCCACGTCGAGGCCGCGGGAGAGCGCTTGCAGCCAATGGAGGGTGGGATCGGCCGCGGTGACGCGGAAATGGTCCTCGGCCAGCCGGGAGACCGTGCCGTCGTCGATCACCTTGCCGTCGTCGTCGCACCAGCAACTGTAGGCCACCCGCCCCACCTTCAGCTTGGTCACGTCGCGCACCATCATGCGGCCGAGGAGCGCCGCGGCGTCCGGCCCCGAGACCTCGTACTTGTAGAGCGGCGTCACGTCGAGCAGGCCGGCCGACTCGCGGAAGGCAAAGTATTCGCGCTCGTGCGACGTGTCGAAGCTGCAGACGGCGCAGTACCCCGCCCAGTCCTTCCACCGGTAGCTGGTGCACAAGGGCTGCGTACGCTCGTGGAAAGGCGTCGGAATCGGCATCGTCGGTCAAGGGCCTCGCAAGGCGCGGAGAGTGTATCTCCAGGTCTCTGCCGGGGGCAAGGCCGCCCGGTCAACACCTCTTCATGCCGGTCTCCTCTCGACGGACGGTTTTGGCGGGGGAAGAGTAGCCCAAATCGCGGGCGTAATGTGGGCTGTAATGTTGGCCTGTCATTCTGAGGTCCTCATAGATTCCCCATAGGCCGCCGGCATACGACATGCCGGCCCTTTTTTTGTCCGCGCGGGGCCGTCCGCGGACGCTATTTCCCCCTCGCCGTACACTCCCCACCCGTCTGCCACATCAGGAAGCTCATCTGATCGACCGCCGCCGTGATCCGCTTGTCGGCCGGGGCGCCCATGCCGTGGCCGGTGTCGCGGTCCACCTGGAGGAGGATGGGCTTGCGCGCCGGATCGCTCGCCGTGGCGGCCTGGAGGAGGGCGGTCATCTTGCGGGCATGCAGGGGGTGGACCCGCTCGTCCCGCTCGCCGGCGGTCAGCAGCAGGGCCGGATATCTCACGCCGCTCTTGACGTTGTGGTAGGGCGAGTAGCGGAGCAGGACGGCGAGCGCCTTCGGGTCGTCGGGCGACCCGTACTCGGGGATCCAGTTGCGGGCGCGCAGGAACCTGGGATAGCGCGCCATGTCCATCAGCGGCACCATGGCGACGCCGGCCGCGAAGAGGTCCGGCCGCTGGGTCACCGCGGCGCCGATCAGCAGGCCGCCGTTCGAGCCGCCGAGGATGGCGAGCCGTTCCGGGCGGGTATACCCCTTCGCGATCAGCCATTCGGCGGCGGCGAAGAAGTCGTCGAAGACGTTCTGCTTCTTCTCCAGCATGCCCGCGCGGTGCCACTCCTCGCCGCGCTCGCCGCCGCCCCGCAGGTTCGGCAGCGCGTAGACGCCGCCCGCTTCGAGCCAGGGCACCATGCCCTCGTCGAAGTAGGGGGTGGTGGAGATGCCGAACCCGCCGTATCCGTACAGAAGCGTGGGATTGCAGCCGTCGAGCTTCAGCCCCTTTTTGTGGACCAGGAACATGGTGATCCGGGTGCCGTCCTTGGAGGGGTATTCGACCTGCTCGACCGCGAGGGCCGCGGAGTCGAACGGCACGCTCTTCCGCCACCAGACCTGCCGCTCGCCCGTGACGAGGTCCACTTTGTAAAGGGCCCCCGGCGCATTGAAGCTGCTGAAGTCGAAGAAAGCCTCCGTCCGGTCCGGCGTGGTGGCCATGACGTCGGCGGTGCCGAGGCCCGGCAGGGGGAGCTCACCCTTCGATTGGCCGTCCAGCCCGAAACGCTCGAGGCGGGTGGCGGCGTTCCGCAGGTACTCGGCCACCAGGAGCCCGCGCGCCAGCGATAGGCTCTGGAGCGCCGCGTCCTTGCGCTCGGGGATGATCTCCCGCCATTTCGCCGGCGCGGGATCGCGGAGGTCGACGGCCACCACCCGCTTGTTGGACGCGCTCAGGCTGGTGGTCATGTAGAGGGTGTCCCCCACGATGGGGTCCCCTTTGCGGTAGACGTCGGGCAGGCCGCTCTGGGCCTTCTGGCCGACGACGATCGGCCGCCGCTCCGCCTTGCCGGCGCGCAGCCACTCCTGGAAATCCATCACCCAGAGGTCGTTGACGGCGCTGCCCATCCAGTGGCCCACCACCGCCCAATGGCCGTCGGGGCTGAGATGGGCGAAGGGTCCCCAGGTCCTGGCGCCCGGCCCCTCCTTGTCCTGCTCGCTCAGCGTGCGGTCCTGCCGGGGGTGGGTGCCCACGCGGTGGAAACGGACGCGCCGGGAGGACGGGTCCTTCAGGTCGGCAAGGTGGTTGTAGAGGAAGCCGGAGCCGTCCGGCAGCCATTCGACCTCGCGCGTCTTGCCGGTGATCTCGTCCGCCAGCCAGGTCCCGGTCGCGGTCTCGACGAGATAGAGCGTCGCGTTCTCGTCTCCGGCCTTGAACAGGCCGCAGGCCACCAGCCGGCCGTCCGGACTGGGCTCATACCAGGCGAGCGTGGTGAGACCGCTGGGATCGACCGCC
This sequence comes from Thermoanaerobaculia bacterium, assembly GCA_036497345.1. Lineage (GTDB taxonomy): Bacteria > Acidobacteriota > Thermoanaerobaculia > Multivoradales > UBA5704 > DATARR01. The sequence goes on from DASXJP010000632.1 coordinate 12,781, forward strand.
GCGGGATCAAGGAGGACGCGGGAGGGTCCGCCGCCCTGAGAGACCCGCAGGGACGGCTGCTGCTGGCCGTCCTCGATCTCCCGGTAGAAGAGGAGGTCCCCACGCTGCGCGACGTTCCCGCGGCCGCCGCCGTGGGTCAGCGAGCGCAGACGGGCCGCGATCTCTTGCCGCCCCGGCAGCCGGTCGAGCACCGAGCGCGTGTAGGCATTCTGGGCGTCCGTCCAGGCGGCCACCCGGGCGTCGAGCGCGGCATCCTCCTTGGCCGGCTCCAGCCCCGCGCTCCCCTCGAGCCAGCGGTAGGGATCGACGATCTCGACGCCGTGCACGACCTCGCGGACCGGCTGGACCTCGGTCGCCGGCGGACCCGCCGTCACGGTCGCGGCGGCGAGGAGGGGGATCAGGAGCTTCCAGGCCATGGGATACCTCCGGATGTCAGGCTTGCCAAAGTCTTTCTACGTTCAACGACCGGGGTGGTTGCACCGCCGCGGCCACGAATTTTTTCCTCAGCTGACACCTCCCGGTCGGCTTTCTGTCACCGCGACGTAACACCGCTCCCGAATACTGGAGCCTCGGATGGGGACCGCCCTGGTCCCGTTGCAGCCTCTACCGTCAATAGGAGAATCTGATGAGACACTCGGGGATCACTGCTTCACGGACGCGCTTCGGCGCGTTCCTGCTGGCCGCCGCGCTCTCCGCGTCGCCGCTGCTTGCGGCCGACATCTCGGGGGCCGGCGCGACGTTCCCGTATCCCATCTATGCCAAGTGGGCCGAGGCCTACAAGGCGAAGTTCGGCGTCGGCCTCAACTACCAGTCGATCGGCTCCGGGGGCGGCATCAAGCAGATCAAGGCCAAGACGGTCGACTTCGGCGCCTCCGACATGCCGCTGGAGCCCAAGGATCTGAACGAGAGCGGCCTGATCCAGTGGCCGATGGTGATGGGCGGCGTGGTGCCGGTGCTGAACGTGCCGGGGATCGGCCCCGGCCAGGTCAAGATCACCGGTCCGGTGCTGGCCGACATCTACCTCGGCAAGATCACCAAGTGGAACGATCCGGCGCTCACCAAGCTGAACCCGGGCGTCAAGCTCCCCGCCACGGCCATCTCCGTGGTGCACCGCTCGGACGGCTCGGGCACCACCTTCATCTTCACCCACTACCTCTCCCAGGTCAGCCCCGAGTGGAAGCAGAAGGTGGGCGAGAACACCTCGGTCTCCTTCCCCACGGGTGTGGGCGGCAAGGGGAACGAGGGGGTGGCCTCCTACGCCGGCCGCATCCCGGGCGCCATCGGCTATGTCGAGTACGCCTACGCGCTGCAGAACAAGCTCGCCTACATGCTGATGCAGAACCAGGCGGGCCAGTACGTCAAGCCGAGCAGCGAGTCGTTCCAGGCCGCCGCCGCCAACGCCGACTGGGCCAAGGCCCCCGGCTTCTACCTGCTGCTGACCAACCAGCCGGGCGCCAAGAGCTGGCCGATCACCGGCGCCACTTTCATCCTCTTTTACAAGCAGCAGGACAAGCCGGAGATCGCCCGCGAGGTGCTCAAGTTCTTCGACTGGGCGTACCACAACGGCGATAAGCTGGCGGAGCAGCTCGACTACGTGCCGATGCCCGACAAGGTGATGGAGATGGTCGAGAAGACCTGGGCCACCGGGATCAAGGGGGCCGACGGCAAGCCTGTCTGGCCGGCGAAGTAAAACCCGCGGATGGATGCTTCGACCACGGCCGGGCCTCTGGAGGCGAGAGAGGAGCGGGTGGCGCGAGGGAAGTGGGGCGACCCCTTCTTCCGCAATCTCACCCGCTTCTTCGCCCTCCTTGTCGCCGTGCTCCTGCTCGCCATCCTGGTCTCCCTCTTCCGCGGCAGCCTGCCGGCGTTCCACAAATTCGGCTGGCGGTTCCTCTCCGGCCGGGAGTGGAACCCGGTCACCGAGGTCTTCGGCGCCCTGCCGGTGATCTACGGCACGCTGGTCACCTCGGCCATCGCCATGCTCCTGGGAGTGCCGATCAGCTTCGGCATCGCCCTGTTCATCACCGAGCTCTGCCCCAAGTGGCTGCGCCAGCCGCTCGGGGTCGCCATCGAGCTGCTGGCGGCCATCCCCAGCATCATCTACGGCATGTGGGGGCTGTTCGTGCTCGCCCCCCTGCTCTCCGAGCACGTGCAGCCCTGGATGACCGAGCACCTCGGCAACTGGCCGGGAGTCGGCCGGCTCTTCCAGGGGCCGCCGCTGGGGATCGGCGTCTTCACCGCCGGCCTGATCCTGGCGGTCATGGTCATCCCCTACATCGCGGCGGTGATGCGCGACGTGTTCGAGACCGTGCCGGCGGTGCTCAAGGAGTCGGCCTACGCGCTGGGCACCACCACCTGGGAGGTGGTACGCAACGTCGTCCTCCCCTCGACCCGGGTGGGGGTGGCCGGCGGCATCATGCTGGGCCTCGGCCGGGCGCTGGGCGAGACCATGGCGGTCACCTTCGTGATCGGCAACGCCCACGATCTCAATACCTCGCTGTTCATGCCGGGCAACACCATCTCCTCCAACCTGGCCAACGAGTTCACCGAGGCGGTGGGGCCGATCTACACCTCGTCGCTGATCGCGCTCGGCTTCCTGCTGTTCGTGATCACCTTCATCGTGCTCGCCCTCTCCAAGCTGCTGCTGCTGCGCCTCCAGCGCGCGGAAGGGAGACCTTCCTGATGGCCTCCGCCCTCTACCTGCGGCGCCGGGCGGTCAACGCGGTGGCGCTGACGCTGTCGGTGGCCACCATGCTGGTGGGGCTCTCGGCGCTGACCTGGATCCTCTGGAGCCTTTTCGCGCGGGGATTCCAGGGGCTCCATCCGGCGGTCTTCACCCAGTCCACGCCGCCCCCCGGCGACAAGGGGGGACTGCTCAACGCCATCGTGGGCAGCCTGATGATGGCGGGCACGGCGATCCTGGTGGGCGCGCCGGTCGGCGTGCTGGCCGGCACCTACCTGTCGGAGTTCGGGCAGGGCTCGTGGCTCGCCGCGGCCGTGCGCTTCATCAACGACATCCTGCTCTCGGCGCCGTCGATCATCATCGGCCTCTTCGTCTACGAGGTGACGGTGGTCCGCATGAGGCACTTCTCCGGCTGGGCGGGGGCGTTCGCGCTGGCCCTGATCGCCATCCCGGTGGTGGTGCGCACCACCGAGAACATGCTGGCCCTGGTGCCGGTGCGCCTGCGCGAGGCCGCCGCCGCCCTGGGGGCGCCGCAGTGGAAGGTCATCCTCGCCATCGCCTACCGCGCCGCCCGGCCGGGCATCCTCACCGGCATCCTGCTCGCCATCGCGCGGATCAGCGGCGAGACCGCGCCGCTCCTCTTCACCGCCCTCAACAACCAGTTCTGGGGCCGGATGAGCACGCCGCTGGCCAACCTGCCGGTGGTCATCTACCAGTTCGCCATGAGCCCGTACGAGGACTGGGTGCGCCTGGCCTGGGCGGGCTCCCTCCTGATCACCCTGGGCGTGCTCGCCCTGAACATCACCGCCCGGATCGTGTTCCGCCGCAAGAAAGGGGAGTAAAGTCCGTGCCGGACCTCCAGGACCTCCAATCCTCCATCCCCATGACCGAAACCGTCCCCCCGCCGCCGGCCGCCACCGCGACGCCGATCTCCATCACCTCGTCCATCCGGCTGGCCGAGCCGCCGCCGGAGACCGAGCCCAAGATCGAGGTGAAGAGCCTGGAGTTCTTCTACGGCAAACAGCGGGCGCTCAAGGGGATCAGCCTCACCATCCACTCCCAGCTCGTGACCGCGCTGATCGGCCCCTCGGGGTGCGGCAAGTCGACCCTGCTGCGCACCTTCAACCGGATCTACGAGCTCTATCCCAGGCAGAAGGCGGTGGGGGAGGTCCTGCTCGACGGCCGGAACGTCCTCAACGGCCGCACCGACCTCAACCTGCTGCGCAAGAAGGTCGGGATGGTCTTCCAGGCGCCGACGCCGTTCCCGCTGTCGATCTACGACAACATCGCCTTCGGAGTGCGGCTCTACGAGCGGCTGAAGCCGGCCGAGATGGACGAGCGGGTGGAGTGGGCTCTCCGCAAGGCCGCGCTCTGGGACGAGGTCAAGGACAAGCTCAAGCAGACCGGCCGCGGCCTCTCCGGCGGGCAGCAGCAGCGCCTCTGCATCGCGCGGGCGATCGCGGTGAAGCCCGAGGTGCTGCTCCTCGACGAGCCCACCTCGGCGCTCGATCCGATCTCCACCGCGGCGATCGAGGACCTGATCTGCGAGCTCAAACAGGACTATACGATCGCCATCGTCACCCACAACCTCCAGCAGGCGGGGAGGGTGGCGGACTTCGTGGCCTTCCTCTACCTCGGTGAGCTGATCGAGTTCAACACCGCCAAGCAGATGTTCACCAAGCCGGCCAAGAGGCAGACCGAGGACTACATCACGGGCCGGTACGGGTGAGCGAGGCCTGATCAAGAGACGGGGCTCCGCCACGCCAAGGCGCGAGAGCCCCGTCCGCCCTCCCCGGAACGTCCTCCGATTCAGTATTCAAAGAGCGCGAGCTCGCCCGCGGATCGCATTCCCCGCGCCGCGAGGCTCATTCCCCCGACGTCGAACGGCTCGCCGGGCTCTGCGAGCCTCATTCCCCGCCCTTCGCGCTACGCCTTCGACCCTTCGCGGCCCATTCCCTCGGGGGAAAGAGGCGCGAAGCCTTCTTCTCATCCCATTCCCTCCTCTTCGCGCCTTCCGAAGAGCTCGTCGAGAGCCATTCCCCGGAGCTCGCGTCATCCAACGCGCGGGGAATGGGGCTCGAACGGCTCTTCGCGTCATGTGCATCCGAGGGAATGCGGCATTTCGTGGAGGGAATGCTCCACGAAGGAGGGGGAATGCGCCATTCCCTCCTCTTCGCGCCTCGTTCCCCGCAGGGGATGTCTTTTTATCCCAGGGGAAAGAGGCGCTGAAAGCTCACCGCGGCCCGCGAAGGCTGCTTCAAATTCCAGTCTGCGGAGGCTTGAAAGATCGAAGCCAGACGACTACTATATGCATATAACTGCCGTTTGTCCAGAGCCTTGGTGGCAGCCTGAGAGAGGCCGCCGAAGAGGCTCAGGGGTGCCTTCGGACCCAGGAGCTCCGCCGTCACATCCGGCGTCGAGCCCGTCCGGAGGCGTCTCCCGGATGAGCGGCGCGGTTCTTTGACAAGCGAAGTGTCTTGGCCGGGGGAACGGGAGGGGGGCCGTTCCCTTCGGCCCCTTTTGGCGCTGGGAGGTCCAGCGGAGCACCGGTTAGGGCTCGGCCCTTTGCTGGCCGGCAGGAAATGTTTTATACTTTTCCTACACCCTTCAGAGAGGACGTTTCTGGAGATTTCGAGAGGGACATCCTCTTGTCGGCGGTTATCGAGTTTCTCGAGCCGAGAGTGTCCGGGAGCTTAAGCATGACCCAACGGATAGATTTTGCTTCTCCCTTGCTCCGTCCAGATCCTTGCGAGCCCGTCGGCAGGCGATGGGCGCGCAATGAGGGTTTGCTGCTGCGCGCCCTTCATCAGGGAAACGTCGTCGCCTTTCTGGGCAGCGGCATATCGAGAGAGTTTGACTACCCGAGTTGGAGATGTTTCGCTCTCGAAGTCCTGGCGGAAACCTCATGCGCGCTGAGGGAGGAGGGCATCAATGCTCTGGAGGCGCGCAACATCGAAACTTTGAGGGAGGAGGCCGAGAAGGCGAAGGACAAGCTAAAGCCGACCGAATTCATGTTCCTTATCGGCGCCTGCCGGACCGCCCTGGAACGCAACGGGCGGCTCTCGGTCTACGATGACTATATCCGCCGCCGTTTCCGGCCCAAGACAGACCTGGACCGACCGAAAGACCCTTTTCAGCCCCTTTTGGGACTGCCAATCCGGCGGTTCGTCACGACCAACTACGACTGCGAGATCGAGCGGGCGTTGTCGGGCTGCGGGCTGGCTTGCCACCAGGATCTCGGCTTGGACGACCAGCGGCATGGGCTGGGCATGAAAGCCCTCGACTGCAAGGCCTCTTTCACTCAGGATCTCGACGGGCTCGAGCGACTCGTTCGCTTCGCCTTGGCAGACGGTCAAGAGCCTGAGTCCCGAGTTTTCCACTGTCACGGCCGCTACGACCAGCCGCGGTCGGTGATCGCCACGGAAGATGATTACCGGCGATGGTATTTGGATCGGCAGCAGGGTGCATCGTTGGCATTTCAACAGAACGTCGAGCTGTTGTTCGGGTCGAACCCACTGCTGTTCATCGGTTACGGATTAGAGGATGAGGATCTTCTCCGGCCCTTGCGGCAGTTCATCGCCTTGAACCCAGCGCGAAAGGGCGCACGACCCCTCTTCGCGCTCATTTCTTCGTTCTCGGGCGAAGAAGACTACCGCTTCGCGGGATTATTCGAGCGCTTGGGTGTGAACGTGTGCCCCATTCCCCTGAAATCTAAGGACGAGGATCTCACCGACGCCCTTTGCCGCAAGCTGAGAGAGATCCGGGAGAATCTGGATGAGGCGCGGAAGCACGCGAGTGAAAAGCCGAAAATGAGGTGGGCTCCCCCTTTGGAGAGCGCTCCTAAGCCCCACTGCGAGATCCGGTCTCTCGCCGCCGTGCCGGCTCCTGCTCCTCCTCGATTGGAGGAGGCGGTGCAAGAGCCCGGTGTGATCGTGCTGGTCGGCCCTTCGGGGTGTGGCAAATCTCATCACTTGCTGGCACTCGTGAAATCCGCCCAGAGACTTGGCTTCGCGGGAGGGTTCTACTGGAACGCACACTACGCGAACGAATCCATCACGGCGCTGGAGGCGGCGTTGTGCTATTTCGATCCCGCGGGCGAGAAATGCTCTACGGGTACGCTCTCTGAACGCATCGTCCGTTGCCTGAAGAAGGGTCGTTTCCTGCTCGTTATCGACGGCTGCGAGCGGCTTCTGCGCCGCGAAGGCATCGATGGTCGGGCTGTCTCCTACAGTGCCACGTTCCATCGGCTTCTCCGGGCGGTAGCCTGTCCGGAGAGCCAGAGCACCGTGGTGATCGCTGGCCGGCAACGTCCGGCCGACCTGGACGAGATCGTGCCGCACGGGCCGATCCTCTCCCTGGGTCTGTCGCGGGCAACGACCCACGATCTCCTCCTCAGAAAGCCTTTCGATAGCTTGTCGAAAGCCAAGGAGGAGAAGGTTTCGGCTCTCTGCTCCTTATTGCGCGGGCACGCCTATGGGCTCTACCTGGCCAGGCAGTATGTGAGGCACGGCGCTTCGAGACTCTCTTTCTCCCAGGTTTGCGAAAGGCTCGAGGAATTGATTCATCGGCTGGAGAACGAGTTGCGCGACGAGCGGCTGCATGCGATGGTCCGACTCATGGTGGAGCGTCTTGACGACGATCAGGGGGGAGGGCTTGCCCGGCCTCTTCTGGAGCGGCTCAGTTTTTTTCTGAATCCTATCTGTACGACGACTCTGGAGCTCTGCTTCAAGGAAGCCTGCAAGGAGAAGAAGATTAAGCCGTACAACGATCTCTGCAGGCCACTGTATATGAAGCTCGTCAAGACAGGCCTGCTGGTCAGGCTGCGACAGCCGAGTCGTCCGGACACGTTTGGCTATACGGTTCACGTGACGGTCCGCTCGGCTCTGTTCCGTCCCCTGCAAGGGGCTGAAGAGGACCCTCTCCCTGCCTTCGGCCTTTCGGGTTTCACCTCCGGTCGGCAGGGGGTCGCTCCCTCCCCGGGCCACTGTCCGCACGTCCGCGATCTTTTCGCTCAGATCCTCCTCAAGGCAGAGGAGGATCTCGAGAGGAATCCGTTGAACCCGGTGCTGGCGCGCGAGCTCTGCCGGGACGCTTATAACCTGATCAGGACCCGAATGGAGGCGAACACAGCTCCACGGTGGTGTCCTTATGAAAACTATCTGCAATATGGGCTGCGGCTGCTCGATCTGGCCAGGAGAGTGTCGCCGGGGGAGTGGACCTACTGCGAGTATCCCGACGCCCGACGATTTACCGAGGCTGAAGGGGCCCCCTTGTATCCCGCCGAATTGGCCTGGCTCTACAACGACGTCGCCCTGGCTTACAGCGCAGAAGGCCATGTCGTCGAAGCCTGCTCCCTCTGGGAGAAGACCTGCGAGATCAGCCGTCTGATCGAAGACCACCAAAGCGGTGGCAGCTATCATCTGGAGGTCCTGCTCAGCCTCGCAATGACCACTCTCGAACGAGGGCGGTTGGCGGCGGCCGGGCAATACGTTGAGGACGCAGAGAGGATCCTGCGGGAATCGCCTGACGACGACTACAAGGCGCGCATCCTCGGCCTGCGCGGCCTGATCGCCCACTTGCGAGGAAATCTGCTGGAAGCCTCCGATCTGTATGAGCGGTCGCTCGCTCTTCTGAATGAAGGCAACAATCTCAGAGCGCAGAGCATTTTTCTCAAGCATCTGGCCGACATCAAGCTGACCACGCAGCAATGGGGGGAGGCGGACCTGTTAATCCGCAACAGCCGGGCCCTGGCCGAGTCAGGCGTCTTCCCGGAGCTCGTGATCAACGCGAGGATCTCGGAAGGGCACCGGCTGAGCCGTACCGGACAGCCGGTCCAGGCGCGCCTGGAGTACAACGCCGTGCTGAGCGAGGCGCGGCGCATCGGGTGCCGCAAGCTCGAAATTCGGGCTCTGACCGCGCTGGCGCGCCTCGCCCTCGATCAGAAGGATGTCGATGGAGCGCGGGATCAGGCCATGCAGGCGATGAGCCTGGCCAACGAGCTCGGCCTGGGTTTGCGGAAATCCCACTGCCTCGTGGTGCTGGGGCTCGCCACCCTCGAAGCCGGCCAGAAGGATCTGGGCATTGCCTACCTGCGGCTCGCCAAACAGATGGCGGATGGCCAGGGCTACTGGGCGCGCAGCCGCGAGGCCGAGAACAAGCTGCGCGAGTTGGGCGTCGATCCCGAGGAACCCGCGGGCGGTCTCACTACACCCCCCTCGCCCCGCGCTCCATCGCCTTCGCCTGCTCCGTCTTCCCCATAACCCGCAGCAGGGTGGCGTAGCCCTTGAGCAGCGCCAGCCGCTCCGGATGGGCCGGCGGATAAGCGGCGTCGTAGATGGCCAGAGCGCGGCGGTAGAGCGCCTCGGATTCGGCGTAGCGCTTCTCCGCGGACCGCCGCGTCGCGCTCCTGGCGCAGGTCCCAGGTGTATTTTCCCACCCCGGCGATCACCAGGAGCACGGCGAGCCCGATTCCCAGCATCCGGTTGCGCCGCCGCGGCTTGTCGCCGATCCAGAGCAACCGCTGGAGCGCTTCCGACGCCGAAGGCCGGCTCTCGGGTGCCAGGGACTTCAGGCTCTCGATGAGGTCGGTCAGGTGCGCGTCGATCCCGGTCACCGGCAGGGTGCGCCCCTTCTGGACCTCCCTGAGGAGCTCGAAGGCGCCGAGGTCCGGGTCGTACGGCGGCTTGCCGGTGAACAGCTCCTGCAGCAGCAGCCCGAAGGAGTACATGTCGCTGGCGACGGAGACCGCCTCGCCGCGCGCCTGCTCCGGGCTCATGCAGCCGGCGGTGCCGACCACTTTTCCCCGCCCGGTAAAGGCGGGCTGGAACGACCCCTCGGATTCCGGGATGAAGACGGCCGTGTGATCCGGGTCGATCCCCAGGGCTGCGGTGGCCAGCGCGTCCTCGCCCAGGCGGGCGATACCGAAGTCGAGCACCTTCACCCCGCCGTCCCAGGTGAGCATCACGTTGCTCGACTTGAGATCGCGATGGATGATCCCCTGGGCGTGCGCGGCCACCAGGGCGTCGGCGATCCGCTCGGCGATGCCGAGCCGGGCCGCGGGCTCGATCCCCTCCTGGATCGCCTCCCGCAAGGTCTTGCCGCGGATCAGCTCGAGGACGAGGAGGTCGGTCTCCTCGCCGGTGACGAAGTCGTGGATCGCACAGATGTTTGGATGGTTGAGCCGGGAGAGGACGCGCGCCTCGCTCAGCAGCCGCGACCGGCCGTTGGACGTCAGGACGTCCGTGCGCACCGCCTTGAGCGCCACCTCGCGCCGGAGCCGCTCGTCGAACCCCGCGTAGACGGCTCCCATCCCGCCTTCGCCCAACAGCTTGTGGATGCGGATCGTGCCGACCTTCCGCCCGATGAGACCGCCGGTCTCCTGCCCGGCGGCGGGGCCGCCGAGGACCGTGTCCGCTCGGCAATCTTCGATTCGCAGTGCTGTCTCGCGCGCCATCCCCACACCTCATCTCGATTGGAAGTCTCCAGTGGGAGAAGCATGACGCGTCAAGCTTACGGCTGACATTACGGCGCGGGGGGGTGGTAAGTTCCCCCTGGAGGAAGGCACGCATGCGGCTGATCAAGATCGCGCTCGGCAACGTCAACCCCACGGTGGGGGCGGTGCGCTCGAACGTCGACCGGGTGGTCGCGCAGGCCCGCGAGATGGCGGCGGACGGGGTGACGGTCGGGTGCTTCACGGAGCAGGTGGTGGGCGGATATCCCACCGAGGACCTCATCCAGTGGCGGGCGTTCCTCGCCGCCCAGCGCAGCGAGCTCGAGCGGCTCGCCGAGGAGACGGTCGATCTCCCCACCGTGCTCGTGGTGGGAGTGGCCGTGGGGGTGGGCGGCCAGATCTTCAATTGCGCCGCGGTGCTCCACGGCGGCGAGATCCTCGGCTTCGTCCCCAAGGAGAAGCTCCCCACCTACAACGTCTTCTACGAGGCGCGCACCTTCTCGCGCGGCGCGCCGGGGCTGGCCCTCGACGCTGGCGGCGTGCCGCTGGGCGACTATCTCTTCGCCTTCGATTTCGGCCTGCTGGCGGTCGAGGTCTGCGAGGACGTCTGGTCCCCGGACGGGCCGATGCGGCGGCGCTGCTACTCGGGCGCGGAGCTGGTGATCAACGTCTCCGCCTCGCCGTTCCGCGTCGGCGTGGTCTCCACCCGCCGCGAGATGCTCGCCACCCGTTCGGCGGACAACCAGACGACGCTCGCCTACGCCAACTGGGTCGGCGCCCAGGACGGCCTGGTGTTCGACGGCGGCGGCTTCGTCTTCCAGAACGGCCGGCCGATGCTGGAGGCCCCCCGCTTCCGCGAGGGGTGGATGGCCTGCGTGGTCGATCTCGACCGCACGGTGCGGGCCCGCCGCGAGGCCTCGACCTGGCGCAGCGACTGCGAGGAGCTCCAGCGCCAGGAGATCGCCGTGCCGGTGCTGCGGAGCGATCATCCGACGGAGATCCCGGATTCTCTGCGCTACCCGGTTCCGTCCTGGGAGAGCCTCTTCCTGCCGGCGGCGGGCGCTCCCGAGCGCACGGCCCGCGAGGAGGTGCTGGACGACCTCATCGAGGCGCTGTCCCTCGGCGTGCGCGACTACTTCCAGAAATCGGGCGCCTTCCGCGCGTTAGGGATCGCCCTCTCCGGCGGGCGCGACTCCATGCTCTCCCTGCTGATCGCCTGGCGGGCCGCCTGTCTGATGCAGGGCGACGGCAAGCGGGCAGGGGATCTGATCCAGGCCTTCTACATGCCGACCCGCTACTCGGGGGAGGGGACGCGCGGCGCCGCGGCGACCCTCTGCCAGGAGCTGGGGGTCCCCCTGCGGGTGGTGCCCATCGAGGAGGCGTTCGACCGCGAAGCGGAGGCCACGCGCGAGATGCTGGCCGGCGGCGAGCCGACCGGGCTCACCCTCCAGAACATCCAGGCGCGGCTGCGGTCGGTCCGCATGTGGAATTGGGCGAACAGCTCGGGGGCCCTGTTCCTCCAGACCGGCGACATGAGCGAGAAGGCGGTGGGGTATACCACCATCGGCGGCGACCTCGAAGGGGCGCTGTCGGTGATCGCCAACGTGCCGAAGACGGTGGTGGTGGCCCTGCTCGAACGCTTCCTGGCCCGCTTCGGCTTCGCCGGCATCCGCCAGACCCTGGAGACGGAGCCCGGCCCGGAGCTGGCCGCCGAGCAGACGGCCGAAGGGGAGCTGATGCCCTTCCCGGTGCTGGACACCTGCCTCTATCTCTATGCCGGAGAGAAGCTCTCGCCCCCCGAGGTGGCGGCCGCCCTGCGCACGGTCTTCCCCGAGATCGCGGCGGACCGCCTCGCCGCCTGGGCCGACCGCTTCGCGGCGCTCTTCACCCGCTCGATCTACAAATGGGTGCAATCCCCTCTCGCCCTGCACGTGGGCTCGCTCGATCTGGATCGCGAACGGGCGCTACAGCTCCCGGTGGTGCAGCGCAACGAGTGGCCTTGAAGGAGCCTGGGACCCAATGAAAGAGCTCGGTCGCCGGGAGAAATATCTTCACTGGACTTTCGAGATCGGCGTCGTCCTCAAAGGGATCGACGGCGCTCTGGAGGTCCTCGGTGGCGGCCTGCTCCTGGCGCTGAGCCCCAGTCGGATCACCCACCTGTTCCTCGCGCTCACCCGGCCGGAGCTGGCCGAAGATCCGAATGACAAGATCGCCCATCTCCTGCTCCACGCGTCTCACGGCCTCACGGCATACTCGCGGCACTTTCTCGCCGCCTACCTGCTCTCGCACGGCGTCGTCAAGATCGTCCTCGTGGTGGAGCTGCTGCGCCGGCGTCTGTGGGCCTATCCGGCGTCGATCGCCGTCTTCACCTTCTTCATCGTCTACCAGCTCTATCACCTGAGCCACGTATATTCCACGGGCATGGTGGTGCTCACCGTCCTGGACGTGGGGGTGGTCCTGCTTACCTGGCACGAGTACAGGTACGTCCAAAAGCAGCCCGGAATCCTGCGCGAGCTCCACAAAGGGTGAGGGGGAGAAGGTCGGCGCTCTTGTCGAGGAGCCACCCCCTCACCGCCACATCTCCTTCGATGCGAGCACGGTGACGTCCACGCGCGGGCTCAACTGCTCCAGGTAGCACCGCTGCTTCGCGGCTCGACTTCGAGCTCAGTCTCGGCGCCGGCGACCGCACGGCGTAGCGCTTCCTCTACGGTGGCTCGCGCTGTAGCCTCACCCAGTGCCTTCTTGGCTCGGTTGAGCAGGTCGTCATCGATCTCGATTGTGGTGTGCTTGATCATAGGCGGATATTACTCACCGCGAACCGGCGAGGACGCCGACGG
>DASXJP010000633.1:0-5778 GCA_036497345.1 Thermoanaerobaculia bacterium
CGGGGGGAGCGTCGCTCCGCGGCACCTCAACAAACATATCAATTACGCCGCCTGCTGCGACACGATCCCGAACTCCGAGAACGACAAGAGCCTCGCGCTGCCGCAGCAGATGGCGGTCACCAGCGACGGCCGGACGCTGTACGTGGCGACTCTCGGCACCTCCAAGATCGGCGTCTTCGACACCACCGCCCTGGAGAACGATACGTTCACGCCGAGCACCTCGGATCAGATCAAGGTGTCCGGCGGCGGCCTCACCGGCCTGGTGCTCCAGGAGGACCAGCACCGCCTCTACACGCTGACCCGCTTCGACAACTCGATCGCCATCGTCGATACGATCTCGGGCGGAGAGATCGGGCACGTCGCCATGTACAATCCCGAGCCGCCGAGCGTGGTGGCCGGGCGTCCGGTCCTCTACGACACGTCGTTCTCTTCGAGCCACGGCGATTCGTCGTGCGCCAGCTGCCACGTCAACGGCGATTTCGACAGCCTGGCCTGGGACCTCGGCAATCCGGACGGCGTGGTGCAGCCCATTCCGGGGCCGTTCGCGCTTCCGCCTTCGGCATTCGGGCTGACAGACACCCATCACCCCATGAAGGGACCCATGGCCACGCAGAGCCTGCGCGGCATGGCGAACCATGGGCCCATGCACTGGCGCGGCGACCGCACCGGCGGCAACGACAATCCGAGCGCGCAGCCGGACAGCGGCACGTTCGACGAGGTCGCGGGCTTCAAGAAGTTCCAGGGGGCCTTCCCCAATCTCCTGGGGCGCAGCGGACCGATCGACGACACGGCCATGGAGAAGTTCGCTGCCTTCATCCTCCAGGTCACGTATCCGCCCAACCCGATCCGGATGCTCAATAACCATCTCACCCCGAGCCAGCAGGCGGGACGGGACTTCTTCGTCAACAACATTTCGGACCTCTCGGGCACCTGCGAGTCGTGCCACCGGCTCGACCCCCAGGCCAACGCGGACAAGGGGGTGGCCGCTCCAGGCTTCTTCGGCACCGACGGCCGCTATACCTTCGACGGCGGAACGGAGGGATTCAAGACGCCGCACCTCCGCAACCAGTACCAGAAGGTCGGCATGTTCGGAATGCCCAACATCCCGACCCTGCCGGGCAGCGATGCCTTTATGGGCGATCAGGTCCGCGGCTTCGGTTTCAACCACGACGGGAGCATTCCGACGGTCTTCCGTTTCAACAGCGTCACCACCAACGGGGGGGGCTTCGACCAGTCACCGCAGACTCCGGGCGGGTTCCTGCCAGGACCGGCCGGCGAGCTCCAGAAACGCCAGGTCGAGGACTTCCTGCTCGCCTTCGACAGCAACCTGGCGCCCATCGTCGGGCAGCAGACGACGCTCACGCAGGACAACGGCGCCGTGGTCGGAGCGCGGATCGACCTGTTGATCGACCGCGCCCGGGCGGGGGAGTGCGATCTGGTGGCCAAGGGCGGGGACGAGCACGGCGAAAAAGGTTATCTCTACGACGTCGCTTCAGGCCTGTTCATCGGCAACCGGAGGCACGACGCGCCGATCTCCGATACCAGCCTGCGGCAGACCGCCTCGCGCAAAGGCGGCGAGCTGACCTACACCTGCACGCCGCCGGGCTCGGGGGTACGCGTCGGCATCGATCGCAACGAGAATGGTATCCTCGACGGCGACGAGGAGGACGATGATGGCGGTCCCGGGGACAGGGTCGCCGTGATCCGCACGGGCAGCCGGTAGGAGGAGCGCGCCGGCGTCGAGCTCCCCCGCGATCCGATCGTGGGGGAGCTCTCGCCATTTACGGATATGGTGAACCTTCTTCCCCTGTCTGGCGTAAGATAAGCCAGCGACGGCGGCCACAAGGACAGGCCGCCTCAAGGAGCGTGAATGAAGAACAGTCGAGCTCGAAATATACCTTGGATGGGGATCGCGGTGGTCGCGATGCTGCTGGTCCTCGCGCTCGCGAGGGTCCTCCCCGGTTTCGGCGCCGGCCCGGCGAACCCGCCGGACCCGCTCGCCGCCGAGATCGAGCATTGGTCGGCGTTCCTGCGCAGCGACGTCGCGTCCCATGGGGACTGGGTCGGGATCAAGCAGGGTGCTCAGCCCCAGCTCACGCGCGCCGCGCAGGATCTGGCCCACGGACGGCGGCTGCTGGCCCTGCACCGCCTGGTCATGGCGCGGGAGAGCCTGGCGATCGGCGTCTACCTGAGCCAGCGCCCGGCCGAGCAGCGCAAGGACATGGCGCGCTTCGAAGCCGAGTGGGGGCGCATGGGCAAGCTGCTGCAGGCCGACCTGAAGCCGGCGACTCCCGACGTTCTCGCGGGCGTGCAACCCGCGGCCCTGCGGGCTCTGGGCGAGGCGGCGCACCCCCAGGTGCGCGAGTACTACGTGGCCAGCCTGGACTATGGAAAGAGCACGACGCCGGACGACGGCCTCTACTACATCGCCACCGCGGAGGCGGACCGGCAGCTCCTGGAGCTCTGCCGCCGGCTCTCCACCCCTTCGGCCCTCAAGCCGCCCCCCCTGCGCTCGCTGCGCCCCGAGATCGACGCCTTGCAGTCCGAGCTGTACAAGGCGTACCGGCCGCCGGTGTCGATCGACCGGCATGGCACCTTCATCACCGCCAACGCGACACTGAAGGAGGCGCGCGAGCTCGACGCGGCCGGCCTCCGCTATGGCGCGCTGTTGCGCTACCTCGACGCGGCGCTGATCTTCGCGCCGCTGCGGCAGCCCGTACCGACCCTCGCGCCCGCCGAGCTCAGGAAACGGCTGGACGAATACGCCGCGCGCCTGTCCACGGGGGGCGTCGATCACAGCATCGGCCGCATGATGCTCGAAGGGGCGCAGGACGAGATGGCGAGCGCCGCGCCGGGCACCAGCCCCGCGGCGTCGGCGGCGATCGCGGCCGACGTGCTGCCGCGCTATTTCGCCGCGCTGGGGCCCGCCAAGCCGGAGGCCCAGAAGCCCAAGCCTCAGGTCACCGTCACGCTCGTCCGCTGGCCCTACACGTGAGGGCTCTCCGATCCAGCAGGTCTGCTGGCTCAAAACGTGGTGGCGGGGTTCAACGGCAAGGCGGGCTTCATCTCGGAGAACTACGGCGAATCGGCACTGGCGAAGCGCTACGGAGTGAAGCGCTACCCCGCGATCTTCGTCGACGACGTGCTGGTGGCGACGCCCAACGATTTCGGTTTCTACGGCAAGGGGGAGGGCGGGGAGACGACGTCCGGCGGACGCTACGCGCCGATCAAAAACGCGGCGAGCCAGGAGCGGTTCCGCGCCGACCTCACGCGGATGGTCGGGCTGATCCTGTCCGGACAGAAAGACGCCGCCCGCGCCCAGGCCGCGCCGGCGAAAGCGGGTGAGGTCGCCGCGTTCCCCGCGGTCCGGCTCACCGATCTCGACGGCAAGACCCTGACGCAAAAGGACCTCGCCGGCCGCGTCGTGCTGGTCGAGTTCTGGGCCACCTGGTGCCCGCCCTGCCGTGGCGCGATGAGCTGGCTGGGCGAGCTCAAGAAGCGCTACGGGGACCGCGTCGCGGTCGTCGCCATCGCGATCGAATCCGAGGAGGCCGGCATCCGCCAGTGGGCGAGGGAGCTGAAGGTCCCCTTCACCTGGGTGAAGAGCACCCCGGAGATCGGCCGCGCCTTCGGCGACGTGAGCGCGGTGCCGACGCTCCTGGTGTTCGACCGCCAGGGGCGCACCGCCGCGGTCTACTTCGGCGCGCCGCCCACCCTGCATCAGGAGGCCGAGACCAAGCTCGCCTCGATTCTCAAGTAGAGCTCTTCGACTCGGGCAGCGGCCGGCGAGCTGCCCGAGCGCTCTTCTCTCCAGCCCCGCCCCATTTTTGAGCTCCCGTCCGCTCCGGTGGTCTCGTCGCCGCTCGCCGGCATTCTGTGCCCGGCAGTCTCGACCCCCGGAGAGCGGCCCTGCCGGCATCGGGCCGGGTCTTTCCGGAACCGATGCCGCTCATCCTTCTTGCGCTTAGGTGAGGTGACAGTTGAGGTGGTCTGTTCTACTCTCCTGGACGAGCTGAAACCAAGACTGAAGGAGAGGCCATGGACGAGGTCAAGAGCGGGCGTCTCGACGGCTGGAGCTGGGCGATCTTCTTCGTGCGCTGGGTGTTGGGGCTGATCTTCTTCATGGCCGGCTGGTGGAAGACGTTCGACCTGGGACCGACCGAGCACGCGCGGAAGCTCTTTGTCGAGCCCTATGCGGATACCTGGCTCCCGGTCTGGCTGCTGTGGGCCTCCGGCACGGTGATCCCCATCGTCGAGCTGGTGGCGGGCGCCCTGATGTGCCTGGGCCTGCGGGTGCGGGAAGCGGGGATCGCCTTCGGGATCATCCTCATCATCGTCGACTACGGCCATCTCCTGAAGGAGCCCCTCTTCGACACCACCCACCACATCTTCCCGCGGCTCGTCCTCCTGACCTTCGTCCTGGCAGCCCCTGCCGGGCGTGACCTGCTGAGCCTCGATGCATGGCTGGAGGGGCGGGCCCGGTCGGGTGGAGGGGAGCGAGCAGAGCTCTAATTTCGGCTCGCGCATGGGCCAGGTCTGTTATTCGGTCGGCGACATCCGGAGTCACGGGACGCTGAGCTATGAGCTGCTCTGGGGACAGCCGGGCGGCTGGGACTACCTCACCGAGGAGAACGCGGCGCGATCGGTCAACCTGCTTCCCGAGCTGATCGACGAGCTGGCTCGTCTTCTCCAAAGATAAGCACGCGAATTGCATTCGTCCCAAACGCCGGGCTCTTATCCGCCCCGGCGATCGCCGGTACGACAGAAGTACCCCTGGAGGACGCTATGCAGCTTCGAAACGTCCCTTTCCCGCGGCGTTGGCCTTTCGCGGCGGGCCGTACCGATCTCCATCTCCTGCGGCAGCAACAGCAGCCGCCCGGCTTCGCCTTCCCGGGCGCCGGCAGCATCGCGCAGGAGTTTCCCGATCCGCAGGACCGCGCCGGCCTCGCGAAAATCCACGAAGGTGTCATCAGCGCCGGCATGCTGGCCCTCACCGCTCTGGGGTACGCCCTCTCGCGGACACGTCCGGATGCGGACTGAGGCGAGAGACTTCCAAAATCGGCTGGCACTTCCACCGCTGCGGCGAGTTGGTAACTCGCTGCCCGATATTACTCGCGAAAGGAGTCCATCCAATGTCGACTACCATAACGATACTCCGGCACCTTATGATCAGCGTTGGTGGTCTCACCCTGCTGGCCACCGCATCGCCACTGCCGGCACAGGCGGTAACGGCGATGTCGAGCGAGGCCTTCCTCAACACCCTCGGTGTTAATACCCACATCAATCCCTACCACCCCGTCAAGTGGGACACGGACCCTGCTAAGGTGGGCAGTCACCTGGCGTATATCGGTGTCCGCAACCAGCGCGACTGGCCCTATAAGGCGGACGAAGGCGCGGACTTCCTGGCGGTTCAGAGCAACTGGAGCCCGCTGGGGCGCCTCTGGACATCCATCGCCGAGGACAATCAGACCGACCAGCGCAAGGACCTCAGCTATGCAGAATCGATTTATACGACCTACGGGTCGGGCCTTGTCTATGTGCTCGGCGGCCCGAATGAGGAAGACGACGAGTACCCGCAAGGTGTGGGTGCCACTCTGCCGGATTCCGCACTCGTACAGGGGCAGCTTTACACCTGGGCGCACTCGGCAGGCCGCAATGTCAAGGTGAACCAGATGGACTTCGGCGCCGGCTGGACAGACCAGAACAATTGGCAGGGCGATTACAACCCAAGCAACACCGGCATTACCATCCTGTATCCGGAACGCGGCAATCAGAACT
>DASXJP010000634.1:0-2175 GCA_036497345.1 Thermoanaerobaculia bacterium
CATGCCGAGCTTGATCAGCTTCAGCGCCACCTGCCGCTTGACTGGTTGCGATTGCTCGGCTCGGTAGACGGTGCCCATCCCCCCCTCGCCGACATAGGCGTTAACTTACGGTGGAGAGCACACCAGATCCCAGCCCCGACATACGCGGTGAATCGTTGCAAGAGCGCACGATATACCGGAGCCTTGCCCGTATACCGTAAGTTAACGCCTATGCCCTCAATCCCCCCTCCGAGAGCTGATCATTACCCACAACTTTTCCGTAGCTCCGCAGCCCGTTAGAATAGGCGGTTTGTGTCCTCTAGTGAACGCGCACCAGGATCTCTTTCGGGACCGGATCCCCATGATCTCCACCCATTGCGTCTGGGCCGGGCAGGTGGCCCTCGCCGCGGGCCTGCCCGACCAACGCCTCGGAAGTCGTCTGGCGACTATCCTCGTCGACACCCTCGAATATCCCTCCGCCTCGATCCCCCAGGCGACGGGCGATGCCCACCGGGCCAAGGCCACCTATCGCTTCTATGCCAACCCCCGCGTGACTGCCCTCGACTTGCGCCGCGGGTTCGCCACCGAGGCGGCCCAGCGATGCCTCGGACACGACACCGTGCTGGTCCTGCACGATACGACCACGCTGAACTTCACCCCCTTGCAGCACATCATCCCGGAACTCGGCCCGATCGATTCCGGGGGGCTGGCGCGCGGCGTCCACTTGCACACCGCGCTGGCCGCAACTACGACGGGGCAGATCCTCGGGCCCCTGGACCAGCAATACTGGGCGCGGCCCAAGCCCGGACAGCCGGGCCCCGAGGAGAAGGAGAGCGCCAAGTGGATCCACGGCCATGAAGCGGCGCGCGCCGCGGTGTTCGAGGCGGCCGGGGGCCGGGCCGTGCCGCGGTTGATCCACGTGGCGGATCGCGAAGCCGACACCTACGAGGTGATGATGGCGGTCGATGACGCCGGTGACGGTGCCATCATCCGTTGCGTCCAGAATCGCCGGATCGACGGCCCGCTGGGCAAGGCGCAGGAGGCGGTGCGAAGTCAGCCGGTGCTCTGCGCCGCGGCGGTGCCGGTGGGGCGCAAGGCGGGTGTCCCGCAGCGGCTCGCGGTGGTGCAAGTGCGCTCGTTGCCGGTGGACTTGGTGCCGGACCGGCAGAAGTATCCGCACGCCTGGCCGATGACCTGGAATCTGGTCGAGGTGTGGGAGCCTGAACCACCGGCGGGGACCGAGCCGGTTCACTGGCTGCTCTGGACGCGGGAGCCGGCGGAGACGGCCGACGAGGCACTGGAGGTGGTGCGGAAATACACGTGCCGGTGGCCGATTGAGGAAGTCCACTTGGTGCTCAAGAGCGGCTGCCGGGTCGAGGATCTGCGGTTGGGGAACTGGGACGCTTTGGAGAAGGCCGTGACAGTCAATGCGGCAGTGGCGGCGCGGATCGTCTCGCTGCGCGACCTGGCGCGGGAGACCCCCGAGGCACCGGCCCTGGAGACCTTGGGGGCGGATGAGGTCGAGGTACTGGTGCACCGCTTTGGAAAAGGGATGACGCCCTCGGAGCTGACGATCGGCCAAGCGGTGCTGTGGATCGGGCGTTTGGGTGGGCACCTGAACCGCAAGGGAGACGGAATGCCTGGGGTCAGGACGTTGTGGCGTGGTTTGCATGATCTGACCGTGCTTGTCGCGGGCTTCCAGCTCGGCAAAAGGCTACGCGAATAGTTGTGGGTAATGATCAGCTCCGAGAGGGGGGAAGGAAGAATTGATAGACGCTCTTATGGAATCACGACGTCGTTTCCGGGCGCGGCATTGAGAATGTCCTGCCCGGGCCCGCCGTTCAGGATATCGTTGCCGTTGCCGCCGATCAGGGTATCGTCCCCTGGACTTCCGATCAGCATGTCGTCACCGTCGCCGCCGTCGGCCGTCAGGGAAATCACACCCGCGGAAAGAGCCGAGGCATCCAGCGCGTCATCGCCACCCAGGGTGTTGATGGTCAGCCGGTCGTTGGCTGGATCGGCGCGGGTGATACTCACGTTGGCGGCGAGGCCGGCCACGGAGACGCCGGTTGCGTCGCCGGCGACGGTGACTGCATCTTCCCCGCCGGTACCGTTGAGGATCACGGCATCCGCCGGAGCGGCTCCCGTGCCGCCGCCCGCGGGGCGGGCCAGGTCGAGGTTGACCTGGCCAACGCC
>DASXJP010000635.1:0-8566 GCA_036497345.1 Thermoanaerobaculia bacterium
GCCTACAGCGGGGAGATCGTCGAGGGGTTCTGGCGCATGGCCCGCCTCCTCGCCACCCACCGCGACGAGCTCCTCTCTGCTTCCGGCCCCCTGGCCGCCTTCGCCGCGGCACCGGTGCGGTTCCTGGTGCGCAAGACCCTCGCCTATGCCAACCTGGCCTTCGAGGGGCAGCACCCCTACGTCCTGGGTGATGCCGTGGATCGCGACCGCCACCTCGATCTCCTGTGGTCGGCGGTGCCGGAGACCCCCGCCTTGGAGCGGCTGGTCGCCGCCGAGCACCGCGATCTGGAGCATGGCGACATCCCGATGCTCACCATCTCGCCAGACTCCAGGGACGTGTGGACGAGCGACGGTGAGAGGATCGCCGGGTTCCTCTCCGTCACCTCCCTCGACCGCGTCCACGAGCGCCTCCGCGGCCTCGACGAAGCCGAGATCGCGCGCCAGGCCTGGATCGTCACCAATTCCCTCCAGGCGATGAGCGGCCGCCCGACTCTCCCGGACCGCCATGTCGTCCGCGAGGCCGCGGAAGCCCCCTCGCGCGACGAGCTGGTGAGCGCGGCGATCGAGGCGGGATTGCGTCTCGAAGCGCTCGCCTTCCACCGCGGCGAGGCCGCTTTCTGGTTCGTGCAGACGTTTCAGAACGGCCCGAGCCCCTGCGCGCTGGCGCCGGCGGGTCCCGACCTCTACCTGGGCATGTCCGGGATCGCGCTCTTCCTGGCCCACCTGGGCGCCGTCTCCGGCGATCCCCGTTTCACCCGTCTCGCCCGCGCCGCCACCATCACCCTGCGGGGCCAGGCCGCTCACAATGGCCGGTTGGTGACCGCGGTCGGCGGCTTCGCCGGCTGGGGAGGCATCCTCTACGCCTTCACCCACTTGGGCGCTCTCTGGCGGGACGAGTCCCTCCTCGACGTGGCCGAGCAGATCGCTTCCACCCTGGGCCCGGAGATCGACGCCGACGAGTACTCCGACATCGTCGGCGGCGCCGCCGGCTGCCTCGTCACCCTCCTCGGCCTCCATACCCGACGGCCGTCCGGTCCGGCCCTGGCTCTCGCCGTGCGCTGCGGCGAGCGTCTCCTCGCGCGCGCGCGCCACATGGAGCGCGGTTGGGGCTGGATCCTCGAGCTGGCCGGGATGGTCCCCCTGGCCGGCTTCTCCCACGGCGCGGCGGGGATCTCCTGGGCCCTCCTCCAACTGGCCGCGGCGACGGGCGACGAGCGGTTTCACCAGGCGGCTCTGGAGGCTCTGGAGTACGAACGTTCCCTGTACTCCCCGAGCACCGGCTGGCCCGACCTGCGCCTCGGCGCGCCGACCGAGGAGCATTCGATGTGCGCCTGGTGCCACGGCGCGCCGGGAGTCGCCCTCGGGCGCCTGGACAGCCTGCGCTTCCTGGACGACGCCCCGATGCGGGAAAAAATGCGGGAGGACCTCGCGACCGCCGTCGGCGCCACCTTGGCCGGCGGCTTCGGCAAGGGGCACTCCCTGTGCCATGGCGACCTCGGCAACCTGGAGATCCTCGCCATGGCGGCGGAGATTCTGGGCACCCCAGGGTTGAAAGACCGCGTCGGCCGTCTGGCGGGAGGCATCCTCGGCAGCATCCGCGAATACGGCTGGCGCTGCGGGGTCCTCACCCGCGGCGAGATGCCTGGCCTGATGCTGGGGCTCGCCGGCATCGGCTACGGCCTGCTGCGGGCGGGGGCACCGGAGCGCGTCCCCTCCGTGCTCCGCCTGGCCCCGCCAGCTCCTCTAGAGATCGCCTAGAGATCGCCCTGCCCGGTGCGAGATGATCTCGCGCCGACTTTGCAGAGAAAGGAGATAGCAATGAGGAAGATCGATCTTGTCCGCGCCTTCCGGGATGAGGACTACTTCCTGAGTCTGACCGCGACCGAGCGCGCTAGCCTGCCGGCCCATCCGGCGGCGATGATCGAGGTGAGCGAGGAAGAGCTCCGGGCGGTGGCGGGAGCGACGACGGAAGCCTGCACGAAGAGCGGCTTCTGCAGCCCCTGTCCGGGACACCCGTGCGTGTAGGCTGAAGACGGTGTTCGCAGATCCCGGGTAGGCGCCCGCGGCCTGCCCGGGTTTTGGCTCGCCGGCGTGCGGCCGGGGCCCGCTGCGCGCCGGAGACCGCCCAGTGGGTGGCCCTCTTCCTGCCGTACTAGCTCTGGGGGCTCGTCTGCGGCGCCTTCGCGGTGCTGGTCCTCCTCTACGGCCTGCGGACCGTCTGGGGCCGGTAGGCGCGGAGGATCACGGCGCCGGATTCAGGAACGTCCCCTCCCGCAGCTCCTCGAAGGCTTGCCGGAGCTGCTCCTGCGTGTTCATCACGATCGGCCCGTACCAGGCCACGGGCTCCTGGAGCGGCTTGCCGGACACCAGCAGGAAGCGGATCCCCTGGTCGCCGGCCTGCACCGTGACCTCGTCGCCGCGGTCGAAGAGCACCAGCGAGCGGTCGTCCGCCTCCGCGGGGGGAGCCGTATCCGCCCAGCCGACCCCCTCGGTGGGCACCGCCAGCGGGCCCGAGGCGTTGCAAAACCTGCCGGACCCGGCGAACACGTAGGCGAAGGCGTGGCGGGTCGTCTCCACGGGGAGGGATTTCCGGTGCCCGGGAGCCACCGACACGTCGAGGTAGACCGGATCGGCGGCGATCCCGTCCACCGGGCCCTTGCGGCCCCAGAAATCGCCGCAGACCACGCGGACGTGGGTGCCGTCGTCGTCCGTGATCTCCGGGACGTCCGCCGCCTTCACCTCCTGATAGCGGGGCGCCGTCATCTTGAGCGACGACGGGAGGTTCCCCCAGAGCTGGAAGCCGTGCATCCGGCCGGCGGGGTCCCCCTTCGGCATCTCCTGGTGGATGATCCCGCGTCCGGCGGTCATCCACTGCACGTCGCCCGCGCCGATGGCGCCGCGGTTGCCCAGGCTGTCGCCGTGCTCCACCGTGCCGGCGAGGACGTAGGTGATGGTCTCGATCCCGCGGTGGGGGTGCCATGGGAAGCCGGCCAGATAGTCCTCCGGGATGTCGTTGCGGAAGTCGTCGAGCAGGAGGAACGGGTCGAATTCGGACGGATCGCCGAAGCCGAAGGCGCGGCGCAGGTGCACGCCGGCCCCTTCGAGCGTGGGCTTGGAGCGGACGAGCCGCTTGACCGGACGGATGGACATGGAGGCCTCCTACGGGATAATCATGCTCTGCCGCGTCCAGACTACACCAGCGCGGAGGAGGTGGGACCCCCATGTGCAGGAACATCAAGCCGCTCTTCAACTTCGACCCGCCGGTCACCGACGAGGAGATCCGCGACGCCTCCCTGCAATTCGTGCGGAAGATCAGCGGCTTCACCCGCCCCTCCAAGGCCAACGAAGCGGCTTTCGAGACCGCCGTGGAGCAGATCGCCGAGGTGGCCCACACCCTGCTCGACTCCCTGGTGACCCAGGCGCCTCCCCGCGATCGGGAGACCGAGGCCGCGAAGGCGCGGGAGAGGTCGGCGCGGCGGTTCGCGACGCAATAAATCTCACCGCGCCCGCTCGTACTGCACCGGCAGCTCGACCGGGCGCCCGAGCTCGCGCTGGGCTTTCTGCGCCCAGTAGGGGTTCCGCAGCAGCTCCCGGGCGAGGATGATCAGGTCGGCATCGCCGTTCTCGAGGATCTCCTCGGCCTGTCGCGGCTCGGTGATCAGCCCGACGGCGCCGGTCCGGATGCCCGCCTCGTGGCGGATGCGCCGGGCGAACGGCACCTGATACCCCGGGCCGAGCGGAATCCTCACCCCGGGCACCGTCCCGCCGGAGGAGACGTCGATCAGATCCACGCCGATCTCCTTGAGCCGTTTCGCGAGCTCCACGGACTGCTCGGCGTCCCAACCCCCCTCGGCCCAGTCGGTCGCCGAGATCCGCACCAAGAGCGGCAGCTCCTCCGGCATCGCCCCGCGCACCCGTTCGGCCACCCGTAAAGTCAGGCGCATCCGGTTCTCCAGGCTGCCGCCATAGAGGTCTTCCCGGCGATTGCTCAGCGGCGAGAGGAACTGGTGGAGCAGATAGCCGTGGGCCGCATGGATCTCGATCACCCGGAATCCCGCCGTCAAAGCGCGCCGGGTGGCGGCCTCGAAGGCGTCCACCACCGCGTCGATCCCCGCCTCGTCCAACGGCACCGGCACCGGGCTCCCCTCGGCGAACGGGCTGGGGCTGGGGCCCACGACCGTCCAACCCCCTTCCTCGGCCTTCAGGATCGGGCCTCCACCCTTCCACGGCGGCAAGGTGCTGGCCTTGCGCCCGGCGTGAGCCAGTTGGATGCCGGCCACCGCGCCCTGAGAGTGGACGAACCGGGCGACGCGAGCCAGCGGCTCGACGTGCGCTTCGCTCCAGATCCCCATATCCGCCGGGGAGATCCGGCCGTCCCGGGTGACCCCCGTGGCTTCCACCACGATCAGGGCCGCTCCGCCCACCGCCCGGCTGCCGAGATGGACCAGATGCCAGTCGTTGCACATCCCCTCCTCGGCGCTGTATTGGCACATGGGGGACATGACGATCCGGTTGCGGAAGGTCACTCCGCGGAGGGTCAGCGGGGTGAGGAGGGTGGGGGCGGGATTCATGCGAGCATGGTAGCCCAAGAGACAAGGACCCAAAGGACTGCAAGGACACCAAGGACGAGAGGAAACATCCCTCTCTGTCCGTGTCGTCCTTGCAGTCCTTTGGGTCCTTGCTTTCGCTCGTTTCCCAAAGGGCAGCCTCTCTGGAAGAGGCCGCCCTTGCGAAAACCGCGGGGGAGGGCGCCGCTACGCGGTCCTGCGGCGCAGGAGGAGCTTCATGGCGGCCAGGGCGAGGCCCAGCATGAGGGCGACGAGCCCGGCGTCGTTCAAGGTCGGGATCTGGAGGATCGGGATGGCGGAGATGAAGTTCGCGATCTCAGCCTGCTCCGCCGGAGTCGTGCACGCCAGCCCGTTGGTGAAGACCGAGGCGAGCTGCGTGGACTTCGCCGCGGCGGCCGCCTTGCTCGGCTGGACGACCGCGAAGTTCATGATGATCTTGGTCTCACCCGGCTGGAGCGTGAACGTGTAGCCCCAGAAGGGGTTGTCGTCGCCGTCGGCGAAGTTGATGCCGGCGAGCTGGACGGCCGCCCCCGGGCCCTGGAAGACGTGGCCCAGACGGGGGTCCGACGACGTCGTGCCGCTGTAGTTCTGGAAGGTCGTGACCCAGGTGTCGCTCGTCTCGGCGGTATTGTTGCCGTTCGAGCTGGTGACGATCACCGTGTTCGAGTCCGAGCCCAGGTTGTTGGCGATCACCGCGGTGATCGTCACCGGCGAGCCGCCCGTGTTCTGGAAGTAGTTGAGCCAGCGGGCGTAGGCGTCGTTGTCCGGGACGAACACCTTGCGCCACATGTTGACGTTGAGGCTGGCCACGGTCTGGGTCGGGAACACCACCTGGCGGTTGACCCCCGAGGTGGCGCCCGTGCACTCCGTGGTCGCCGCGATCGCGCTGCCGGCGGCCACGCTGGGATCGTAGATGACGAAGTTGGCGTTGCCCGTCTCGCAGGTGGCGACGGTGTTGTTGAGGCTCAGGCACAGGGTGTTGTAGCCGTCGTAGGCGTCGTTGAGCGTGGAGCTCGTGGTGCCGCCGTTCAGGGTCGTGGCCGCCACCGCGTGGGTGTAGCTGGCCTCGGACATGGCGCCCGATGCCGAGCTCGAGGTCGAGAAGGTGATTGCCGTGTTGATGAAGTACTTGACGCCGGAGTTGTCGATCAGCGCCTGGGAGCCGGTCGCCTTCTGCGAGGCTCCGCGATGCGCGTGATCCGGCTTCACCTTGGTCGGGAAGTCATGGGCGAGCGACTTGCGCTCCACCAGGGAGACGTCCGCCGAGGCGGAGGCCGCGGTGAGCAGGGCCAGCGTCAGGAACGCCAGGGGTCTCTGGGTCATTCAGGGTTTCTCCTCTCCTCCAGGTACCGCCCGCCTGTAGAATGCGGGCGGGATTTCGGGATTTACAGGATGACAACTGAGCAATGAATCGCCTTATGGTATCGCAACTTACCCGTGTTTGGGGAGCCCCTTTTCCTTTCCGCCTGCGACAAGCCCTCCCAGCGCTCCTGGTGCTGGCCCTCTGCGGCTGCTCCCGGCCGGCGCCCAACGTCCTCCTCGTCACCCTGGACACCACGCGGGCCGACCACATCGGCTGCTACGGCTTCCCCCTCGCCCAGACCCCGCGACTCGACCGGCTGGCCCGGGAGGGCGTGCGCTGCGCCAACGCCGTCACCGCCGCGCCCATCACCCTGCCCTCGCACTCGACCATCCTGACCGGCCTCTACCCGCCGGCCCACGGCGTGCGCGACAACGGCACCTACGCCCTGGGGGACGACGCCGTCACCCTCGCCGAGCGGCTGAAGGCGAAGGGCTACCGCACCCAGGCCGTCGTCTCGGCCCTGGTCCTCAACCGGCGCTACGGCCTGGCCCAGGGCTTCGACGGCTACGACGACGACCTCTGGAGCGAGGAGGAGGCGAAGCTCTTCATGATCCGCTCCCGGCCCGGGCTCAAGACCGCGGCGCGGGCCGCCGCCTGGCTCGACCGCTGGGCCAGGGAGGCGCCGCCCAAGGCCCGCAAGCCCTTCTTCCTCTGGATGCACCTCTTCGACGCCCACCAACCCTACCGGCTGACCGGCGCGGAGCGCGTCCTGGCGCCGTCCGCCTACGACGCGGAGATCGGGGTGCTCGACCGCTCGGTGGGCCGGGTCCTCGACGAGCTCGCGAAGCTCGGAGTTCTCGACGACACCCTGGTCATCGTCACCGCCGATCATGGGGAGAGCCTGGGCGAGCACGGCGAGAAGACCCACGCGGTCTTCATCTACGACGCCACGGTGCGGATCCCGCTCCTCCTGCGCTTCCCGCGCGCCCTGCCGAAAGGGAGGGTCTACGAAGGGCCGGTGCGCACGGTCGACCTGGTGCCCACCATCCTCGCCGCCCTGAAGCTCCCGGGCGGCAACGAGACCCAAGGGACGAACCTCCTGCCGGCCCTGGCGGGAGAGGCGCCGCCTCCCGACCTGCCGCAATACTCCGAGTCGCTCCTCTCCGAGGTGGGCTTCGGCATGGCGCCGCTCTTCGGGGTCCGGCACGGCGGCTACAAGTGGGTCCGGGCGCCCAAGCCCGAGGTCTACGACCTGAAGCGCGATCCGAAGGAGCTCAAGAACCTCTATCCGGCGGAGGCCCGGCGCGGCGCCCAGCTCGACCGCGAGCTCCAGACGGTGCTCGACGACAGCCAACGGCGCGCCCTCAATCCCCAGAAGAGCCCCATGGACAAGGAGACCCTGGAGAGCCTCCAGGCCCTGGGCTATCTGGCGCCGCGCACCACCCGGCAGGCCATGCAGGGGATCGACCCCAAGGACGGCATGCCCCTCTACACCAAGCTGGAGGACGCCCGCCACCTCGCCCAGCGGGACAAGTGGGACGAAAGCGAAAAGCTGCTTCGCGAGATCCTCGCCGTGACCCCCAACAACGTCACGGCGGTGAACATCCTGGCCCTGGTGAAGACCCGCCAGGGCGATTTCCTCGCGGCGCGGTCGGAGTACCTGCATTCGCTCGCGCTCGATCCCAAGCAGGCGCGGGTGCACGCCATGCTGGGCACGCTGAGCCTCCTGGACGACGACGTCGACGCCGCCGAGCGTTCCTACCGGCGGGCCCTGGAGATCACGCCCGGCTTCGTCGAGGCGATCAGCAACCTGGGGATGATCGCCGCCCTGCGCGACGATCCCAGGAAAGCCGAGGCCCTCTACCGCCAGGCGATCGCCGCTGATCCGGGCTTCCCCCGCGTCTACCGCCGCCTGGCCGACCTCTATTACGAAAAGGGAGACTACGCGAAGGCGCTCGAAAATTACCGCAAGACCCTGGCCGTGGAGCCGGCGGACTTCGCCGCCCTGGTGCAGGCGGGAAACTCCGCCCGCCACGCCGGAGACGCGAAAGCCGCGGCCGACTACTTCGCGAAGGCCGCGCACCGCCGTCCGAGCTCCTGGGTGCCGGTCTACAACGAGGCCTGCCTGGCCGCCGCCTCCGGCGACCCCGCCCGCGCCCTGAAGCTCCTCGAAAACCTCCGCAACAAGAATTTCGTCCGCACCGAGCTCCTCACCACCGACCCCGACCTCGCCGCCGTCCGCAACCTCCCCGGCTTCCAGCCCCTGCGCGCCGCCCTCGAAGCGCGAGGGGCCGAGCTCCGGAAGCGGGCGGGGGAGGGGGATTGGGAGGATGCGGAGGCGGGGCCGTAGCGGCTGTTTGCGGATCGGAACCTTCGTGAATCAGGCCGAGCCGCCCCCGATTCGCTGGCGAGAAGGACGGCCCCGTTCGTCGCAGCGGGATAATGTTCCGTCGCCGGAGGGGAACCGTTCCCCAAAAAAGGGGAATGTTCCAACCTGTTGGACGAATGTTCCATCAGGAAGTTGGAACATCCCCCAGAACCGACGAATGTTCCAACCCGTTGGACGGAACATTCCCCCAAACCGCTGGAACATTCGTCGGCTGGGATGGAACATTCCCCAAACCGCTGGAACATTCGTCCACTGGGACGGAACATTCCCCCGAGGTCTGGAACGTCCTCCCCGGTCCGGGAGCGG
>DASXJP010000636.1:0-7640 GCA_036497345.1 Thermoanaerobaculia bacterium
GAGCGGGCGGTGAAGATTCGTAGCGCCTCCTCCACCACCCGCGTCTCGGTCGCCTGCCGTTCGCGGTTCCAGCCGTCGAGCTCCGTCGCCAGCGCCGCGGCCCGGCCGGCGTCGCGGCTCAGCAGCAGCTCCAGGGCCCGCTCGGGATCGTGCAGCCGCCCGGCGGCGTTGATCCGCGGGCCGATGCGGAACCCCACGTCCGCGGCGGTGAACGGCGGCTTCATGCCGGATTTTTCGATCAACGCCTTGAGACCGTGCGAGCGCGCCCCGGCCAGCGCCTTGAGACCGAGAGCGGCGATCACCCGGTTCTCGCCGTGGAGCGGCACCAGGTCCGCGATGGTGCCCAGGCAGGCCACCCGCAGCAGCGGCGCCGGATCGATCGTCTTGCCGCACCGCGCGGTCAAGGCCAGCGCCAGCTTGAAGGCGAGCCCCACCGCCGCGAGATCGCGAAATGGATAGGTGCAGCACGGCTGGTGGGGATTGATGTGCAGCGTCCCCGCCGGCAGCTCACAGCCCGGCAGGTGATGATCGGTGATGATGACCCCCATCCCGGCCGCCAGCGCGCTCTCCACGGCCTCCGCCGACGAGCTGCCGCAGTCGGCGGTGACGATCAGCCCGCACCCCTGCGCGCGCGCCCGCTCCACGTGCACGGCCTGGAAGCCGTACCCCTCGCGCAGCCGGTGCGGCAGGATCGGCTTCGCCTGAATGCCGCAGGCGTTGAACACGGCGAGCAGCAGCGCCGTGGCCGAGATGCCGTCGACATCGTAATCGCCCACGATGGCGACCGTCTCCTTGCGGTCGCGGGCGTCGAGCAGCCGCTCCACCGCCTCGGCCATGCCGGCGAGCAGGAAGGGATCGTGCAGCTGGTCGAGAGAGGGCCTGAGGAAACGCTCGACGCCGGGGCCGTCCTCGACCCCCCGGCGGGCCAGCAGCGGCGCGAGCCACGCCGGCCGCCCGGCCAGCTCCAGGCCGGCGGCGCTCTCCGGCACCGGCGCGGCCACCCACTCCACCGGTGAGCTCAAAGCGGGCTATCCCTCGTCAATCAACCCTCGTCAAACGGGCCGAGGCCTCGGAACTTCTCGTAGCGGCGGGCGATCAGCTCTTGGGTCGAGATGCGGGAGAGGTCCTGGAGGGCGCGCTCGACCGCCTCCCCCACCCGGCGGCAGGCGGCCTCGGGATCGGTGTGGGCGCCGCCCGGGGGCTCGGGGATGATCTCGTCCACCACGCCCAGGGCGAGGAGATCGGGAGCGGTCATCTTCATGGCCTCGGCGGCCTCGGCCTTCCTGTCCTGGTCCTTCCAGAGGATGGCGGCGCACCCTTCCGGAGAGATCACCGAATACGTGGCGTATTCGAGGATCAGCACGCGGTCCCCCACCCCCAGGGCCAGCGCGCCGCCGCTCCCCCCCTCGCCGGTGACCGTGACCACGATCGGCACCTCCAGCACGGCCATCTCGATGAGGTTGCGGGCGATGGCCTCGGCCTGGCCGCGCTCCTCGGCGTCGAGGCCGGGATAGGCGCCGGCGGTGTCGATGAAGGTGAGCACGGGGAGCCCGAACTTCTCCGCCATCTTCATCACGCGCAGCGCCTTGCGATACCCCTCGGGGCGCGGCTGACCGAAATTGCGCCAGATCCGCTCCCTGGTGTCGCGCCCCTTCTGATGGCCGATCACCGCCACGCTCCGCCCCCGGAAGGTGGCGAGCCCGGCGACGATGGCGGGGTCGTCTCCGAACCCGCGGTCGCCGTGGATCTCGACCCAGTCGGTCATCAGCGCCTGGACGTATTCGAGGGTGTAGGGCCGGTCCTGGTGGCGGGCCACCAGCACCTTCTGCCAGCGGCTGAGGCCGCTGTAGATATCGGAGGTGGTCTTGCGCAGGGTGCTGCGCAGGCGCTCCAGCTCCTTCTCCTGGCCGCTGCCGGGCGGGAACCCTTCCAGCTCCCTGATCTTACGGCGGAGCTCGTTCAGGGGCTCTTCAAAGGAGGCATCGGAGATCGCCATGGCGCCCGGCAAACTAGCAGGAGCGGGGGCGAAGGTCAACGTGAGACGGTACTTGTAACGTGATGCTTGAGGGTTTGTCGGCGCGCCGACAGACCGCCCGGGGGTCGCTCCCCGGGCGGAGGGGAGGCTCAGGCGCAGTTGCCCGTGCACTCGCCGTGAGGGCCGCAGCTGACGACGCAGTAGGTGAGCGCCTTCGACGCACAGGCCGTGGTCGCTCCCCCCGCCACGTCCGCCAGACGCGAATCGTCGAGGGTGCTCAGGGTCTCACGGCTCAGGCGCAGCTTCTTGATGTCTCTCTGTTTCATGGGTGGTACCTCCTGATGAAGAAGTGCCTCAGAGCCTCCGGACCAGGACGAGGGTCGCGGCTTCCGGCTAGCAGTTGGCCCTGCAGAAGGCGTCGCTGAAGCCTGCACAGCGGCAACCGACGTAGCAAGTGTCGCAGGACTTCGTGACGCCGTTACAGGTGACGTGTCCTTCCGCCGAGCAACTGGTGCCGTCCTTCGAGGAGCACGAGGTAGTGCCGCTGCAGGTTACACGGACGCCGAACGGGCAGTTTGCGGTTGCGGTGCAGCTGGCCTTCTCCGGGAGAGGGCTCTTCGCCGCGGCGAGAGCCGGCTCCTGGGTTTGCGGTGACGTGGGCTCACCCGCGACGGCAGGCTGCCCCAGGATGACCGCCAGGGCCTCCTGGGAAAGCGGGGCCGGGCTCGGTGTCTGGGCCAGACCGGCGATGGAGATGAAGAGAGCGGCGCACCCGATCAGCAGGACTCTTCTCATTACACTCTTCTCCTTTTAGTACTTGCCCTCCATCTACAGTCTACGGTGCGCGAGCGGAGCCGCGCAATAGCCACTTTGCGCTTGGCGACCATGACCACTCAGCCTCCGAAGCCGGTACGAGAGGATTAGCGCCGAGCTCGAGCGTCTCAAGAAGGCCTCCGAGTAGCTACGCCGGGCCCGCCGGCCGGCTCTCCAGGTTCGTCATCCCACGCGCGAATCGCCATTGACTGTCCTCCTCCCGGCGCAGGACCATGAAAGCCCGCTGGCGGATCTCGACCGTCTCCCCTCCCTTCGGCGTCACCCGGTTGAGCTCGAATCCGCGCACGAAGGCCCAGCCGTCCACCACGATCCGCTCCAGAGTCTCGAAGCTCTGCTCGAAGTGGAAGCCCGCGAAGAACCCCTCCATCATGGCGGCCACGGCCTGCCGCCCCTTCACGGCCGGCGCGCCGTGGGTCCAGAATTCCGCGTCCTCCGTGATCAGGGAGACCACGGCCGCGACGTCTCCCCGCTTCCCCGCCTCCCTCCAGTCGAAAAACAGCCGGTCGATCGCCTCTTCGGAATTCATTCGATCTCCTCTCGCAACCCCAGGGTGGTGATCAGACGGTGGAGGTGGTTGGGATGCAGCCCCAGCCGCTCGGCCGCCTTGGTGATGACGCCGCCATTCTCGCGGACCGCCTCCACGATCAGCCGCCGCTTGAGGTCGTTCAGGGCGTCGTGGAAGCGGGTGGTGGGCAGGTCCGCGGCCGGCGCGGTCTCCAGGAGCGTCTCGGGCAGGTCCTCGGGACGGATCGTGTCGTCCGCTCCCAGGACCACCGCGCGCTCGACGGCGTTGCCCAGCTCGCGCACGTTGCCCGGCCAATCGTAGCGCACGAGCAGGGCCCGCGCCTGCGGGGAGATCCCCACCTCGCGGCCCCGCACCGCCCGGCCGTGGAGCGCCGCGAAGTGGCTGGCGAGGAGGGGGATGTCCTCCCGCCGCTCGCGCAGAGGCGGCATGGTGATCGCGACCACGTTGAGCCGGTAGTAGAGATCGGATCGGAAGGTGCCGGCGGCGATCGCCTTCAGGAGATCGCGGTTGGTGGCGGCCACCAGGCGGATGTCCACCTGGATCGGCTTCGTGCTCCCCACCCGCTCGAAGGTGCGTTCCTGGAGCACCCGCAGGAGCCGCGCCTGGAGCTGCAGGGGCATCTCCCCCACCTCGTCCAGAAACAGGGTGCCGCCGTGGGCCACCTCCAGCTTGCCGGTCTTGCGCTCCACGGCCCCGGTGAAGGCGCCGCGCTCGTGGCCGAAGAGCTCGCTCTCCAGCAGGGTTTCCGAAAGAGTCGCGCAGTTGATGGCCACGAACGGCTCCCCGGCCCGGCGGCTGGCGCGGTGGAGGGCCCGCGCCGCCAGTTCCTTGCCGGTGCCGCTCTCGCCCAGGATCAGGACGGTCGAGGTGGTGGGCGCCACGCGGGTGATCACGTCCCAGACCCGGCGCAGGCCCGCGCTCTCCCCCACCAGGCCATGGCCCAGCTCGGCGGCCTGGAGGCGCCGGTTCTCGCGCTCCAATCGCTCGGCCCGCAGGGCGGACGCCAGCGGTCCCGCCGCCAGCGCCGCCGCCGCGGCCAACCACTGCAGGTGCTCGGCGCCGAGCCGCTCTCCCGGCGACAGGGTATCCACATAGAGAGCTCCCAGCGGGCCGTCCGATCCTAAAAGCGGCACGCAGGCGAGCGAGCGGATGCCGGCCGCGCTCACGCTCCCCGGCGCCTCGTCCCCGCCCGCCCGGTCGATCAAAAGCGCCTCGCGCTCCCGCAAAACCCGGGATACGGTCCCCCGGCTCACCGCGAACGGGCGCTCCCCGGCCGGTGAGCGGTAGAGAGGGGCCTGATCCTCGTTCGGCAGCAGCGCGGCCCGCTCGGCCGGCACGGCCGCCAGCACCCGCTCCAGGAGGAGAGCCCCGATCGCCGCCGAGCCGCGAGGGGAGGCGGTGGCGATCTCCAGGAGGGCGGCGAGCGCTTCCGGCAGCCGGTCCCGCCGCAGGTAGACGGAGTCGGAGACGGCGAGCCGGATCTCGGTCTCGCCGGCGAGGCCGGAATCCTCCAGGCCCGCGGCGGGCTCAGGCGTCTCGTCGCGCGGCGGCCGCAGCGAGACCAGGAAGGTGGTCTCCCCGATCACCAGGAAATCGCCGTGCCCGAGCTCCCGCTCCCGCACCGGCAGGCCGTTCACGAAGGTCCCCCGGCGGCTCTCGAGATCCACCACCTTCCACCCCTCGCCGCTCGGGCGCAGCACGGCGTGATGGCGGGAGACCGAGGGGTCGGCCAGCCGCAGCCCGTTCGAGGGGTGGCGGCCGAGGGAGAGCTCGTCGCGCAGCGCGAACGTCTGGCCTTGCAGCGGGCCGGTGAGGGCGACGAGGGAGGGGGTCATCTAGCGGGTCCGCGTGTACTCTAGCGCATCGGTTAGATCCGAGACAGCCCGCGGACCGCGATCCCCCAGGGAAAGGCCCCTGGCACGGCCGATGCTCTATGGGCTACGCGTACCCAAAACGCTTTTCAATCTTCGAGAGGAGGGATCCCATGACAACCGATCAGCCCGCCGGTCCCATAGAGCACCTGATCACCGTGCAGTATGACCCCGTGAGCTCGACCCTCGACCTCCAGCAGCGGTCGACGGGCGCGAAGCTGGGGGACATAGTCGTCTGGCAATTCTTCGGGATGCCCGACGGCTGGTTCCCCTGGATCGAATTCCGCCCCCAGGAGGAGGGCACCCCGTTCCTCGGCCCCTTCACGGGCCTGACCCAGAGCGCCGCCGCGTTGTGGGGGGAGGTCAGGGACGACTCCAGCCTGATGAAAAAGACGATGGTCTATCGCGTCTCCATCCAGAAAGGGACCGGCGCCGGTTGGGGCGAAGGGGCGGCCGTGGTCAACAGCGCCGCCGGCCTCCTCACGATCAGCTCCGAGGACCAGGGCACGGTGCACACCTTCACGGTCACGCCGTCGGACCTGGACCGCGTTCTCAAGGTCTCGCCGATCGGGGTGATCATCCAGCCCGGCGACACGGTCGAGTGGGATTTCAACATACCGGATCCCAAGGACATCCCGGACGCGCCGAGTACCTGGCGTCCCGTGGTGAGCTTCACCCGCTACGACGGCAAGGGCGAGGTGCCCAACGACTACCTGGGCCCCTTCGCCGCCCTGACCACCGAGGTCGACCGCGTCCGGGGCATGGGTAACACCCTGGTTCCGGGCACCTATTACTTCCGGGTCTCGGTGGTGCGGCTCAGCGACGGCGAGATCCTCTGGATCGGCAGCGACGACCCGGCGATCGACAACCGGGGCGGGGTGGTGGACCCCACCGGAGGGGGGACAGGCGGGTAGGGTGTCCAGAGGCTTTTTTCTTCATCGGACCGATCGGACCGATCCGTCGGATCCAGTATGTTCTTTCACCCTCTCCCCCGGGCGAGCATCTCCCGGAACGCCGGCTCCGAGCGCAGCGAGCCGAACGCTGGCACCTCGAACCACCGCGGCTGATACCCGAGGGAGAGGGCCTTCCGGGCCAACGCCAGGGCCGAGGCCCTCTCCCCCGCCACCGCGAGCACCAGGGAGGCCTGGTAGACCACGTCCGCGTCCTGCGGACTCTCCTGGAAGGCGTTCAGAGCGGCCTCCACGGCCTTGCCGCGCTCTCCCTGGTAGGCCAGGCACTGGGCACGGAAAACCCTTTCGATGGGGAGCAGCGCGGCCCCGCGCTCTTTGGCCTCCAAGGTGGCGAGGATCTGGCGGTAGAGCTCGCCGGCCTCCTTGCGGTGCCCCAGCGCCTGCTCGGCGTCGGCGAGGTCGAGGGTCGCGGTGAGGTGGCCCGGCTCGATCTGGAGCGCCCGGCGATAGTCGGCGGCCGCGTCTCCGTAACGCCCGAGCAGGAAATGGATCAGGCCCAGGTTGGTGAGATCGCTCCGCTGGGGGCCGGAGCTCACCAGCCCCTGATAGATCTCTTCCGCACGAGACAGATCCCCGTAGGCCAGCTCCACCTCTCCCATCTTCGCCAGCACCCAGGTGTTTCCAGGCACCAGCCGGAGCGCCTCGGCCAGATGCTGCCGGGCCTGTGGGAGCTGGCCGGTCCGGGCCTCCAATTCTCCCAGCGCCACCAGATTCCGCCAGACCGGCAGCCGCTGGACGACCGTCCGCATCCAGGAGATCGCCTCGTCCAGCCGCCCGCGCTGCAAGGCCAGGGAGTAGCGCTGGAGCGGCACCAGCACGTCGCCGGGATTCAGCCGTTCGAGCTCGGCGATCAGTTGCTCCGCGCCGGCCCAGTCCCCCTCCGTGATCGCGAGACGGATCTCGATCGCCAGCACGGCCGGCAGCCTCGGCGCCAGGAGACGAGCCCGCCGCAGAGAGGAGCGGGCGCGCTCCAGATAGGCGGGGCTCTTCGAATCCTCATAGAGATGGATCGCCAGCTTGGCCGCCTGGAGGTGGGCGTCGAGGAACCGGGGTGAGCTGGCCACGATGGTGTCCAGACGATCGAGCTCTGGAGCCCAGGCCCCCCGTCCGGCCTCGACCCGGCGCTTGAGCCGCAAAAAGTCGGCGTAGTCGGCCGCGCGGGCCTCAAGCTCCGGAGCCTCCTTCCGCGGGCTCCGGTCGCCATAGCCACGACGCAGGGCTGCCGTGACCGCGCGATCCAGAGCGAGGGCTTCACCTGCTGCCGAGGAGGCCTCGACGTTGCCGTTCCAGAGGATCTCCTCGTCGCGACCCCGGATCCGGCGGAGAGAGACCACAGCCTTCCCTCCCCTCTCCTGGACCGTCGAGACGAGGATCTCGTCGGCGGACACGGAGCGTGCGATCTCCCGAGGTCCGCCGCGGACGTCCCGAAACTGCGACGGATCGATCGTCGTCACACCCTGGAG
>DASXJP010000637.1:0-3218 GCA_036497345.1 Thermoanaerobaculia bacterium
CCTTCTTCTTAGGAGCCATTCGCGATCCCTCCCTGAGCCTTGAGTCCTGAAAAAACGGCGCAGGGTTCAAATGCAAAAAAGATACCTACGCGGCCGCTTCTTCGGGCTGGATCTCGTCGAGGAACGCCTCGACCGTCTCCAGGAAGGCGGGGACGTCGGGGATCTGGTTGATCGCCTGGCGGAGCTTGCGGCCGTTCGGCAGGCCGTGGGTGTACCAGCCGGTGAATTTGCGGAGCTTGTGGAGGGCGAACGTGGAGTGCTCGCGCTCGGCCACCATGCGGAAGTGGTCGAGGATGAGGTTGCGGCGGTCGGCGAGGGTGGCCTCGCGCACCGGGCTCCCCTCCAGGCGCGAGGCGATCTGCTGGAAGAGCCAGGGGTTGCGGGTGGCGCCGCGCCCCACCATGACGCCGTCGCAGCCGGTCTCGGCCAGCATGCGCAGGGCGTCCTCGGCCTCCCGCACGTCGCCGTTGCCGATCACCGGGATGGCGAGGGTCTCCTTGAGGCGGGCGAGATGGCTCCAGTCGGCCTCGCCGGTGAACATCTGGCGGGCCGTGCGGGCGTGCATGGCGACCGCGGCCACGCCGTTGGCCTCGCAGATCCTGCCCAGCTCCAGGTAGTTGCGGCGGCAGTCGTCGAGCCCCAGGCGGAACTTGACGGTGAGCGGAATCGAGATGGCGTCGCGCACGGTGCGGACGATCGTCTCGGCGAGCTTGAGGTCCCCCATCAGGGCGGCGCCGGCACACCCCTTGAGGACCTTGTTGGCGGGGCACCCCATGTTGATGTCACAGATGTCGGCGCCGAGCTCCTCGACCACCAGGGCGGCCTCGCGCATGGTGGCCGCGTCGGAGCCGTAGATCTGGATGGCGAGCGGGCGCTCCTCCGCGCTGAAATACATCAGCTCGCGGGTCCGCTGGTTGCCGTTGACGATCGCCTTCGAGGAGATGAACTCCATCGACACCACCCCCACGCCGCCGATCCGCCGCACGATCAGGCGGAAATCGCGGTCGGTCACTCCGGCCATGGGAGCGAGCCAGAGCGGGGGATCGATGGGGAGGGGGCCGAGCCGGACCATAGGACGGGGATTGTAACCCGCTCTGCGGCTTGGAGATTCCGGGGAGGGGAGCTGAAAAGCGGCGACGCCCCGCCGGGGAGGACCGGAAGGGCGTCACTATGGAGACGAGAAGCGGCTCAGGAGATTTTGACGACGTTTTTGGCTTGGAGCCCCTTGGGGCCTTCCACCACGTCGAAGCTGACGCGGTCGCCCTCGCTCAGGGTCCGGAACCCCTCGGCGATGATGGAGGCGTGGTGGACGAAGACGTCCGCGCCACGCTCCCGCACGATGAAGCCATAGCCCTTGGCGTCGTTAAACCACTTCACGGTACCTTGCTCAGGCATACTCTTGCTCCTTGCAACAGAATGAAACAGGTTGTTTGTTCTCGCCGCCGGTCAGGCGGCCTCCTCCACCCCACAAGGGGGCCAAATCATGAATCGAATGACGAGCCTCCGTATGGCTCCTCTCCTCCTGAACGACCCGCTGAAATCCGTAGTTGCGCATGCAAGAGTCGATTGGGCTGAGGGTTATTCAGAAACGGCTGAGCGGGTGAACCGGTTGCTGCAGGGCGAGGGTGTCTGGCGGGCCTGTGTCTCGTGAAACCGAGTCCAACCTTGTTCCGTGTCTCTCGATCGGTGATTTCCGGCGACTATGCCACTTCTCCAGAAAGAAAGCAAGGGGACGTCTCTCCGATAAGATCCCTGGCATGTCGACCCGCATTCCCCGCCAGCTCGATACCGTCGAGGTCCGGGTGCTCGGCTCCCTGCTGGAGAAGGAGCAGACCAACCCGGAGACCGTGCCGATGACCGTCAACGCCCTGATCGCGGCCTGCAATCAGAAGACCAACCGCGAGCCGGTGATGCAGCTCACGGAGGACCAGGTGGTGACCGCCCTCGACTGGATGCGCCAGGAGGTGCTCGCTTGGCGCTCGGAGGGGGCGCGCACGGAGCGCTGGCAGCAGAGCGTCTCGCGCCGCTGGGGGCTGGACCGCGCGGGCAAGGCGCTGATCACGCTCCTGCTGCTGCGCGGCGCGCAGACGCCGGGCGAGCTGCGCACCCGCAGCGAGCGGCTGCACCCGTTCGCCACCCTGGAGGAGGCCGAGGAGGCGCTCCGCCGGCTGGCCGCCGAGGACGAGCCGCTGGTGATGGAGCTCCCCCGGCGCCCCGGCCAGAAGGAGGCGCGCTGGACCCATCTGATCGGCGAGGCGTCCCCGGAGCCCGAGCCCGAGGAGGTCTTCGAGGGGGCCGCCGACCCCGCCGCCTCCCCCCGCGCCGCCCTCGCTTCGCGGGTGGAGAGGCTGGAGGAGGTCGTGGAGCGGTTGGCGGCGGAGCTGGCGGAGCTGAAGAGGCAGCTCGGGGTCTAGACCACCTCGATCCGCACGTCCCCCTCCAGCACCTCGCCGATCTCGGCCGTCTGGTGGCCGCTCTCGAGGAGGGCGGCGAGGAGGGCGGGGGCGGTGTCGGGGGGCACGGCGAGGAGGAGCCCACCCGAGGTCTGGGGGTCGAAGAGGATCTCGCGGCGGATCTTGTCGAGCCCGGCATAGTCCTTCAGGATCTCGCGGACGTTGTCCTCGTTGGCCACGGTGCAGCCGGTGGTCACCCCCGCCTTGATCAGCCGGTAGACGTCCTCATGGACGGGCAGCCGCTCGAAGACGAAGCGGACGCCGGCCTGCGAGGCCTTCGCCATCCCGAGGGCGTGGCCGGTGAGGCCGAAGCCGGTGACGTCGGTGGCGGCGTGGGCGCCGTGCTCCAGGGCCAGCCGGCCCGCCATGTCGTTCAGCCGCTCCATCTCACGCAGGGCTGGCTCCAGGCCGTCCTCGTCGATCTTGTCCGCCTTGAAGGCGTTGATCAGGATGCCCGTGCCCAGCGGCTTGGTGAGGAGGAGCCGGTCCCCGGGCTGCGCGCCCGCGTTGGTGAGCAGGCGCTCGGGGTCGCGCACCGAGTGGCCGCCGAGCAGCACGGCGTAGGCGTCGACCAGGGCCTCGGCGGCGCCGCGCAGGACCCCCGTGAGCGCCTCGGCTCCCTCGCCCGCGAGCTCCGGGAAGCAGCAGAGGTTGAGCGCGAAGAGCGGCCGGCCCCCCATGGCGTAGACGTCCGAGAGGGCGTTGGCGGCGGCCACGCGGCCGAAGCGGTGGGGGTCGTCGCAGACCGGGGTGATGAAGTCGGCC
>DASXJP010000638.1:0-8127 GCA_036497345.1 Thermoanaerobaculia bacterium
GGGAGCCTTGTCGATCTGGTCGAAGGCCACGAAATCCGCCAGTCCCTTCGACGCCAGCACTCGCGTGATCGCCGCCGTCAGGGTCGTCTTGCCGTGATCGACGTGACCGATGGTGCCGACGTTGACGTGCGGCTTCGAACGGTTGAACTTCTCCTTGCCCATGGCGCTATTCCGTACCTCCTAGAGGGGTTTTGTTATCGAGTCTGTGTATCGAACAATGGAGCCCACGACCGGATTTGAACCGGTGACCCCTTCCTTACCAAGGAAGTGCTCTACCCCTGAGCCACGTGGGCTTGAGACACTAGTGGAATCGACCGCGGCCAAGGCCGGGCCATCCCCGACGGTCAAACCGCGCGATCCTACATCCTCCCCCCGGCTGGTGTAAAGCCCCTTTGGCTTCGCGGGTGACGGTCTCTTCTGGGAGCCCGACGAGGACGTCCCGGGGAAGGACGCCCGAGGGAAAGGACGAGTATTGTGCCAGAGGTCGAGCGGGT
This sequence comes from Thermoanaerobaculia bacterium, assembly GCA_036497345.1. GTDB lineage: Bacteria > Acidobacteriota > Thermoanaerobaculia > Multivoradales > UBA5704 > DATARR01. The sequence goes on from DASXJP010000638.1 coordinate 495, forward strand.
TGTCTAGGGGTCAATTTTGCGGGCGCTCGAACAGCCACCACTCCCCCGCCGTCCTGCCGGTGAGCCCCAGCCGCGCCGGGTCCCCTCCGAAGGCGGCGGTCACGTCCGCCAGCGTGCCGCGGACGAGGAAGTAGCGGAACCGCCCCCCATGACGCCTGTAGTCGAAGAGCTGCGGATTCCAGTCGTTCCATTCCCGCAGCAGGTCGTCCCAGCTCTTTCCCGGTCGGAAGCGGGCCGAGGTCTGGAACAGCTCGGCGAAGGAAAAGAGGATGCGCCCCCCCTTCTCCACCTGGTAGTAGGCCGGGAAGTGGAGGTAGACCGGCATCCCCCGCCAGCTCGCCGACTGCCGGTCGAAGATCAGCCCGCCCAGGTTCTGGCCCGGCTCGGTGCCCGCCAGCAGCTCCTCCAGGCCCGCGCTCTCCCCCCGGAAGCGCAGGAAGGCCGACAGGGTCTGCATGAATTGGATGGCCACCACCACCCCCACCAGCACCGCCACCAGCCGCCGCCGCTCCGGCAGGGGCGGCGGCAGCGCGATCACCGCCATCATGGCCGCGAACGGCGCCACCCGGTCGGCGATCAGGTAGCCGCCGCGGAACTCGGGGAGGATCAGGTAGAGCAGAACGAGCCAGCCGGCCAGGGTGGCGAAGCGGGTGCGGAAGAGGAGGTCCGGAGAGGAGGACCGCTCCCGGAAAGCCACCGCCAGCACCGCCGTCACCCCCAGCAGCCCCAGCAGCACCCACCCCGTCCAATCGGGATACGGCCCGAAGAGCAGGTCGGGCAGCCGGAGAAGCTTGGTGGTCACGGGAAGCCGGAGGGGCGGGGCGCTGCGCATCCGCCGCTCGTACTCGCTGATCACCCCCGGCGCGGTCCGCAGCACGCCGTAGGCCATCACCGCCAGGCACGCGGCCACCCCCGGCACCAGGGCCGACAGCCAGAGGGCCAGCCGCTTCCACGGAGGCCGGCGGCAGATCGCGATCCACCCCACCATCCCCGCGAACAGGAGGAGGAATTGCAGGTGGACCGTATAGAAGAGGAGGCACACCCCCGCCAGCGCCAGCCACGACCGCCATCCGAACGGCCGCTCGATCGACCGCTCAAAGAGGCCATCCGCCATCGCCACCCCGCCCAGCGCCAGGGGGATGGCGAGCAGGTTGTCCACGAACCCCCAGTAGAAGACCGTGTTGTAGGTGAGCGCCAGGGCCAGCAGCGCGTACCACCCCGGCCGCCCGGCGCGGCGGCAGAGGGCCAGCGCCGCCAGCCCCACCCCGAGCAGCGACGCCGAGACCACCAGCTTCCCCGCCCATTGGATCGGCACCACCCAGGCGAGCCCCGCCGTCAGCAGCTTGAACAGGCCGTGCGGCGTCCACAGCGCCAGCTCGTAGGTCTCGCGGAAACGCCGGACGGGGTCCGAGTACCAGCGCAGGATCGCCGACAGGGCGAGCTGCTGCGGATAGTCCACCATCGGCGGAAAGCGGACCACCCAGAGCGGCAGCACCCAGAGCGCCGCCGCGGCGAGGGCGAGCCGGGACCTCGCCGCGGCCGGGCTCATTCGGAGGGACCCGGCGCCGCGTCGTCGTCGCCGGACTCGTCCTCCGCCTCGGCGTCGACGTGGCCCGGATGGCCGGTCGGCTTGACCTGGTGATTCAGGCGCCCGATCACCAGGTCCCGCTCGTCCGGCCGATAGATCTCGGAGGCCTTGGTGACGCTCCAGGAGTAGCCGGCGATCGTGCCGTTCGGGAGGACGTAGAGGCGGAAGGTCCCTTCCCCCACGCCGCTGTGGAATTTGCCCTTGGCGTAGTGGCGGGTGTCGGTCGGACCATGGCCGGTGTGGGAGGAGTCGATGACCGCCAGCTCGTACTGCTCGGTACCCGGGAGGAACGGCTCCGTCGCGGCCCGCCGCTCCGGGCGCGAGGAGGCGAGCAGCACGTGGCCGGTCGGATGGCTCCCCGGCGGATACTTGATCGCCAGCACATCCCCCGGACGGACGTCCGCCACCCGGGTGATCCGGTCGAAGCCGCGGCCGCCGGCGATGGAGTCGTGGAAGCCGGCGGCGCGGGGGAATCGACCGCCCAGCCAGGTCTCGAAGTCGGCGGCCCGGTAGCCGTAGGCCTGCTTCAGCAGATGGGCGACCAGGGCGCTGCAGACGCTCCGGTTCCGCGTCTCGCCGGCGCCATTCACTCCCGCCCAGGTGACGATCGTCGGCCGCGACGCATAGAGGTTGGTCTCCGGGGTGACGCCCGCGACCAGACGGCGGCCCCAGACGAGATGGTCGGGATCGGCGGTCTGGCCCGGCCGCGGAGCGAACGGCAGAGCCAGGAACGCGAGGGTCAGGACGAGCACGAGGCGACGGAGCATGTCGATTCTCCCGAGCGCGGAATCCGGGGGGTTGAAGCCGGCCGGAATTCTATGGAGGGAGATCTATACTGTCAAAGTCGAAAGAGCCCCGCCCCCCGTCCGGGCGGGGCCTCAGGCTCCCCGGCCAGGCTCCGCCGCCCACCCGCGGAGGTGTTTGCGCCGCCCACGGAGCCGCCTAAGGTCGCCCTGGAGGAGGTGAGCCATGTCGATCTTCCAAAGCCTTCCGTCCAGCCAGCCGTTGCACCTCGTCCTCATCGGCACCTCGCTGGGAGCCGAGAGCGACGCCGCCGTCCGCGCCGGGCTCGCCATGGCCCGCGCCTCCAAAGCGCAGGTCCATCTGATCCACGCGGCCCCGGCGCAGCATCCGCTCGGCCGCTATCCGGAGGGCGCCGTCCTCGTGGAGATCCAGGGGGAGATCGAGGTCCGCGAGGCGGCGTTGCGCCAGCAGATCGAGCGCCTCGGCATCCAGCCGGACGAGCTCGCCGGCGCCGACGTCCACACCGGGACCCCCTACCGCGTCCTGACCGAGGCGGCGCGGAAGCACCGGGCCGGGCTGATCGTCATCGGTGCCACGGGCGCCGGCCCGCTCGCCGCCGAGCTCCTGGGCTCGACCGCCGAGCGCGTGCTGCGCAAGGCCATGGTCCCGGTCCTCGTGGTGCGCGGCGAGCTCGCCGTCCCCCTCCACCGCGTGCTGGCGCCGGTCGACCTCTCCACCCTGTCGGCGGACGCCTTCCACTGCGGCCTGGGCGTCCTCTGCCCGATCGCCGCCCCCGACCTCCAGGTGAGGACGCTGTACGCCGTGGGCCTGCTCGAGACCCTGGCCGTCCGCCAGGACGAGAGCTTCGAGGAGGCGAGCCGCCATGCCGAGAGCTCCGCCAGGGAGGAGCTCCGCCGCTTCGTGCTGGAGAACCGCCCCGAGATCCCCCTCCATCTGGAGACCGCGGTGGTCCGGGGCGAAGCCCGCCAGGAGATCCTCGACGAGCTCAAAGGACACCCCGCCGATCTCATCCTCCTCGGCACCCACGGCCGCGGCGGCCTGGACCGGCTCGTCCTGGGCAGCGTGGCCGCCACCATCGCCCGCAAAGCCCCCTGCAGCGTGCTCATGGTCTCCCCCGACGCCGCCATGGCCGAGGGGATCGCCGAGGCCGTGGCGACGCACTTCGCGCCGGCGTTCCACTGAGGGGAAGGAACGAACGATCGTGGGCCAGATCGCGCTCCACCCGAAGCACCCCGAGCGGATCTGCTGGGGATGCGACAAGTACTGCCCGGCGGACGATCTCCGGTGCGGCAACGGAACCATCCGTACGCCGCACCCGGTGGAGCTGCTGGGCGAAGGCTGGCTCGAGCTGGAGCAGGAACGGTTCGAGCCGGCCCCGGATCCGTCCGGCCTGCCCTGAGCGGTTACGCCGCCCTCAGCAGCAGAGAGTGACCTTGCAACTGACGCAGACGGTCTTGAACGAGACGCAGGTGGTGTCCGTGACGCCGCCGACCGCCCAGCCGAGCAGCTTGCGGTCGTCGTCGAGCGCGGCCAGCGTTTCGCGGTGCAGGTCCAGCTTCTTCGGGTTCTTTCTCATCGGATGCCCTCCTTCACTCGGCCGGGGACCACCCCCGGACAGCTCATTCTAGAAGGGGCCAGCAATTCGTCCAACAGGAACGCCTGCGGGCCTCCCCGCAGGAGACGATGGAGGAAGAGCGCGATCCCCGCGCCGCCGGTGCCGAGCCGAGGTCGCAACTGATGCGGGCCAGGCTGTCCCCCGGGAACGCCAGCCCGCCGGGCCGGGGGAGCTGGAACAGCAGGATCCCCGCGAGCGCCCGGCGGGCCGCCGTGAGCGCCAGCTCGCGATCGTCCCCCGATTCCGCCAAGTCCAGATGGAGCTCGCCCAGCCCGGCCAGCCCAAAGAACCGGCCGGGGAAGATGGTGTACTTGCGGTCGGCGTCGATGAAAAGGTCGGGGAGGAGGCCGGTCTCGGGGATCAAGTCGCCGAGCGCCCGGCGATACCGCAGCAGCGTCATGCCGACCCCGGCGCTCCCCCACCGCCAGTAGGGGGTGTAGGTCGGCTCCCCCTCCTTGGCTTTCCAGGTCAGACCTCCATCCGCGTTCCGGAGCCCCCGGGCGGCGACGAACCGGAGCCCCTTATGGCCGAGGCTCAAGTACCGCTCGTCCTGAGTCGCCAGGTAGAGGTACAACAGGAACAGGCTCACGCCGCTCGCTCCATGAGCGAGCCCGCAGCAGACCTCCCCCTGAGCGGACGGCCACCAGCATCCCCCCTCGTCCTCCTGGCGAGATGTCTCCAGGAACCTGCCGGCCTCTTCCGCCCGGGCCAGGTACGCCTCGTCTCCCGTCGCCAGGAAGAAACGGAGCTGGGACATCCCCCAGCCGGAAGCGCCGTGGAACAGGTCCGGCGATCGCCACCTCAGGGGGTGCCCGTTCGCCATCTCCATCACCTCCCCAGCGCGGTCCGGCAGGCCCAGCTCCAGCAAGGACCAAGCGATCCCGCTGAGCCCGATGTACAGCCCCGGTGGGTACTCCTCGGCGGAGAGCGGGCGGCTCAGCATCCAGTCGATCACCTGCTGGGGGACCTTCCCGGTGATGCGCTGGAGGGCGTAGGCCACGCCGCAGGCACCGTGCGCGATGCTCAGGGGATTCGTCTCGAAGACAGCCGGATCCGCCGGGAAAAGCCGGTCGTGCCGCGAGAAGTCCGCCAGGGAGAGAATGAAGCCCACCATGCGATTCAGAAGCCCCGCGTGCTCCTCCTCCTGGCCGGCCTCGAGGGGGTGGTGCTCGGGCTCTCTCAGCGGCGGATCCACAGCCAGCGCCTGGAGGGCCGCCGACAGGTCGGGCCGCCGCGATCGGTCCTGCACCAGGAGGTCGCGGATCACCGCCGCGAGCTCCGCGGGCAGGCCGATGTCGCGGACCATCGCCTCCAGGAAAGGCTCGTGCGCCCGCGGGTTCAGCATCAGCAGGCTGTTGGCGGGGAACAGCCCGGCCAGCATCAGGCCGCCCAGGGCAAAGTAGTCGTCCTCGCGCCGGGCGGTCCCCTCCTCCACCACCTGCGAGGGGACGAAGCCAGGAGTGTAAAGGGAGACGGGGATGTCGATTCCCGCCTCGAAGGCCCCCTCGAAGTCGATCAGCCGGACCTCCTCCCCATCGCCCATCACGATCACGTTGTAATACGAGAGGTCGCTGAACACGATCCCCCGCTCGTGTACGGTCTGAAGGGCCTCGATGATCCGGGTGAACAGCCTGCGGTAGCGGCGGAAGAACTCCACCGCGTGCTCGCCCGAGGCGCGGGTCCGCAGCCCCAGGGTATGCTGGACCAGGAAGCTCCTCAGGACGACCCCCTCCACCAACTCTTCAACCAGGTAGTAATGCTCCCAGTCCTTGAAGAAATCGAGCGGCCGGGGGGCGACGCCCGTGTCTTCCAGCAGGGTCAGCAGCCGGTGCTCCTTCTTGAGCAGCCAGACCGCGTCCGTCCCCTGGGGTGAGACGTTGGTCAACGGCCGCGCCTCCTTGATCAGCACCTTTCGGCCAGTCTGCCGGTCGAGGGCCACGTAGACACCGCCCGGATTGGAGAAGCCGATCACCGACTGCACCGCGTAGCGGCCGTGCTTCAGGGTCCCCTCGGCCTCCGGATCGGTGGGCTCCGGCCCGGTCGCGAAAGGATCGGACACCCCTTGGGGAAGGTTGAAGAACGGCAGCCGCTCGTCGTCGACGATCTGCCCGTCCTGAAGGCGCATCACCGGGATCCCCCTGCCGGTGACGTCCAGCCTGCGGGTAGGGTGGATGCCGCCATAGCGGTAATGGACCACACCGCTGTCACGATACCGCCGGTCCGAGAGGATGTAGGGGCCCGCATAGCCGATCAGCGCCTGATGCAGGATCTCCAGGAGCTCCCCGCATTGTGCGGTGTCCGCAGGGTAGATGGTCACGAACTTCCCGGCCCCCCCTCTCAACCAGCGCTTGCCGTTCAGCAGCATCAGGATGGCCTTGTCGGCCGCGAATTTGAACGGCACCCCAGCGCGGACCAGCAGCCTGGCGGCGGTCGTCAGCACCGCCGGAGAGCTCGCCGGCGTGGCCGAGAGGTGGATCTTCCAGCCGTGGGGAGGCAACTCGGCGCCCGGCGGGGAACAGTGCAGCCAGATGCTATTTCTGCTCAGCCGCCAGTCGTCTGGGACGATGCGCCGGACCGGATCCAGAAAGTCGCCCGATCGCGCCACGTAGCGCTCGAGCGGCTCGAAGAGCTCCGGGTCCGCGTGAAGATAGAAGAAACTGTCCTCGACAAGCATTCCTCTGCTCCTGGGGAGATCGAAGAGATCCGCCTCCCAGCGGCGCTGGGAGGCGCCAGCTCTCTGGTCGGTGAGCCCGTCTATAGGAGGGTGGCCCGGAATGGACCCTGATGGACGGGCCTTTCGGGGCCTACAGGGCCACGAAGAGAGGAGGTGGCTTGCAGCCGCTGTCACTGTAGCTGGAGCACACACAGCCGCCGAAGCTAGAGGTGCTCGCCTCGGCGGTTGGAAGATCGATCCCTACAGACTCGAGACCTGTTGCTTGTAGCTTCTGAAGCAAAAGAATTCGTGATATGTTGATTCTCCTTGTAGTTCGAGCCTAGCCACCCGGCCGCAGACCAAAGCACGATTCGTGCCTGCAACATACTGGCATCCTTCTTGAAAATCGTTCCGGGCTGGGGAAGGTCGCCGCACGCAGGAGGTGCCCGATGTCACGCACGATCGAGTGGAACGCTCTGGCCGAGGAGGTGAGACCCGCGTTTCGCCGACTGATCCGGCACCCCGGTTTCTGGGTCCCCGCCGTGTTGACGCTGGCCCTGGGAATCGGCGCCGCCGCCGCGGTGTTCACCGTGCTCGACGCCATCGTCCTGAAGCCCCTCCCCTATCCGCAGGCCGACCGGCTGGTGCGGCTGCAATCGCCGGTGCCGAGAACGAGCGGCCCTCCCCTGGGTCTCGCCAAAGCGGAGCTCCTCTTCTTCCAGAACCGCCAGCGCTCCTTTCAGGCCCTGGGGCTCTATCTCATCGACCGCACCACGGTCGGAGAGGCCGCGGCGGGACAGCCGTCCGAGCAGATCTATTCCGCCGCGGTGAGCGCCGGGGTACCAGAGGTGCTCGGCATCCATCCCCTGGCCGGCCGGGCGCCGACGCGGGAAGACGGCCTGGCGGCGACGCCCACCGTCGTCTGGCTCGGCGAGGGGCTCTGGCGGCGGCGCTTCGGGGGGGACCCCGGCCTGGTGGGCCGCACGCTCCTGCTCGACGGGCGCCCCGTACA
>DASXJP010000639.1:0-1665 GCA_036497345.1 Thermoanaerobaculia bacterium
GTTTATAGAGATCGTGATTTGTACGACAATGAAGAGGAGGCGCAGATTGCCGCGCAAGAAGCTTATAAAAAGGTAGGCGCTCACACCCCGCCGAACCTTCTGTACAGTAAAGACGTAGAAACGGTGTATGAGCCACTCGCCCCCGATCCCTGAATCCCTCTGGGATACCGTGCCCCCGGACGCGCAGGCGGCCCTCATGGCCCTCTTCGACTCGCTCCTGGGCCGGATCGCTGAGCTGGACCAGCGGGTCGCCGACCTCGAGGCCCGGCTCAAGCTCAATTCCACCAATTCCTCCAAGCCCCCTTCGTCGGATCCCATCGGCCTGAAGCGCAAGCCGCCCGCCCCTCCCACCGGGCGGAAGTCCGGCGGACAGCCGGGACACGCCAAGGCTCAACGCTCCCTGGTGCCCCCGGAGGAGCTGCGTTCCTCCACCGACTGCCGGCCCACGACCTGCCGGCGCTGCGCCCATCCCCTCACCGGCGATGACCCCGAGCCGCTGATCCACCAGGTCGCCGATCTCCCCAGGATCGAGCCGATCGTCGACCAGTTCCTCTTGCATCGCCTGACCTGCTCGCATTGCGGAGAGACCACCTGCGGCCCGCTGCCCGAGGGTGTCCCCACCGGCGGATTCAGCCCGTACACCCAGGCCGTCCTGGCGACCTTGGCGGGCGCCTACCGCCTGAGCAAGCGGCAGATCCAGCAACTCGCCGGCGACCTCCTGGGGCTGACGATCTCCACCGGCATGATCTCCAAACTGGAGCGGCAGTCGGCTCGGGCCCTGGCCGGGCCCTACCGCGAGCTGGCCGCGTCGGTCTTGGAGGCCGAGGCGGTCAACATCGATGAGACGGGATGGCGCCAGGACCGGCGCAAGGCTTGGCTGTGGGTGACGATGACCGCCATGGCCACCGTCTTCACCATCGCCGGCCGTCGTACCGCCGCGGTGGCGCAGTCGCTGCTGGGGGACAAGGAGGACCAGGTCGTCAGCAGCGACCGGTTCAAATCCTACGATTGGCTGCCGGCCTGCTGGCGGCAGGTCTGCTGGGCCCATCTCCGTCGCGATTTCCAGGCGATGATCGACCGAGGTGGCCGAGGAGAGGAGGTCGGCCGACGGCTGCTGGGATTGTCGGACCGACTGTTCGAGGTCTGGCACCGGTCGCGCGACGGCACGCCGGGGGCGTCGGCCTTGGAAGGTCCCATCTTGCGGTTGAGGCCCCGGGTCCGTCGCGCGCTGCGCGCGGGATTGCGATGCGGTTGCGCCCGGACGGCGGCGACGTGCGCCGAGATCCTGCGGGTGGAGGAGGGGTTGTGGAACTTCGTATGGTTCCCGGGGGTGGAGCCGACGAATAATGCGGCGGAGCGCGCCTTGCGCCATGCGGTGATCTGGCGGCGGATCAGCGGGGGTACGGCCAGCGAGTCGGGGAGTCGGTTCGTCGAGCGGATGCTCACGGTGGTGGCCACCTGCCGGCAACAGGGCCGTAACGTGCTGGAGTACCTGACCTCGTGCTTCGAAGCCGATCGGCGAGGCCAATTGATCCCCTCGCTCCTGCCGGTGACGCAGCCGGCGATCGAAGTCGCTTGATTCCAGCAAGCCCATCCCGTGAGCGCCTACCCTCGAACAAGCCTTCTTCGAGGACATCAATGACCCGCGCTTCATCCCAGACATCC
>DASXJP010000640.1:0-4068 GCA_036497345.1 Thermoanaerobaculia bacterium
ATCGAGGTCTTCCAGATTCGGCAAGATCGCCTCAGCTAAGTTCCCCCTCTCCACGAAGTGGAGAGGGGGCCAGGGGGTGAGGATTCGGAGGGCAGACCGCACCGGCCACTCCGCAATGGATGGGGCGCGGCCTGAGGGTTCGGTCTGGTAGAGTCTCCCCGCAAATCTGCCTGGAGGCTCTCATGCGCAAGCCGTTCCTGGTTGTTTTCTCGACGTTGACGCTCGCCCTCCCCGCCCTGGCGGCGGAGCCGCATCCGTTCAACGTCCGCGATCTCGTCACCCTGAAGCGGATCTCGGACCCCCAGCCGTCGCCGAAGGGGGACCGGATCGCGTTCGTGCTCCGCTCCACGGATCTCGCCGCCAACAAGGGGCGGTATGACGTCTGGATGGTCAACGCCGACGGCGGCGGGCTGGTCCAATTGACCACCGATCCGGCGTCGGACGACAACCCCCGGTGGGCGCCGGACGGCCAGAGCCTCTTCTTCCTCTCCAGCCGCTCGGGCTCCAATCAGGTCTGGCGGCTGCCGGTGGGCGCCGGCGGGCCGGGCGAGCCCGTGCAGGTGACCCATCTGCCGCTCGACGTGTCGAACCTCACCGTGTCGCCCGACGGCTCGCGGCTGGCCTTCAGCCTGGAGGTCTACGTGGACTGCCCGACGGTCGCCTGCACCAGGGAGCGGTTGGACGCCAAGGCGAAGGACAAGGCCTCCGGCCAGCTTTATCAGGGGGGCGTGGGCTTCTTCCGCCACTGGGACACCTGGTCCATGGGGCTGCGCAACCACCTGTTCACCCTGCCCTCCTCCGGCCAGGGAGACGCGGTCGACCTCTCGCGCGGCATGGAGGCCGACGTGCCCTCGCGCCCGTTCGGCGGCACGGAGGAATTCACCTTCTCGCCGGACGGCCGCGCGGTGGTGTTCGCGGCCCGCGTGGCCGGCCGCGAGGAGCCCTGGTCGACCAATTTCGATCTCTATAGCGCGCTGGCGGACGGCTCGGCGGTCCCCCGGAATTTGACCCAGGCCAATCTCGCCTGGGACACGCAGCCGGCCTTCTCGCCGGACGGCAAGACGCTGGCCTATCTCGCCATGACCCGCCCCGGCTTCGAGGCCGATCGCTTCCACATCCGGCTGCGCGACCTCGCGACGGGGCAGGAGCGGGTGATCGCCGAGCCCTGGGACCGCTCGCCGGAGGGGCTCCTCTTCTCGCCGGACGGCCGCACCCTCTACACCGTGGCCACCGACGTGGGCCAGACGCCGCTCTTCGCCATCGACGTCGCCAGCGGCAAGGTGACGAAGCTGGTGGCCCAGGGTCACGTCCGTGATCCCAAGCTCGCCGGGGACCGCATCGTCTACGGGCTCGACACCCTGACCTCCCCCGTGGAGCTGTTCACGGTAGGGCGCGACGGCGGGCGGCCCACCCAGATCACCCACGTCAACCAGGAGGCGCTGGCGGGGGTGGGGATGGGGGAGCCCGAGCAGCTCTCTTTCCAAGGCGCGAATGGCGACACGGTCTGGGGGTGGATCACCAAGCCGGTGGGCTTCCAGCCGGGGAAGAAGTACCCGCTGGCCTTCCTCATCCACGGCGGCCCCCAGGGGTCGTTCAGCAACGAGTTTCACTATCGCTGGAATCCGCAACCCTACGCCGGCGCGGGTTACGCGGTGGTGCAGATCGACTTCCACGGCTCGACCGGCTACGGCCAGGCCTTCACCGACGCCATTCGCAAGGACTGGGGGGGCAAGCCGCTGGTCGATCTCCAGAAGGGGCTGGAGGCGGCCCTGAAGCGCAGCCCCTGGATCGACGGCGACCGGGTCTGCGCTCTCGGCGCCTCCTATGGCGGCTTCATGATCAACTGGATCCAGGGCAACTGGCCCGACCGCTTCCGGTGCCTGGTGGCCCACGACGGCACCTTCGATCAGCGGATGATGTACTACAGCACCGAGGAGCTCTGGTTCCCGGAGTGGGAGATGGGCGGCCCCTACTGGCAGAGCGCCGCGGAGTACGAGAAATTCAATCCGGTGAATTATGTGGAGCGCTGGAAGACGCCGATGCTGGTGGTCCACGGCGGCCTCGACTATCGCATTCCGGTCACCCAGGGGATCGCCGCTTTCAATACCTTGCAGCGCAAGGGTATCCCCAGTCAGTTTCTCTACTTCCCTGACGAGAACCACTGGGTGCTCAAGCCCGCCAATAGCATCCTTTGGCACGACACCGTTCTCGCCTGGCTCGACCGCTGGCTGAAGCCGGCGGCGCGGCAATGAGCTCTGTCAAGTCGAAGTAACGGAATTCCGACAATCCTGCCGGGGCGGCCCCGCGCGGCCGCCCCGAAACCCGCAACGTTTGAAGGCTTTTTTTGTTGAGCATTGCGGATAGAGGTCCGCAAACCCCCGGAAAATGGGCTCCCGGAAAAAATTTTTGGGAATTTTGTCCCGATTTGTCCCGAAAAAGCCCGCTGCGGAAACGAAGGTATTAGAGGCGTGATCGACAGGGCCGTCCCGGTCACCAGAATGAGGGGGAGGGCCGACCTGTCGCTTAAGGCTACCGAGGAGGAAGCGAGACGATGTTTCCGGTCACCACGATGCCCATGCCCGGTGCCCTGCGGCTCAGGGCCCTGCACCCCCTGATCGAGGGGGACGGCTCCTGCGGCCTGATCTACGACCTGGAGCGCGCGGCGGTGGTGGAGGTCCCGGAGGAGCTGCAGTTCCACGTCGCTCCCGCGCTGGAGACGGGGGATCTCGACGAGGCCCTGCTCGGCTGGCTGGTCAACGAGGACCTGATGACCAGCGAGGGCGGGGTGGGGTGGAGCGGGCTCCCCGGCGCGGCCGGTCTGCCGGAGGGGGCGCGGTGGTGGAACCTGGGGGCGATCTACCGGCTGGACGACGAGCTCCACGTGCGCATCGACCTGGCGCGCGAGGAGACCGCCCTGGAGGTGGTGGGGTTCGTGTTCCAGCAGGGGTTGAGCGTCAGCCGGGTCAAGCTCCATCTGGGCTGGGGGGGCGCGTTCCCCGGCACGGCGGCGCTGGAGCGGATCGTCGTCGAGTCGTCCCGCCTGGCCGCCCGGCTGGGGCAGGAGATCGGCTTCGAGCTGACGCTCGACGCCCGCGAGGTGACCGCCGCCCGGGCCGCCTTCCTCGCCGGCTACGCCTTCCAGGCGCGGCTGCTCTGCGGCAGCTTCCCGGCCCCCGCCGGCGGCTTCTACGCCGACTCCCGGGGGCGCGGCGCCTCCTGGGAGGCCGAGCGCCCGGTGCGGCTCCTGCTGGAAGCCCTGGGCGAGCGGCTGACCGTCCACTGCGTGCTCGACCGCGGCCGTCTCCTCGACCTCTGGGAGTGGGCCAAGCGCCGGGGCATCCGCCGGCTGGACGCCATGGTGCTGGAGGACGGGGAGGTGGGCGACGGTGTGCCCATCCCCGGCCGCCTGCGCGAGATCCGCAACGACCTGCTGTCGATCTGCGACGAGATGGCGGACGAGCTGGCCGCCCAGCGCCTGCCGGTCGACTTCAAGCCGCTGACCCGGATCGTCGACCGCCTGATGCGCAGCGAGCCGCTGGACCAGGCCTACGGCGATCCCGGCGGCTTCTCCGGTCTGATGCCGATGGCCGACGCCTGCCCGCTCTCCTTCCTCGACAGTCTCGACCTGCGCCCACTGCCGGAGCTGCCGGACGCCCTGGACGAGGATGACGACGCCGACAACCCGTGCCCGGGGTGCTGGGCCCGCCACGTGTGCGGCCACAGCAGCTACGTGACCTCCTCCCCGGACGCCGAGGACACGCGGGCCGCCAGCGAGGAGCGCTGCGCCCTCTGGCGCACCGAGGTGGAGGTGGCGCTCCGCTTCTACCACCGGCTGGCCCATACGGACCCGCTCCAGGTGCGGCAGCTCTTCGACGAATCCCTCCGCGAGCCGGCCCCGGCAGTAAGCCGCCGCGAGGACCTTGGACACCTGAGGATGCCGTTCTGAGCTCCGCTCCGGCATCTCTCGCACCGTCTCCCCTCGGGTAGAGGACGCTCCCTTCGAGGGCGTCCTCTACCCACCCTTTTTCTCGTCCCCCGGCTCCGGATATCCTCAGCGGCGATGCCGTC
>DASXJP010000641.1:0-7620 GCA_036497345.1 Thermoanaerobaculia bacterium
ACCCCGCCGCCATGGCGCGAATTCGCGAGCGGCCCCTGCGGAACTTTTTCCTTGCTGAAGCGCCCGATCCAAACGTGAAACGAAGCCTACTCCCTGAACGAACAGGGCTCAAACCAGCGGCTTAAGCGATCACGGATGGTCGGTCATGATATTTCCGAAACAGGCTGTTGGTGGGTGATTGCGATATCCACCACAATAGCCATTCTGGTGGGTATTGCGGACGCGATGGCGTCAGCAAGAGAGAGAGCGGCTGAGCAGAGGTTAAGACAATGGTGGGAGTCACTGCCGCCAGAAGAGAGAGCCCGCAGGGAACGAGAGCAAGAACAGCGAGAGGAAGCAGCCCACAGTGCACGCTTCGCCCGGTGTCCGCACTGCGCCTGTAACAGTAGTGGCACAAAGATTTACCAATGCGCGGGGTGTTCCACCGTTTTCTGTGATGTTTGCGCCGTGCTGGGATCTGCATGCCCTCGTCGAAATTGCAATGTATCCCTAGCGAGATGGCTGGGGAGGATCTCCTGATTAGAACCTGTTTCCCCCTCCCCGAGCTACCAAAAAAGAGGGTCTATCCTGGCACTTGGCTCCTCAGGGTAATAGGATCCCTACCTCCCCAACACCCCCTCCGCATGCCTCACCACATCCTCCGGCAGAAACCCAAACGCCTTCTGGAGATCCGCGTACTTCGCCGACGCCCCGAACCGCTCGACGCCGTGGACCTCACCATCCAATCCCACGTACTTCCCCCATCCCATCGGGGAAGCGGCCTCAATCGCTAAGCGCTTCCTGATCTTGTTCGGTAGGACGGACTCCTTGTAGTCGTCCGGCTGCTCGTCGAACAGCTCCCAGGAGGGGAGGCTCACCACTCTCGCGCGGCGGCCCTTGCCGGCGAGCTGCTTGGCGGCTTCGAGGGCGACCCAGACCTCGGAGCCGGTCGCGATCAGGATGATCTCCGGGTCGCCCCCTTCCGGGTCGTGGAGGACGTAGGCCCCCCGCTTCACCCCCTCGCGGGCCTTCTCCTTCGTCTCCGCCAGGATCGGGATGTTCTGGCGCGTCAGGGCGAAGGCGATGGGGCCGTGGCGGTGCTCGATCGCCACCCGCCAGGCTTCCGCCGTCTCGTTGGCGTCGGCCGGACGGAGCACGGTCAGGCCGGGGATGGCGCGCAGGGAGGCCAGCTCGCCGATCGGCTGGTGGGTGGGGCCGTCCTCGCCCAGGAAGATGGAGTCGTGGGTGTAGATGAAGATCGATTGCAGCTTGGTCAGCGCGGCCAGGCGGACCGCCGCGCGCATGTAGTCCGAGAAGACCAGGAAGGTGCCGCCGTAGGGGATCCAAAGCCTCGAGAGGGCGATGCCGTTCAGGATCGCCCCCATGCCGTGCTCGCGGACGCCGAAGCGGAGGTAGAGACCCTCGGCGTTGGCGGCCTCGAAATCCGTGCGCCCCTGGATGGCGGTGTTGTTCGACGGCGTCAGGTCCGCCGAGCCGCCCACGAGCTCCGGCAGCTTGGGGACGACGGCGTTGAGCACCTTGCCCGAGGCGGCCCGGGTGGCGATGGGCTTCTCGCTGGGATCGAAGGCCGGAATGGCGTCCCCCCAGCCGTCGGGGAGCTTGCCGGAGAGCCGCTGGTCGAGCTCGGCCGCGGTCTCCGGATGGGCCTCGCGGTAGCGCTGGAGCAGCTCGTTCCATTGGCGCTCCAGGGCCTGGCCCCGCTTCCGGGCCTCGTCGAAGGGGACCCGGGCCTCGTCCGGCACGTAGAAGGTGGGCTCGAGCGGCCAGCCGAGGTTCTTCTTGGTGGCGGCGGTCTCCTCCGGTCCCAGGGCCTCGCCGTGCGCCTTGGAGGTCCCCTGCCGGTTGGGGCTGCCGTAGCCGATGATGGTGCGCACGATCACCAGCGTCGGCCGGTCCGATTCGGCCTCGGCCGCCTGGATCGCCGCGGTGAGCCGCTGGAGGTCGTTGCCGTCCTCGACGCGCAGCACGCGCCAGCCGTAGCCCTCGAAGCGCTTGCCCACGTCCTCGGAGAAGCTGAGGGAGGTGGGGCCGTCGATCGAGACCTTGTTGTCGTCGTAGAAGACCTTGAGCTGGCTGAGCTTGAGGTGGCCGGCGAGCGAGCAGGCCTCGTGGGGGACCCCCTCCATCATCTCGCCGTCGCTGGTGTGGACCCAGATCCGGTAGTCGAAGAGGGGGAAGCCGTCGCGGTTGAAACGCGCGGCGCTCATGCGCTGGGCGATCGCCATGCCCACGGAGTTGCTGATCCCCTGGCCGAGCGGGCCGGTGGTGACCTCGACGCCGCGGGTCAGCTCGTGCTCGGGGTGGCCCGGGGTCTTGGAGCCGAATTGCCGGAAGCGCTTGAGCTCCTCGATGGGCAGCCCGTAGCCGGCGAGGTGGAGGAGCGAGTAGAGCAGGGCCGAGGCGTGGCCGCAGGAGAGGACGAAGCGGTCGCGGTTGGGCCAGTCGGGGTTGTCCGGATTGTGCCGCATGAACCGCGTCCAGAGGAGATAGGCGAGCGGCGCCTGCCCCAGCGGCGCGCCGGGATGCCCCGACTGCGCGGCCTCGACCTGGTCGACGGAGAGGAACCGGATGGTGTTGATGGCGAGCTGGTCGACGTTCTTGGCGGCGGCGGTCTCGGCGGTTTCGGGCATGTGCGCTCCCTCCACGGTAGGGCCCCTGGGGCGAGGAGTAGTCTATATCGTAGCGGCAGGGGCGGCTGGGCGGTCAGCGGGAGCGAGAGCTGGAGAGGTCTGTAGGGGCATGGCATCAATGCCCAGCCCTCACACCCGCTCCAACAACACATACCCCGAATACCGCCGGAATTCCTCCCTTTTCCTCTCCGGCATCAGCCGTCCGAGCAGGTTCCAGATCCAGGCGCCTTTCATCGTCCGGTTCAGGCGCCGCGCCTCCTCCCAGACCGCGCGGTACTGCGCCTCGCGCCAGCCGTAGGGCCGGAAGAAATCCGTGCTTTCGGCGGGCGCGAACTTGAACGGCGCTCCGGCCTCGGCCAGGCTCTTTCCCCAGGTCCGGCTCATCCTTTTGATCAGCTGAGGGCTGGCGAGATCGATCAGCCACTCCTGGAAGCCCGGTTGCGCGTGCAGATCGGTGGCGAGCGTCGCCACCTGCTCGGGATCGAGATAGATCAGCAATCCTTCCGCCACCACGATCGCCCGTTTCGACTCGGCGCCGAGCCGCGCGAACAGCGCCCGGCGAGCCTCGGCGTCCGTGAGGTCGAGCGTCACCGCCTCGTAGCGGCACTTGGGGGTCTCATCCCGCAGCATCTCGGTCTTGTAGTTGAGGATGCCCGGGAGGTCGACGTCCACCCAGTGCAGCTCCGAGGGCAGCGGCAGCCGCCAGGGGCGCGCGTCGAGCCCCGCCGCCAGGTTCACCACCAGATCCGCCCCCCGCTTCTGGACCGCGTCGAGGATGATCTCGTCGAAGACCGCCGTGCGCACGATCATCGGCCAGGCGAGCTCCCTGCCGTGCTTCAGGGAGTCCAGGATCTGATGGCCGCGCTCGCCCGCCAGCCGCTCGGCGTAGGGATCGTGGAACAGCGCGTCGGGCCGGGAGCTCTCCATGACGCGGTAGACCGCCACCCAGCGCGCGGTGTCAGAGACGTTCTCGATAGCCATAATGGACCCTCCTTAAGTACCTCGCGCCTCTCCTCTCCGCGAGGGTGCGCTGTTGGCTCGTCCTCCTCTAGAGACCGAGGGACTCCACTACGGGTGGGCCGCAGCTTTATCCAGTAGGAAATCCGGGCAGGCAGGTAGAGCCAGGGCCCGCGCGCAGCTCTCCGGGTCGAGGGGCTCCGGGACTCTCTTGCGCGCCTCGGCCACCAGATCCTCTACGTGAACCGGGTGCCGATACAGTTTCCACTGGTCGGTGACCACGAGGATTTCTCGCCCAGTTGCCGTGAATGCCAGGGCGAAGATCGACTCTGCCTGGTGGCCGTATAGCTTTGCGACCCGCTTGCCCGATCGGTTCCAGAGGCTGACCGTCCCACCGGGACCTGGCGTCGCCAGAAACTGTTTGTCCGGGCTGAACGCGACGCGACGGGCTCCGATCGGTCCCGAATCGGCGGGTTCCAACTGCGTCATCTTCGGCTCGCGGGTCGTCAGGTCCCATAACCGATCTTCGGTGGCGACCTGTGACTCATCCGGGCTCCACGCAATACCGGAATGCACATTGCCGGGGTCACCGATCGGCCGCCGCACTGTGCCCGTTGGCTCTTCCCTGATTGCCACGGGTTGCCCGAACACCGCGACACGCTGGCCGTCGCGACTGAAGTCGAGCCCGAAAACGCCGCTCCCATTCCCCTCCTGCTTCCACTGCGAGACGGGCGAGCACTTGCCCATGCGCGAGTGCGTGTCCCAAAATATGATGCCTGGGGGCTGGTGCATCCCTGATGCGAGCCGCGCACCATCCGGGCTGAACGCGAGGCTCAGGATACGCGTCTTCGTCTCCTCGGGCCCGGCGTTGCAAACTGGGCGGGGCCACTCAAAGATCTCCAGCTCCCTCGGCTCGCCATTGCCCGTCGCGGCGGCGACCAGCCGTCCGTCGCGGCTTATCGCAAGCAACTGCGGTGGCCAACCCGTTGGAAACTCGCGAAGGCTGCGCAGAGCCGAAGCATCCCACACACGGATCGTAGCGTCGGCATCGCCGGTGACCAGCAGTTTTCCGTCCCCTTGGAAGACGGCGCTGGACATCTTCAACGGCCCCGAGACAGTGAACTCGGTTTCCGGACCCACGATCCGCACGCCGTCGGCCGTGATCCAGGCCCGGTACTTTCCATACGGACTTGCCTGCATGCCTGCTGTTCCGACTGTACGGACGAGCTTCCCCGACGGGATCTCCCACAGGAGGTCTTCTTTTTCAGAGAGGTCCTTCCCTTCACTCCTTGTCAGCAGCTTCCCGTCCGGACTAAACGACAGGCTCGTCGCGGGCCTAGGTGGGAGCACTCGGACCAGCGGTGCACTTGCAGGTTCCGAAGGGCTGACGCTCCAGATGAAGACACCGCTCATAGCGGCTGCCGCCACCAGGGTGCCGTCCGCGTTGAGAGCTATCTCGTCGGGGACCGCGGGAACCGCGCTAGCCTCCACCTTCCAGATCTCTTGGGCGCGCGCCACATCCCACACACTGATCTTGTCCTCGTGTAAGAAAAACGTGGCCAACCGGTTGCCGTCGTCGCTGAACGCAAATCGTAATACGTCACCCGGCAGATCCGTCCGGTCGACGATGAGCCTGCGCGTTGCCGTTTTCCAGACCTTCAAAGTCCAGGTCTCGGCGTTCGGTACCGAGTGGGCGAGGGCGATCTCGTCGCCCCGCGTCCGGAAGGCGATGGCCGCCCCAGAGAGAAGGGGACTTCTGTACGGACCTCCTTTAGGGGTCATTTTCTCGTCCAGCAGCAACCTGGGTTCTCCAGACAGCTCGCGCACGGAAACACCGTCAGGGCCGCCGGCCGCGAAGTACCGTCCATCGGGACTGAAGAGGAGCTCGGTCCTGGGGCTCTCCACCGACAGAATTTCCCGACGCTCCGGAATATCCCACAGCTTGATCTGCGCGCCGTCGGTCGTCGCCAGCGTCCTTCCATCCGGGCTGAAGACGATCTGCTGCACTGGTTTGCTGTGAAGTGGCAGTGGAAGCTGAGCCTGGACCGGCACCGTCTGCCGCAAGGCGTCTTCCGCTTCGAGCCTGGTGGCTTCGCTGCTTGCCCTCAGGGCACCAAGAGCCAAAAGGATACCCATTCTCTTCTCTCGCGGGTCTTCGCTATCCTTGCTTCGCAGTGCCGCCGCGAGGACGAGCCTGACTACGGCGACATGCTCATTCGTCTTTGCCAGCACCGCCTGTTTCTCGGCTTCGTCCTTCAGGGATGACACGATCCGACTCTGTTCCTCTGCTTTCCGGCGGCCCTGCTCGGCCAACCTCTGTTGAAGGGCCGCGAATGCCGCCTGGTTTCGCGCCTGCTGGATCTCAAGGTACGCGGCTGTGGCCCGAGCCTTCCGGGCCTCCTCGGCGACAACCGTCCCCGACATTCTCAGGTACTGAGCGTACCAGGCCGCGCCGAGCGCGAGCAGCGCGAACGCGCTCGCAATCCACACCAGCACCCGCAGCTTCCGTGCACTGCGGGCTTCGGCGTGTAGCCGCTCCTCGGCGCGCCGTTGCGCCTGCTCTTTGGTCTGCACGTAACGCGCACGCCAATCCAGGATGGCCGGCGCCAGGACGTCGTGGAAGATCTCGTAGCGCTCGGGTTGCACGATCCGCCGGAGCACCCGCTGGCCGCTCAGCGTGCCGAGCAGCGACAACGTCTCTTCGCGCGGCCGCTCGGCGAAGGCCACGAGGTCGCCCGTCTCGTGCGCGATCTTCGAGCCGGTGGGCGTCACCAGGTAGGGGAACATCCGCGCGCAGCTCTCGCGCTCGTCTTCCGTCAGGCGGTCCAGCAGGTCGTTGAGGTGCGCCTGGACGATCCGGCTCGCACCACCCAGACGCTCATAGGTAGCCAGACGCAGAACCGATGCGCCAGCCTGGCGCTCGGCGTCCCACAGCTTCGTCAGCACCAACTGCAAGAACGCCGTCTCGATCTCGTCGCGCTCGCCGCGGCCCCTCGCCTCGCCCAGGCCCGCCGACTCGCTCAGGCTCACGCGGCCGGTGCGCACGTCGCGGATGATGGCCTCCACCAGCGGGTCCTCGATGCCGGCACCGGCGCCAGGGTGCCGATCGTTCCAGACGGCCAGCGGTCTGCGGATGGCCTCCTCGGCCGAGGCCGTGTCGAGATGCGCCAAACGGATCGTGTTGCCCAATAAGTTGGGGATCCGCGCCCGAAAGCGATCGAGGCGCGCCAGCCAGTCGTCCCGCAATGCGATGAGCACGCTCACCTGAAGATCGTCGCGATTGACGGTCCGCGCCAGCTCGGCGTCGAAGGTGTGCTTGGTCTCCTCCTCGGGGTGGTAGAGGAAGTACTCTTCGAACTGATCGAGCAGGATGAGGATGTTGCCCCGGAATCGTTCCTGCAAGGCCGCGAGCAGCTCGTCCAACGGCAACGCCGGATCGACGGTCTCCGTCTGCCTGCTCGCCAGGCCGGCAGCGTCCAGGCACTGCCGCTTCAAGCGCTGCAGGAACGAGTCGTCGTGCCACTCGTTGAAGTAGATCACGGCCGTTCGCGGCGCCCGCCGCAGATCCGCGGCCACGCCCGCCTGCAGGATCGAGCTCTTGCCGACACCACTGGCTCCGTATAGCACCGACAGCGACGCGGCGAACAGGTTGGCGGCGATGATGCGCCGCTCCCGATCGCGGCCGAAGAAATACTCCCGGTGCTCCTCGGCGTACGGCTGCAGGCCGACGAAGGCGCACGCGAGCACGGGGACAGCGTGTTCTGACACGTCAGCCCTTCATCCGCTGGCGCATTCGCTCGACGAACTCGTCCAGCCTGCAATCGAAAATATTGACATGGTTGCGTTGCCACAGCCGCTCTTCGAGAGGCGAGGGATGCAGTTGAATGGCCCACGAGGGCAGCACCTCCATCCGTGATCGCTTAAGGGGCCCTTTTTGCTGGAAGACGTGCTTGCAAAAGGCCATGAAGACGTGCTTTCCTCTTGTTGGTCGAGAACAAGAAAGGAGGCAGTCCCATGGCCCGAGAGAAGTCTA
>DASXJP010000642.1:0-4257 GCA_036497345.1 Thermoanaerobaculia bacterium
CCCTGGAGACCTGGTCGAATGCTTAACCAGCCGAACCGCCGTGTACGGACCCGTACGCACGGTGGTGTGGGAGGGGCGGGAGCCGCGAGGCTCTCCCCCTATCCCGATAAGCCTGGGGCTTCAGCCCCAGGTAGGGGAACCCAAAGAAATCATCAAGCCCCGAAGGGGCGTAGGCAGCCAACGGATCGGACCGAGCTGCCTGCGCCCCTTCGGGGCTTTGGTTTGGTAGGGGGGCCTCGTTCCTGGGGCTGAAGCCCCAGGCTACATGCCTACACCCCTTCGGGGTTGGCTTTCGAGACACTCTCTGACGCGAGGCCAGCTCCGCACAATGAGGTCCTTGAGGGCAGGGTTGCTGCGGTTGCCGCAGGTGACCCAGACAACCTGGGGTGGTGGTCCACGGCGCTCCAAGATCTGGACAAAGTCGTTGTCTTTGGTGATGACCACGGCTTCCACTTGACGAGCCTTCTCGAAAATATCCCGGTCCTCGGCACGGAGGAGGCCAAGATCCTCAACGTGTACCGCCCTGCTTTCACCAAGGTCATGCAGCCACCTGGCAAGAGCCGGGGGAAGCTGGGCATCGACCCAGACTGGAGAGGGAGAGTGGAGAGTCGCCACTTACGCCGCGAGGGTCGGGTGATCGAGGCGCCGTACCGCATATCGCAGGCAAGCGGCGATATCGTCCGGCTCCAAATAGGGATAGGCCGCGAGGATCTCCTCCTGGCTCTGTCCCGCGGCCAGGAGATCGAGGACGTCGGTCACCCGGATCCGCATCCCCCGGATACAGGGGCGCCCCCCGCACTGGTTCGGGTTGATCGTGATCCGGTCGAGCAGGTCTGCCATGGTGTCGTCTCCTCAAGAGGGAAAGTACCAGAGCACCAAGGCTCCGGCAACGGCCGGCAGGTAGCGAATGCCCACGGGGTATGCTGAAAGAGCTCACCACGGCAGCCGCGTCGTTGACATTCTGCGCGCAAAAAGGTACCTTCCTGGGCGTATATGGAGGGCCTTCAATGGCACGCATGAATGTCGTCTTCGAAGACTCCCTCCTCGACGAAATGCGGCACCTTATCCCAGCGCGGCAGCGAAGCGGGTTCATCGAGGATGCTGTGCGGGCGCGACTTGCGCAGTTGAAGCAGATCAAGGCGGCCGAGGCTGCGGCGGGCGCATGGAGCGGTGAGGGCCGCGAGGATCCGTCGCGAGAGATCGAGGAGAGCCGGCGCGCGTGGGAGGATCGCCGGCGCCGGACCGAGCCGGGCTCGTCGCATGGCTGACTTCCTGCTGGATTCCGACGTGGTGATCTGGCATCTCCGGGGACACGCCAGGGTTGTCGAGCTTGTCCTGACTCTGGTGAGGAGAGGCCGTATCGGGCTATCGGCGATCACGCGGGCCGAGGTTCTTCTCGGGATGCGTGAGCCCGAGCGAGCGCTCACCCTTCGGTTTCTCAATAGTTGCGAGACGCTTCCCGTCCTTGCGGAGACGGCGGACCGTGCAGGCGAAATTTATCGCGGCTTCAGAAGCCAGGGAGTCACCCTTTCACTTCCCGATGCTCTGATCGGGGCCACAGCTCTGCTCACCTCGATTCCTCTCTATACCTGCAACCCTCGCCACTACCCCACGCCAGACCTGGATCTGCGAGACGTGCCAATCTGAAGGCTACCGCCCGGGAATTCCACCCCCTGAACATCTGTTGCAACGAGCGTCCCCGGGAGACCTTGCCAGAGCGGCGACGATCGGCTAGGCTACCGGATTCTTGGAGCCCAAGACCCCGTCGCGGGGCAATACCGAACCGAGAGAAGGATCGCGACCGTGAAGAAAGACATGCATCCCCCGCTGCACATGGTGACCGTGCACTGCGCGTGCGGTAACACCTTCGAGACCCATTCCACCAAGGACGAGGTGCGCCTGGAGATCTGCTCCGCCTGCCACCCGTTCTTCTCCGGCAAGCAGAAGCTGATCGACACCGCCGGACGCGTCGAGCGCTTCCAGAAGCGGTACGCGGCCCAGGCCGGCCGCCGGTAGATCCATAGACCCGGCGCCCCCGCCGGGCCCGGGGCGGAGACTCAACGTCATGCGTACTGGCAACAGCCCCGAGGGCGAGCTGCTGGTCGGCGGTCAGGCCCTGATCGAGGGAGTGATGATGCGCTCCCCCGGCGCCTATGGCGTGGCCGTCCGCCGGCCCGACGGCTCGATCGTCTTCCAGCGCGGCAAGGTGGCGAGCCTCGCCAAGCGCTATCCGTTCCTGAAGCTGCCCATCCTGCGCGGCGTGGCCGTGCTGTTCCAGTCGCTCGCCCTGGGCATCCGCACACTCAATTTCTCGGCCGAGCAGGCCATGACCGAGGAGAAACCCCCAGAGGCGAAGCCGGTGGAGGGCCAACCGGGCCAGGAGGCGAAGCCGGAGGTCAAGAAGGACGACAAGTCCAACTGGGCCATCGCCGGCTCGATGGCGGTGGGCCTGGCGCTGGGCGCCGGGGTCTTCCTGCTGCTGCCGCTCTGGCTGACCCAGCTCTCCGAGCGCTACGTCTTCGGCGGCCACTTGGGGAACCTGGCGTTCAACCTGGTGGACGGCCTGCTGCGGGCCCTGTTCTTCCTGGGCTACATCTTCCTCATCTCGCGGATGAAGGACATCCACCGGGTGTTCCAGTATCACGGGGCCGAGCACAAGGTGGTCTTCGCCTGGGAGAAGCAGGTGCCGCTGACGGTCGAGAACGCCCGCGCGCAGAGCCGGCTCCATCCGCGGTGCGGCACGAGCTTCCTGCTCTTCGTGCTGCTGGTGTCGATCCTGGTCTTCGCGTTCATCCCCAAGACGGCGCCGTTCCTGGTGAAGTTCGGCGGCCGGCTGCTGCTGGTGCCGGCCATCGCGGGGCTCTCCTACGAGGTGCTGCGCTTCACGGCCAAGCACCGGGCCGCACCCCTGTTCGCGCTGCTGGTGGCGCCGGGGCTCGCGCTCCAGCGCATCACCACCCAGGAGCCGACGGACGACATGCTGGAGGTGGCCATCGCGGCGCTGGAGGAGGCGCTACGCGAGGACGGTGTGCTGCAGGACCGGGAGACGCCCCGGGAGGCGGCGGACCCGTTGGCCGTCCCGCTCGCTGATCTGCCCGGCGCGGCGGCGCGGGCCTGAGATTCCGATCATGATCGAAAAACTCGCGGAGCTCGAAAAGACCCATCAGGAGCTGACCCAGCGGCTCGCCGATCCCGCGACCTTCGGAGACCCGAAGGTCTACCGGGAGGTGAACAAGACGCTGTCGGAGATCGCTCCGACCGTCCGCCTCTACCGCGAGTACGTCAAGGTGAGCCGGCAGCGGGAGGAGAACGACGAGCTCCTGGCCGGCCTGTCCAAGGAAGACGACCTGTACGAGATGGCGCAGGACGAGAAGGAGCAGCTCGCCGTCCGCATCGTGGAGCTGGAGGAGCGGCTCCGGCGCGAGCTGACCCCCAAGGACCCGAACGACGAGAAGAACGTCGTGCTGGAGATCCGCGCCGGCACCGGCGGCGACGAGGCGACCCTCTTCGCCGCCGAGCTGTTCCGCATGTACAGCCGCTACGCCGAGCAGCAGGGGTGGCGGGTGGAGGTGATCGACCTCTCGGAGTCCGAGGCCGGGGGGATCAAGGAGGTCTCCGCCATCGTCGAGGGGCGGGGCGCCTACAGCCGCCTGAAGTACGAGGGGGGCGTCCACCGCGTGCAGCGGGTCCCCGCCACCGAGGCCGCCGGGCGCATCCACACCTCGGCGGTGACGGTGGCCGTGCTCCCCGAGGCCGAGGACGTGGACGTCCAGGTCGACGAGAAGGACATCCGGGTGGACCGCTTCTGCGCCTCCGGCCCGGGCGGCCAGGGGGTGAACACCACCTACTCGGCCGTGCGCCTCACGCACATCCCCTCCGGGCTCGTGGTCTCCTGCCAGGACGAGCGCAGCCAGATCAAGAACAAGGCGAAGGCGCTGCGGGTCCTCAAGTCCCGCCTGCTGGAGGCCGAGCGCGAGAAGGCCGACGCGGCGATGACCGAGGAGCGCCGCCGCATGGTGGGCTCCGGCGACCGCTCGGAGAAGATCCGCACCTACAACTTCCCCCAGAGCCGGGTGACCGACCACCGCATCGGCCTCTCGGTGCATCAGCTCCCCGCCGTCATGGAAGGGAACCTCGATTCCCTGATCGAGCCGCTGGTCGCCCACTTCCAGGCCCAGAAGATGGAAGAGCAGGCCCGGACGGCGCATTAAAAGGCCCCCCGCCCGAGACCTCACCCCTGTCCCCTCTCCCGGACGG
>DASXJP010000643.1:0-16325 GCA_036497345.1 Thermoanaerobaculia bacterium
CGAAGTTGGTCTCCGTATTCCGCAGGGTGACGGTGGCGCCCGGCAGGACTCCCCCGCTCTCATCCGTGACGATGCCCGAGATCACACCCGTGGTCGCCTGGGACTGGGCAAGGACCGCCGGCACCCAGGCGAAGAACAGGACAACGGCCAGAAGACGCACGCCCCAACGTCGCGACATCGTGACCCCCTTTTCTCGTGAACGTCAGACTTGTAAGACTTGTAAGCTCGCTGACGATAGCGCCGGGGGTGGGGGGTGGTCAAGGAGGGGGGGTGTGACAGATTCTGCCGATCTCGGCGAGAGCTTCCTTCTTCTGTTTAGGGGTGAGCCCAGGGTGAGATTGGATGATCCGTCTCTTGTTGGCCAGGAATGCCTGAATTTCAGTCTTCTCGCGAGATGACTTCCAGATAGGCCGGGCGAACTCTTCCCGAGCATCGTGGACAGGCAGATCCCGATCCAGAATCCGGCTATAGACCGTCTGGCTTCGAGTTTCGTCGTGAAGCGACCGCCTCTTCCCACTTGCAGAGCTCATGGTACGTCTCCCGGAAACCTGCCTTCAGAATCACACTACGCCCCTTGTCACCTGGGCGCAAGAGGCTCAGCTCACATACCCCAAAGCCCGCAGCCGCTCGCGGGTCTCGCGGTCGACCGGGCTCTCCTCGGGCCCCTCCGCGCCGGTCCGCCCGCGCAGGACCCAGGCGAGGAGGCGCGAGCGCAGCCAGGCCGCCTCGAAGGAGCCGTCGCCCGCGAGGTTCACCGTTTCGCCGGGGTCTTTCTGGAGGTCGAATAGGTACTCGGGATCGTGGGAGCGCCCCAATCCCTCCCCCATCCCCCACTTGAGCCCCGTCCGCGGCGCCCAGACCAGCTTCAGGTGGCCGTAGATGGCGGCGTAGATACCTCCCTTCACGTTCGAGGCCGCCGTCAAGTCAGGCGCGTCATCGTCGGGGTCCAGCAGCGAGCGCCCTTCGGCCCCCTGGAGTGGCGGAACGCCGGCGAGATCGAGGAGCGTCGCCGTGAGGTCCTTCGTGTTGGTTGGTGTGTCGATGGTGGCGGGTTGCAGCCGGCCCGGAGCCCAGAGGATCAGCGGGATACGTACCATCTCCTCGTAGAGGGTGTAGCCGTGCAGCACGCCGCCGTGCTCGAAGAGCTCCTCGCCATGATCGGCGGTGACCGCCACCAGGGTCTCGGCGGGCGAGGCCCAGGAAGCGAGGCCCTTCAGGAAGCTCTCGATCTCGGCGTCGTTGTAGGCGAAGGAGGCGGTGTAGAGACCGGCGAGACGTTTCCGGTCCGCCGGGGACGCCGCGACCCGCCGGGCCTTGATTCCCAGCAGGGTCCCGGTGCTGCCGTCGACGTCCGAGCCGGTTCCGGCCGTGAAGCGGGAGCGGAAGGGCTCCGGAGGATCGTAGGGGTTGTGGGGATGGATGGTGTGGAGATAGAGGAACGCCTTCTCTCCCGGCGGCAGGGAGCGGAGCCAGGCCAGGGCGCTCTCCTGGACCCGCGCCGCGTTGTCGTTGTACGTCATCTTGCCCGGGCCGGAGCGGTAGTCGCTGTCGAAGAGCACCTCGCCAGCCACGTGCTCGAAACCACGGTCGGTGCCGAAGGCCGGACCGGCGTGGGGATTGCCGGAGAAGAGACCGGTGCGATAGCCCGCCGCGCGGAGGAGCTCCGCGAGGGTCTTGCCGTCTCCGGGAGCGAGCCGCCAGCCGCCGTGCGTGACGAAGGTCCGGCCGGTGAACAGGGCCTTCGTGGACGGCAGGGTGTCAGGGGCGACGCTGCGGTGCGCCCGGAAAGCCATTCCCTCTCGCGCCAAGCGGTCACAGGTGGGGGAGGCGCCCGCGGGCCCGCCCAGAAGCCCGAGCCGGTCCGCCCGCAGGGCGTCCATGACGTAGACCACGATCAGCTTCGGGGGTTTCCGGGGTTCCTGGACCTGGGGGTTGGAGGGCTTTGCCGCGACTTTTCCGGCCAGCCCCAGGGCCCGCCAACGCCCCGCGGGCCCGGCGCCGGAGGCCCGCAGGCGGACCCGCACGAATCCACTCCCCGCCCCCACCGGCAGCGAGAGGGTTTTCCGGCCACCGCGCCACCATCCGGGGGCCCAGGAAAACCGTTGTGTCACGCGGCCGTCCTCGCGTTCCAGGGTGAGGTCAAACCTCTGCCCGGGACGCGGAGAGCCCGGAGGCTGGAAGCTCCCCACCAGGACCTCGCCGCCTTTCACGGGCCGCACGAAATCCACCAGGGACGGCCCGCTCTGCACGAGGTCGGCGCCCGCCGCCTTCGCCGCCCCGGCCTTGGAAGGTACGCGGAGGGCGGCGGCCACGACCGCCACCGGTCCGGATTCGAAGGTGAGATCAACCGGCACCCGTCCCAGCGGCAGCCGGGAGAACGGCAGCTTCAGCTCCAGCGGATCGGCGAGCGGGAAGGTCCCGACGTCCAGACCGCCGGCCCGGACCCGCACCCTGCCTTTCGATTCCTCCGCGAGATCGATCGCCAGGGTCCGGTCCTGTCCTTCCAGATTGACCAGCTCGAGGCGGGCTGACGGCCCGTCGAGAGGTGGAATGAGGACCCGGAGCCCGTCCGGCCGCCGCTCGCCGAGCCAGCCGGTGAGGAAACGCCCGCCTTCGAGGGCGGGCGGCCAGGCGACCTCCCGCCGCTCCACGAGCACGTCGGGGGCATGATCGCCGTCGAGCAGCAACCGGACAGGCCCTGGCGGAACGGGCTGGACGCCGCCGGAGCACCCCAGGAAGAGGGCGAGGAGCAGGAGACGGGAGGGCTTCATCGGCCAGCGATCGGACGGCAGACTCCTACCCGCCCCCGCTCAGCGGAGTCTTCATCACCCCTTTGCCCTTGGCCTTGAGGTAGTCGCGGTTCATGCGGGCGATGAAGTCGATCGAGATCTCCTTCGGGCAGACGGCCTCGCATTCCGCGTGATTGGAGCAGTAGCCGAAGCCTTCGCGGTCCATGGCCTCGACCATGGAGAGGGCGCGGTCGAAGCGCTCGGGCTGACCCTGGGGCAGGAGGTTGAGGTGCGAGACCTTGGCCGAGGTGAACAGACTGGCGGCGCCGTTCGGGCACTGGGCCACGCAGGCGCCGCAACCGATGCACTGGGCGGCGTCCATGGCGCGGTCGGCGAGCGGCTTCGGCACGGGAATGAGGTTCGCCTCCGGGGCCTCGCCGGTGACCACCGAGATGAAGCCGCCGGCCTGGATGATGCGGTCGAAGGCGCCGCGGTCCACCACCAGGTCCTTCACCACCGGGAAGGCCCGGGAGCGCCAGGGCTCGATGTAGAGCACGTCGCCGTCCTTGAAATGGCGCATGTGGAGCTGGCAGACGGTGGTGCCGGGCATCGGCCCGTGAGCGTCGCCGTTGATCATGAAGCCGCAGGCGCCGCAGATCCCCTCGCGGCAGTCGTGCTCGAAGGCGACCGGCTCCTCGCCGCGGTGGATGAGCTGCTGGTTGAGGACGTCGAGCATCTCCAGGAAGGAGGCGTGCTCGCTGACGTCCTTGACCTCGTATCGGACCATCCGCCCCTCGTCCGCGGGGCCCTTCTGACGCCAGACGTGGAGGGTGAGGTTCATTATTTGTAGCTCCTTTGGGTGGGCTTCACGTACTCGAACTCCAGCGGCTCCGTGATGCGGGTCGGCGCCGTGCCCGCCCCGTTCCACTGCCAGGCCGAGACGAATTGGAAGTGCGCGTCGTCGCGCTGGGCCTCGCCGTCGGGAGTCTGGTGCTCCTCGCGCAGGTGGCCGCCGCACGATTCGTCGCGGTCGAGCGCGTCGACGCACATCAGCTCGGCCAGCTCGAAGAAGTCGGCCACCCGGCCGGCCAGCTCCAGCTCCTGGTTGAGCTCACTTGGGGCCCCCACGATCCGCAGGTTGCTCCAGAATTCCTCGCGCAGCGCGGGGATGAGCTGCAGCGCCTTCTTCAGCCCCTCTGCGTTGCGGGCGATGCCGCAGTGCTCCCACACGATGCGGCCCAGCTCGCGGTGGAAGGAGTCGGCGCTGCGAGTGCCCTTGATCGAGATCAGCCGGTTGACGCGCTCCTGGACCTCGGCCGCGGTGCGGCGGAAGTCGTCCGTCTCGGTCGTGAGCTTTTCCCCCAGATGGCCGGAGAGGTAGTCGCCGATCGTATAGGGAATCACGAAGTAGCCGTCCGCCAGCCCCTGCATCAGCGCGCTGGCGCCGAGACGGTTGGCGCCGTGGTCGGAGAAGTTGGCCTCGCCCAGAGCGTAGAGCCCGGTGACGTTGGTCATCAGGTTGTAGTCCACCCACAGGCCGCCCATGGTGTAGTGCGGAGCCGGATAGATTCGCATGGGCACGACGTAGGGGTCCTCGCCGGTGATCTTCTCGTACATGGCGAAAAGGTTGCCATAGCGCTCCTCGATCGCCTTCTTCCCCAGCCGCTGGATGGCGTCGGCGAAATCCAGGTAGACGCCGTTCTTCTGGGGACCGACGCCCAGCCCCTCGTCGACCACCGTCTTGGCGTTGCGGGCGGCGACGTCGCGGGGGACGAGGTTGCCGAAGGCCGGGTACTTGCGCTCCAGGTAGTAATCCCGATCGGATTCGGGGATCTGGTCGGGCCGGCGCTCGTCGTGGGGATTTTTCGGTACCCAGATCCGGCCGTCGTTGCGCAGCGACTCGGACATCAGCGTCAGCTTGGACTGGTAGTCGCCCGAGGCCGGGATGCAGGTCGGGTGGATCTGCGTGTAGCAGGGGTTGGCGAACAGGGCGCCGCGGCGGTGGGCCCGCCAGGCGGCGGTGACGTTCGATCCCTTGGCGTTGGTCGAGAGATAGTAGACGTTGCTGTAGCCGCCGGTGGCCAGCACCACGGCGTGGCCGGCGTGGCGGTCGATCTTCCCTGTCACCATGTCGCGGGTGATGATGCCCACGGCGCGCCCGCGGCCGTCGATCACCACGTCGAGCATCTCGGCGCGAGGGAACATCCTCACCTTGCCGGAAGCGATCTCTTTCTCCAGGGCCTGGTAGGCGCCGAGCAGGAGTTGCTGGCCGGTCTGGCCGCGGGCGTAGAAGGTGCGGGAGACCTGGGCGCCGCCGAAGGAGCGGTTGTCGAGCAGGCCGCCGTACTCGCGGGCGAAGGGGACCCCCTGCGCCACGCACTGGTCGATGATGTTGAGCGACACCTGGGCCAGCCGGTAGACGTTGGCCTCGCGGGAGCGGAAGTCGCCCCCCTTGACGGTGTCGTAGAAGAGCCGGAAGACGCTGTCGCCGTCGTTGTGGTAGTTCTTGGCGGCGTTGATGCCCCCCTGGGCGGCGATCGAGTGGGCGCGGCGGGGGGAGTCCTGGAAGCAGAAGCACCTCACCTCGTAGCCGAGCTCGGCGAAGCTGGCCGCGGCCGAGGCCCCGGCGAGCCCGGAGCCCACCACCAGGATGGTGAATTTCCGCTTGTTGTTGGGATTGACCAGCTTGAGATGCCCCTTGTGCTCGTCCCACTTGTGCTCGATGGGACCGGGGGGGACCTTGCTGTCGAGCGTCGTCGTAGCCATGAGCTCATCGCTCCTAACGGATCAGGCCGGTCAGCACGGCCAGGGGGAACGAGACGTTGCCGATCGTGATGATCCAGGCGAAGGCGTGGGCGAAGCCGCTGCGCCAGTGGTTGAAGCGCGGATGGCTCCATCCTAGTGACTGAAAGAGGCTCCATAATCCGTGGTAGAGGTGGAGTCCGAGCGCCACCTGGGCCAGGATGTAGAAGAGCGACACGTACCAGACGCTGAAGCTCGCCACCACGTTGCGGTAGACGTCCCCCTCCACGAAGCCCGGGTTGACGGCGCCGACGGTGAAGTCCAGCAGGTGGTAGATGACGAAGAGCAGGATGATCACGCCTCCCCAGCGCATGGTGCGGGAGGCGTAGGTGGTATGGATCTTCGGGCGGCTTTCGTAGGCCCGCGGGCGCGCCGCGCGGCTCATCAGGGTGAGCTGCCAGGCCGCCCAGATGTGGAGGAGGACGGCCACCAGAAGGACGATGCGGAAGATCCAGAGCGCGGCGTTCGCGGGCAGCGCCGGCTCGCCCACGTGGCGCAGGAAGACGCCGTAGGCGTTGAGGTAGTGCACCCCGGGCCCCGTCTCGCCCGGCGCCTTGTACAGCCCGGGCTCGTACAGCTTCAGGTTGCCGATCAGGTGCAAGACGATGAAGCCGAAGAGGATGATGCCGGTGACGGCCATCACCGCCTTCCTGCCCACCGCGGATCGATAGAGATCAGTGAACCAAGACATGATTTTATTTAGTCCTCTTTCAGATCCAATCCATCCTATGCCACCCCTCCCTGGATTGCGAATCCGTCAAGAGGCGGGGCGGCGGCGGCGGCGGCGGCGTGGGCGCTCGCGCGCCGGGGTGTCGGTGGGCGCCTTGAGCGGCGGCCGGCGGCGGGCCGCGGCCTGCCAGGTTGCGAGCGCCTCCCGCCCCTCTCCCGTGGCCAGGACGAGGATCTCGAACAGGAGCAGGGCGTCGTCGAAGTAGGGCTTGCGGGCCAGCTTCACCCGCTCGTGGGGCGAGGCGACCGGCTCGCACAGGCGCTGGAACCCCATCAGCGCGTGGTAGATCTGCTGGGCCCTGAGGTTCGACAGGGTGAGCCGGGAGAAGAACGGCGCGATCTCCTCCTGGATCATCGTCTCGATCTCCGCCCGGCGCATGGGCCGGCCGGTCGGGGCCTCGACGTCGAGCCGCCGGAGCATGACCTTGGGCAGCAGGAGAGCCGCCAGCAGCCCGGTGTCCGGCAGCGGCCGGTCCTCGGCCACCATACGGTCGATCACCGGCAGGATCTGCCCGAAGTCCCCCAGGCCCCGCGCGCCCGCGGTGAGCATGGCATAGGCCTCGGGAAGCAGCACCTGGAGGAGGTCGAGCTCCAGCATCCACTGCATGGCGGCGCCGGCCCGGCCGCACTTCAGGAGCTGGATGATCTCCTCCGTCACCCGCGCGGGCGAGGCCTTCTCGAGCTCGCGCGTGTGCTGGTGGATCGCCATCTGCGTCTTGGTCTCGATGCCGAAGCCCAGCCGCCCCGCGAACTCGCAGGCGCGGAGCATCCGCACCGGGTCCTCGCGGAAGCGCACCTCCGGATCGCCGATGGCGCGGATCAGCTTGCGCTCGAGGTCGTCGATGCCGCCGACGTGGTCGATCACCGTGTAGTCGGCGATGTTGTAGAAGAGGGCGTTGACGGTGAAGTCGCGGCGGAAGGCGTCCTGGCGCGGGGTGCCGTAGGTGTTGTCGCTGGTGATCAGCAGCTCGCCCGGCTCCCCCCGCTGCTCCTCCGGATCGGGATCGCGGCGGAAGGTCGAGACCTCGACCACGCCGCCGTCATGGAAGAAGACGTGGACCAGCCGGAACCGGCGGCCGATGATCCGCGAGTTCGAGAATAATCGCCGGATCTCGTTCGGCTTGGCGTTGGTGCCGACGTCGAAGTCCTTGGGGCGGCGTCCCACCATGAGGTCGCGCACGCTCCCCCCCACCATGTAGGCGAGATAACCGGCGTTGTGCAGCCGGTAGAGGACCTTGAGGGCGTTCTTGTCGATGTCGCGGCGGGAGATCGGGTGCTCGGAGCGCGGCAGGATACGTGGCTCCACCTCGACGTTCTCACTCACGGGCCGATTATACGGGGCATGGACGGGCATCGATAAACGGCTATATCTTGGCAACGCAAGGAGCTAGGTGCTTCAGCCGCAGGCAGACTCTATCGGTGCAGCAGGGGAGAGGGCAAGACTGAGGAGGAAAAAAAAGAGGGCCGGGACGGGCGGAGGGCATTTAGACCCGCCCCGGCACCGGAGGGAGAGGAGATTGCCTTGACTTCTCGGCTCCGCGGCGCTCTCCAACGCCGCGTCACCGTTCGTTCCGTTTCAAAGACCGCCGGCTCTCGTCGTCCCCGTCGCTCGCTGTCTCGTCCACCCGGCGCTTGTCTCCCTGGGATTTCACGGACCGTGCCAGGGGTGGGGCGGGAAGGGTGATGCTTTGTTTTCAGTGGTTTGCGGGGGAGAAGCGGGATTTCAGGGCGTATGGCGGGGCGGACGGCCGTCTCCTGGCGGTGACGGGGGTGTCCTCTCGCCCGGGAGAGGGGGACTCTGTTGAGGCGTTATCGGTCTGATCCGACGGATCGGTCGGATCAGTCGGATGGGGACGTCTTACGCCAGCCGCGTCACGATGTTGATCTCCGACCGCAGCGTCCGGTGCACCGGACAGCGGTCCGCCATCTCCAGGAGACGCAGCCGCTGGGCCTCGGTCAGGGGGCCGAGCACCTCGATCTCGCGTTCGATGTGGTCGATCTTCCCCTCTTTGGTCTCGCATTGGGCGCAGTCGAGGGCGTGGATCTTCGAGTAGCGGAGCCTCACCCGGACCCCCTCCAGGGGGATGCCCTTGCGATTCGCGTAGAGCCGCAGCGTCATCGAGGTGCAGGCGCCGAGGGCGCCGAGCAGCAGGTCATAGGGATTCGGACCGGCGTCGGTCCCGCCCACGCTCTTCGGCTCGTCCACGAACAGAGAGTGGTGATGGGTCATGATCTTCTGCAGAAAGCCCTCGGGCGCTCCCACGACGAGCACCTCCCCCTCTCCGGCGACCCCGGGCTCCTTCACGGTTTCATTCTCCATGGCGCCGCGATCGTAGCACCCTCGCGGGATATGCTACCCGCGTGGAGCGAGAGCCCATCCTGGAGGCGGTCGAGGTCGCCAAGACCTACGGCGACGGCACGGCCGCCCTCGCTGGAGTGACCCTGGCGGTGAATCCGGGGGAGACGGTGGCGCTCGTGGGCGAGAGCGGCTCGGGGAAGACCACCCTCCTGCGCACCTTCAACCGGATGATCGAGCCCTCCGCCGGCGCCGTGCGGATCGAGGGAAAGCCCGCGGCCGATCTCGATCCCATCGTCCTCCGCCGCCGCATCGGCTACGTGCCGCAGGACGGCGGCCTGATCCCCCACTGGCGCGTCGAGCGCAACGTCGAGCTGGTCCCCCGTCTCCTCGGCTGGGACCGCGACCGTCGCCGGCAGAGGACGCGCGAGATGCTGGAGATCGTCGGCCTTTCCGCGGCTCAGGCCGGCCGCTATCCCGCCGAGCTCTCCGGAGGCCAACGCCAGCGCGTGGCCTTCGCCCGCGCCCTCGCCGCCGATCCGCCGCTGATCCTGCTCGACGAGCCCTTCGGCGCCCTCGACGCCCTGACCCGCCTCGAGCTGCACCGCCAGTTCCTGGAGCTCAAGAGCCGCCTCGCCAAGACCGCCGTCCTGGTGACCCATGACCTCGGCGAGGCCTTCCGTCTGGCCGACCGCATCGGAGTCATGCGCGGCGGGCGCCTCCTGCAGCTCGGGGTCCCCAAGGAGCTGGAGGAGCGGCCGGCGGACCCGTATGTGTCGGCGCTGCTGGAGCTGCGGCGTGGGTAGGGCGCGGTGGCTCTGGGGAGCGGTCCTCCTCACTACTCTCCCCCTCCACGCCGCCGACCGCGTCGTCGTCGGCTCCAAGAACTTCGAGGAGAGCCGGCTCCTCGCCGAGATGTTCGCCCAGCTCCTCGAAAGCCGCACCCATCTCCAGGTCGAGCGCCGTCTCGGGCTCGCGGGCACGCAGGTCTGCTTCGAGGCGCTGAAGTCCGGCGCGATCGACGTCTACCCCGAGTACACGGGAACGGGGCTGGTGTCGATCCTCGGCGAGAAGGCCCAAGGGGGACCCGATCAGACCCTCAACCGTGTCCGCGCCGAGTTCCTCCAGCGCTGGAATCTCTGGTGGCTGGCGCCGCTGGGCTTCGAGAACTCCTGGGAGATCGCCGTCCCCCGCGAGCTGGCCGAACGGGAGCACCTGGAGACGATCACCGATCTCGCCCGCGTCTCGAAGAGCCTGCACGGCGGCTTCGGCCACGAGTTCGTGGGCCGCGAGGACGGCCTCCTCGGCCTCCAGCGCGTCTACGGCTTGCAGTTCCGCTCCATCGACCACCTCCAGCAGGCCATCCAGTACCAGGCCGCCAAACAGAGGACGATCGACGCCCTGGACGTCTACTCCACGGACGGCCGGCTGATCCTCTACAACCTGAAGGTCCTGAAGGACGACCGCCAATTCTTTCCGCCGTACGAAGCGGCGGCGCTGGTGCGGGGGGAGACGCTGAAGAGGCACCCGGAGGTGGGCGCCGTCCTCGGCCTCCTCGCCGGCTCGCTCAGCGAGGACGCCATGAGGGGATTCAACCTGCGCCTCCAGGAGAAGCATGAGAGCGAGATCGTGGTGGCCCGGGACGCCCTCCGCGCGATCGGGCTGGTCCAGAAAGAGACCCGCGTTGCGGAGACAGGGACGCGCAAGCCCGGCCTCCTCGCCTATCTCTGGGGAGCGCGAAGGGATCTGGGCCGCCTGACCCTCCAGCACCTCGGTCTCTCGGCGGCGGCCCTGCTGCTGGGAGCGCTGATCGCGATCCCCCTGGGGCTCTGGCTGGAGCGGCACCGGCGCTGGGCGGAGACGGTCATCCGCCTCCTGGGCCTCCTCCAGACCGTCCCCTCGCTGGCTTTACTGGCTTTCATGATCCCCCTGTTGGGCGTGGGAGCCGTTCCCGCCATCGTGGCGCTCTGGCTCTACTCGCTTTTCCCCATCGTGAGGAACACCTACACAGGAGTCCGGGACGCCGATCCAAGGGCCGTCGAAGCCGCGACCGCGCTGGGCATGACGCCCGGCCAGATCCTGCGGCAGATCCGCCTTCCGTTGGCGGCGCCCGTGGTGATGGCCGGCCTGCGCACCGCCGCCGTGATCACCGTCGGCACCGCCACCCTGGCGGCCTTCATCGGCGCCGGAGGCCTGGGCGAGCCGATCGTGACCGGCCTCCAACTCGCCGACAGCGCGATGATCCTCTCCGGGGCGATCCCGGCGGCGCTGCTGGCGTTGGTGGTGGATGGGGTGTTGGGGGTGGTCGAGAGGTCGCTACGGCCGGCGGGGTTGGAGCGGGCTCAATAAGGCTTCCACGCGGGGGTGCCAGTGTGAAGATCCGACGGATCGGTCCGATCGGACGGATCCGTCGGATGCAAACCTACCCGCTACCCGAACGTCTCCCGCCACCCCACGCTCCCCCGCAAAAGCTCCAGCGCCCGGTCCAGCAGCTCCTGGTTCTCCTTCTTCACCAGCCACGTGCTCCGGCCCGAGGGGTGCGGCAGGGGGATGACGTCGAATTCCAGCTCCTCCCGCACGACCGGAAACGCCCTCCCCACCCGCTCCTGCAACGGCACGTTCTCCGGGAGAAACTTCTTGATGGCGAGTTGGCCCACCGCGAGCACCGTGGCCGGCTGGATGAGCTGGAGCTCCTCTTCCAGATAGGGGGCGCAGTTGGCGATCTCCAGGGGGTTGGGGACCCGGTCGCCGCCCTGGGGCGCGCGGCCGGGGAAGCAGCGGATCACGGCGCACATCCAGACCCGCCGCCGGAATTCGTCCTCGGGGACGCCCAGCTTGTTGAACCATTGGAACAGGCGCGATCCCGCCGTGTAGGCGAACGGCCGCTGCAGGACCACCTCCTTCGGCCCCGGCGCCTGCCCCACCAGCATCAGGCGCGGCCAGACGTCGGGACGGGCGGCCACCGGCGGCGGCTCCACCGTGGGACAGATCCGGCAACCCCGCACCTGGGCGAGGTGGCGGTCCAGGGCTTCCCAGTCCGGTCTCAGCTTCGCCACGGACGCTCGGCGAGGGAATCGAGGAAGGCGTCCACCACCCGCGGATCGAACTGCCGGCCCCGCTCGCGGCGAAGCACGGAGGCGGCCTCGTCCATGGACAGGGCCTCGCGGTAGGGGCGGGTGGTGGTCATGGCGTCGAAGGCATCCACGACAGCAATGATGCGGGCGCCGAGCGGGATCTCCTCGCCAGAGAGCCCCTTCGGATAACCCGGATGCTGGCCGTCGAGCTCGCCGTCGAAGCGCTCCTGGTGATGGAGGACGAGCGGCGCCGCGCCCCGCAGCAGCTCCAGCCGCTCCAGCATCCGCGCGCCGATCTCCGGGTGCTGCCGCATCAGCCCGGTCTCGTAGTCGTCGAGCGGCCCCTCCTTGCGCAGCACCGACTCCGGCACGCCCAGCTTCCCCACGTCGTGGAGGAGGCTCGCGTAATGGAGGGTTTCGAGGTCACGGCCGCGCAGCCCGAGCTTCTGCCCCACCGCCACCGCGTATTCGCTCACCCGCCGCAGGTGCCCGCCCGTGTAGGTGTCCTTGGCCTCGACGGCCTGGATCAGCGCGTCCGAGACGCGGACGAGATCCCGGCGCAGCAGCCGGTTCGATTCGATCAGCTCCTCGCGCAGCCGCAGCTCTCTCTGGCGCGACCAGCCCACGACAGCGCCCGCCACGGAGAGGATGAGCAGATCGGCCCGCCCGCTCCACACCTCGCGGCCGATCCCCGGCACGCCGGCCAGGACCACCAGGCCCGCGAGCCCCAGCAGATGGCAGATGCCGCTCCCCGAGGCGGCCAGGACGCCGCCGCGCATCCCATAGTGGATCGCGGCCCAGAGGATCGGCAGCAGATAGACGAGCGTGGTCCACTCGTTGCCGCGCGGCAGCAGCCAGACCAGCACCAGCCCCGCCGCCGCCGCGGCCACCACCATCCAGGCGCCGAGAAGGAGATCCTTCAGCCCCCTATGGGTCTGGGGAGCCGGCTCCGCGGGTAGCATCACCGTCTCGTCGCCGCTGCCGAGGATCTCGCTCCCCCGCCGTCTCTCCCCCCGAAACTCTCCCGGAATGGGTGCCATCCAGCGCCGGCCGTAGCGGTCGAACAGAATCAGGATGGGGGGAGCCAGAAGCACCACGCTGACCAGGGCGCCGGTCAGCCAGGTCCAGACCCACATCCCCGGCGTCTGCCCGGACGGGCCGACCGAGACCAGCGTCAGCACGCCGCCGGCCGTGCTGCCCAGGAAGGCCGCGGCCAGAGCCCAGAGATAGGAGCGGAGGTTGCGGAGGCCGCGCCCGAGCTTGGGCACGTAGCGGAAGATCTCCCAGCCGGCGATGCCGGTGAGGGCGAACGAGAGCGAGAAGAGCAGGGCGTCCGAGAAGCTCCGGTGGGTGATCCAGACCGCCGCGAGCTGGCCGGCGGCGGTGCCGGCGATGCCCAGCCAGCCGAAGAGGAGGCCGGCGGTGAGCGAGACAGCGGGGGTGAAGGGGAAGATCAGCCCGCCGCTCCAGTCGCGGACCAGCACGCCGCAGAGCCCGGCGACGACCGACAGAGCGAGACGGAAGCCATTCCCCCGCCGGAGCCACTCCACGATCCGGCTCGTGCGGTGGTAGGCGAAAGCCGCCCCAGGCGTCGGGGCGGCTCGCGGCTCCGGATTCACGACGCTCATCCCGGCTGGCTGTCTCCTCCTGCCCGTTCTAGGGCGACGTCCCCTTGGTGGGAGGTCCCACCACCAGATCCGAGGCGGCCTTCTCGACCGCCTCGGGCAAGATCTCGACCGCCGGCTGCCACCAGTTGGCGCCCTCCTCGAAGGCGTCCCCCTCGTGGCTGCACGGCGAGGCGATGTGATCGCGGCCGTACACGGGCCGCCCCCGGTGGAGCTTGCGGTGCAGCGGATAGATGCTCCCGCAGACCAGGCAGAAACGGCCGATGGCGCGCCCCTGCCGCTCCTCGGGAATCTGACTCTGCGGACCCGCGTGTGGGAATCGGTACATGATTGTTTTCCCTCGCCAGGGATCTCAGCGGGCGGCGATCAGCTCGGCCCGCGAGAAGAAGAAGGACAGCTCGATGGCGGCGTTCTCGGGCGAGTCGCTGCCGTGGATGGCGTTGCGCTCGATCGACGTGCCGTAGAGCTTGCGGACCGTCCCCTCCTCGGCCTTGGCCACGTCGGTGGCGCCCATGGTCTTGCGCAGGTGGGAGACCGCGTCCTCGCGCTCCAGCGCCACCGGGACCACCGGACCGCTGGTCATGAGCTCGACCAGGCTGCCGTAGAACGGCCGCTCTTTATGCACCTCGTAGAAGGCCTGCGCCTGGGATTGGGTCAAACGCAGCATCTTGATGCCACGGATCTTGAACCCCTCGCCCTCCAGGTGAGCAAGGATCTTGCCCGCATGGCCGGCCTCGACACTGTCCGGCTTCAGGATCGCCAACGTCATCTGCATAGGATCGTGCTCCCTCTCAGTAGTTGGAAACTCTACAGTACCTCAACTCACATCAGCTCGACGTCCCCCTCCGCACCCTCGATCCGGAACACCGTCCCCACCGTCTCCACCGCTCCGTCCGGCCCCAGCAACACGGCCGATTGCGCCGGGATTCCGAAGCCGTACCGCACTCCCGCCCCGTTCAGCATCTTGCGCAGCCGGCGGTCGTGGCCGGGATCAAAATTCGGCTCCACCACCCCGTCCGTCAGCCAGCCGAAGCCAGGGATGAGATCCCCCTTGAAGATGCTGCGGGCGAATTTCCCCGCGCACTGGGCGGCGGCGGCGATGGCCACCACCACTCCGCCCTCGGCGAGCTTGCGGGCCAGCGCCTCGGCGGCGGGCGTATCGCGGACCGCGTCCAGCAGGTGGTCCGCCACGCCGCCGCCGAGATAGACGGCCGCGACGTCGCGGATGCGCTCCGCGTTCCGTCCCCGCCGGCCGTCCCGTTCCCGGTAGATGGGGATGATCTCCACCTCCCGGTCGAATTCCTCTTTCAGATACGCCGCGAAATGGCGGGGGTAGTCGTTCGACCCCGAAGCCGCCGGGATGAACCCCACCGGCCCCGGAGGCGTGCGCTCGATCCACGCCTGATCCGCCTCCTCGGTCTCCCCGAAGCTGAACTCCCCACCCCCGAGAAGCGCGAGCCAGCCGCGATTTTCCACCATTCAGCGCCCCAGCGCCCGCGCCATCGTCTCGCCCAGCGCCGCCGGGGACTCCGCGATGTGGATCCCCGCCGCGCGCATGGCGGCGAATTTTTCCTCCGCCGTCCCCTTGCCGCCCGAGATGATGGCGCCCGCGTGGCCCATGCGGCGGCCGGGCGGGGCGGTGCGGCCGGCGATGAAGCCCACGATCGGCTTCCGGCAGTTGGCCTTGATCCACTCGGCGGCGTTCTCCTCGGCGTTGCCGCCGATCTCGCCGATCATGATCGCCCCCTCCGTTTGGGGGTCGGTGTTGAGTTGCTCCAGGACGTCGATGAAGTTGGTGCCGTTCACCGGATCGCCGCCGATCCCCACGCACGTGGACTGCCCAAGCCCGGCATCGGTCATCGCCTGGACCGCCTCGTAGGTGAGCGTGCCCGAGCGCGAGACGACGCCGACGTGGCCCTCACGATGGATCGAGCCGGGGATGATCCCGACCTTGGCGCGACCGGGCGAGGTGGCGCCCGGGCAATTCGGGCCGATGAGCGTCGCGCCGGCGAGTCGGACCTCCTCGACCACCGGGATCATGTCGAGCGCCGGGATCCCCTCGGTGATGCAGAAGATCGTGGCGATCCCGGCCGCGACGGCCTCGAGCACCGCGTCCGGGGCGCCCGGCGCCGGCACGAAGATGCATGCGGTGTTCGCGCCGGTCTCCCGGACGGCTGCCGCGACCGTGTCGAAGACTGGCACCGTGCCGTCGAGCGCGAGCTGCCCGCCCTTGCCCGGGGTCATCCCGGCGACGATCCGGGTCCCATAGGCCTGCATCGCGCGAGCGTGGAACTCGCCCTCGCGGCCGGTGATGCCCTGGACAACGAGCCGCGTCTCGGTGCCGATCAGGATGCTCATGCCGGCCCGGCCTTTGCCGCGGCGACGGCCTTGGCCGCCGCCTCGTCGAGGCTTCCCGCGGTGACGAAGCTCGCCGCCTCGAGGAGCCCGGCCGCCTCGGCCGCGTTCGTGCCGACGATCCGGACGATCATCGGAACGTCGCGCTCCTGCTGGGCGCGCGCATCGATCAGCCCGCGCGCGACCTCGTCGCCGCGGGTGATCCCCCCGAAGATGTTCACGAGGATCGCCTTGACGTTGCGGTCGTCGAGGATGAGCCGCATCGCGGCAGCCACCCGATCGGCCTTCGCGCCGCCGCCGATGTCGAGGAAGTTCGCCGGCTCGCCACCGGCACGCTTGACGAGGTCCATCGTCGTCATCGCCAGGCCGGCGCCGTTGACCATGCAGCCGATGTCGCCGTCGAGCTTGATGAACGTCAGGTCGTAGCGCCGGGCCTCGACATCAGCCGGATCCTCCGCGTCGAGGTCCCGAAGCGCCTCGTGGCCGGGATGCCGTGCGATCGCCGAGTCGTCCAGGGTGATCTTGGCGTCGAGGCAGACCAGGCGCTCGGCGGGCTTGCCGTCCGCGCCATGCTCGCTGATCACCGCGAGCGGGTTGATCTCGACCAGGTCGGCGTCGTTCGCCACCATCGTGCGCAGAAGGCCCTTGGCGATCGCTGCGCCGGCCTTCCAGTGGGCACCGAAACCGACCTTGAAGGCCAGCTCGCGGGCCGCGT
>DASXJP010000644.1:0-6633 GCA_036497345.1 Thermoanaerobaculia bacterium
CACGACCCACGCCAGGATGAAGAGGGGAAGGCTGGTGACGAAGAAGTAGAACTGAAAATTTCCGGAAGCAAACTCGTGATCTAGCCAGCCGAAAACCTGGAGGACGAGGGCGACGAGACAGATCAGAAGGCTGCTGATCCAGGACTTGCTCGGCGCCCGCCGCCAGAGGCTGAGGTAGAGCGGCGGGCCGAACGACAGAGCAATCACCGCAGCGCCGGGCAGCAATAGCTTGTCGGCGGTCCCGTCGAGACGGAGAAGGGTGAGCACCCAAAAGACAGCATCTACCAGCAGGGCCCCAACCAAGGTTGCCACGAAGGCCACCCTCCCGACGTTGCCGAGCACGCTCGCGACCTCCGGCTGCTTATCGTCCTCGGCGCGAGCGATGCGGTCCAGCACGTTGAACCCGTCGTCGAAGCCGAAGCGAAGGGTCGCCCAATCCGCGGCGAGCGCATAGAGGGAGAGCGCAATCGCCGCGGTGAGCAGAGCCAGCAGCGCCAATCTAAAGGTCGTAGCGGCTGGCCCGGCCGGCGACGGAAAGTGGAGCCAGAGAAGCAGGACGGGGGTGATGATCAAGAAAATAACTCCGGCCAGAAGAAAGCAGTATCCCAGGTGGCTTCGACGCACAGACGTGGCCACCTGCAGGAGCCGCGAATCAAAGCCGAGAAGGCAGGGGGTTCCGAAGGCAATCAGGAATCCGACGAGGTATCTTTGATACCTTTGCAGGCTGTCGCCGAACAGCGAAGCCATGTGCAACAAATTGTGCGCGTTCGCCTGTGTGTGCTTGTCGAGCGCCAGCGCCAGGGGAACGAGCAGGAGGACGAAGAGGCCGGCGGTGCAGGCGAGGATCCGGAGCGGGTTCCGAGAGCCCCACAGGAGGACCACTGCGATTGTGAGGACCAGACTGCCGAACAAGGCCAGCAGGCTGGGGCTGTCTCCGGAGCTTTCTCCGATCGGCCGCACGTCGTGCGTCACCAGAACGGCGTGCGTCACCAGAACCATGAGCAGGAGCACTTGGAAGGCCGCCGAGGCTATCGAGACCGCGACCGTGAATCCTTTATTGGCCAGCCGGTAGGAGTTCCAGTGCGCGATTGAGCAGGCGTAAGGCAGATGCCGAGTGACGCGCTCGGCCGCGAAGCCGACCGCGAGCAGGCTCACAAAACCCCATAAGATCGTCATGAGGCAGACTCCGAGTCCCACGGTCTTTTCGTTGACCGCCAGCAGCAGGGCCCAAGGGTTGGTCAAGACGACGATTAGGATCAGCAGTGATCCCAGCGGCCATGGCAGCCGACCGCGGATGACCTCCGGAGCATGGACCGTGGCCTGGTGCCGGAAAAATGACTCGGCGGCACCCAACGACAGGATTCGCCTCCAGCTCATTCCTCGCCCCCTCTTCTCACGAGATTGCGGCCGGCTTCGATGGTCCAGCCCACGGCGCGGTTGATCAGGCCCGCGTCTGGAGCTACCGGTTTCTCAGGAATCTGCTGACGCTCCTCGGGAGTCAGCGAGCGCGCGACGCGGAAGCCCACATCGAGGCGGGCCTTGCTCGCGACCTCGATCTCGCCCTCGTAGCCGAACTGAAAGCTGCGCAGGACGTAAGGCGTGGATCCCATCACGTACTGGTCGCTGCTCACCCGATAGGTCCATTCGCGGACGTTGCCAATTATCGCGTAAATGCCGTAAGCGTTGGCGCGAAACCGCCGGACGTCTTGCGTGTCGAGAGTCCTGCGGGTCAAGAGGACGCGAAACCGCTCTCCCCGGTCGCGTATCTTCGGATCCTTGCTCGAGGTCAGATGCTCCCACGGCTCACTCTTCAGGCTCTCCCCCGCGGCCGCGGCTGCTCGCCACTCGGCAGAGTCCGGGAGACGGTAACCCCAGCCACCGCTTTCCTGCTGTTTGGCGACTGACAACTGTGGCCGGTGCCCGCCGTCGATGCGAAGCCGGTAATAGACGTGCTCGGGGCCGAAGCGGATCGTCGTCAGCCAGTTGCAGTAGGCGGCGGCCACGTACTGGTTTACCCAGATCACCGGGTGATACTCCCGTCCGCGCGGAATCTCGCCGTCGACCCAATGCAGGAGGTAGTGGCTGGTCAGAAGGTGTCGACGGAGGCCGCCGCTACTATCGGCCGCGGTCTCGGGAGCGAACAGCTCAGGGAGCTCGCCCTCTTTCCAGAAAGCGAGCTGACGGCCCTTCAGAAACCCCGGTTTAGCCAACCCGGGCCGCAGCTTGCTACGCAGAAACCTTGCGAAGTCCCAGTTCGTGACCTCGTGGTTGGCCAAGAAGAAGGGGTCGAGGTCACCGGACGTGGGGATGAACACCTCGGAAAAGGTGATCCTTGCCTCTCCCGATTCCACGATCCTGGCGGGTTCCGAAAGAACGAGAACCTCCCGGGTAGAGAGTCCCAGGGCCTCGAGATTGCCGCGGAGTCGCCGCGTAGCCACCAGTGAGGCCTCTCCGGCGGTCAGACGTTTTTCCAGATCCGCCGGCGGCGAGAGGCGCGGCTGCCGGTCGTGGCCCAGGAAAAGACGATCGCTTTCCCTGAAATCGAGCATCCCCCGCTTCAGGAAGTCAGCGAGGAAGAACAGGCATACCTGGCCATGGAGGTCTCTTGTCAGGTCGGCGTGATCGAGATCGCGCAGCAGGGCTCGCATTTCGTTCTCGGAGACGAGGCGCCGGAACAGGTATCGGGCGCTGAAGTAGCCGCGAATCGCGTCGCTGCGAAAGCTGATCAGGTGGGATGGCTCAACCACACGGCGAAGCACCGTCTGGCTGACCAGGTCAGGGGCCAGGGTGGCGTACGGCGGACCGATCATCTCGGCAAACAGATCGTCGAGGATCTCGGGGGTGGTGGAAGGCGTCCCCCCCTCCTCGACGAACGCCTCGTGCTCCAGAAGGGAATGGGCGAGGCCCTCGAGCAGTTGGACGCGGAGCGCGAGGCCGAACGATTGGACCTTGAAGCTTGTCTCCTCGCCGCCGGCGAGCCGGTAACGGTGCTGGTCGTATGCTCGTCCCACCTCCAGGTTGTAGCTGATCAGCACCTGAAAGAGAGCGTGCTCGAAAAGCTGGACCACGTCGCGAGGACCCTCGCCCGTAGCCAGGCGCTCCAACACCGATCGGGCGGCCGCCGGAATACCGCACAGCTCGCGCAGCGCCTGTTTGCCGGCCCTGGTGAGCTTGTCCTCTTCCGCGGCAGGCTGCGTCAGCAACTCGAGGGCGGCGGGGTCTGGGGACTGCTGCTCG
Source organism: Thermoanaerobaculia bacterium (assembly GCA_036497345.1). Taxonomy (GTDB): domain Bacteria; phylum Acidobacteriota; class Thermoanaerobaculia; order Multivoradales; family UBA5704; genus DATARR01. The sequence continues at coordinate 3,238 of DASXJP010000644.1, forward strand.
TCGGTCCTCAGATTCGCGTAGAGCCGCTCGAGGTCCTTCTCCTCGAAGGGCACCAGAGTGGCATGGAGGAGGTTGAAATCGCTCGCCGACACCTCGTTCTGCGGCAGGTACTCGGTATTCGCCTCCCCGGTCTTCAACGCGCGGGAGAGCAGCGAGCCATGGCGGATCAGGCGCTCGATCAGGAATGGCACCTTCGAAGCGCGCGAGGTCATGACGAAGCGGACGGCCGGCGGCAGGCCGGTGAGGAGATCGTCGACCAGTCGTTCGAACGACGATTCCGTAGCCTCGTTGGCCAGCTCGTCGACACCGTCGAGCAGCAGCAGCAGCCTGCCGGAAGTGGCCAACGCCTCGAGGAACCGAGTGTCGGGTGGCCGATCGGTGCGGCGCCAGCGCAGCCAGCCCTCCTGCGGCGCCTCGAGCAGGAAGTGCATCAGCGTGCGGTGGCTGCCGCGATGTCCCCGCAAGTAGTCGCCAAGACGGGAGAGCTGAACGAACACCGGTGCCGGATGAAGCCACGGGCTCTGCCAGTGTTGGGAGAGAAGCTCGACTTCGAGGCGGCGCAGAAGCCAGGTCTTGCCGGCGCCACGCTCGCCGGTGATGAGCACACCGTCCGCGTCACGGCTCTCATACCCGTCAACCCAACGCCGCAGGAACCGCACAGCCTCGCGTGCCGTGGGGTCCGAGCCGACCAGCAGGCTGCGCTCGACGAACTCGTCGTGAGCCCCCATGCCTGGCTCACTCGAGTGGGGCGATGCCTGGACGCCGGTCAGCTCTTCCCACAGGGCTTCGGGTGACAGGCACTGGAAATACGATGGTGAGCTGCCAGCATGGACCGCAGCCAGCGAGAAGCAGCCCACCTTGACCTCCTGCCCGAGCCGTTCGATCCAGGCCCGAGCCTGTTTTTCGAATTCCGCCTGCTCAGACAGCTCGGCCTCCGCCGGCGGCACCAGCAGGAGAGCTCGGGAAAGCGAGCCCAGCGGCGGCGCTTCGGAGAACAGATAGCAGGCCGCCGGCTCGCCTGCCCGCTGGCTCTCGGCAAGGAGCCGCTCGACCTGGCGGGAGGGCCCCAGGAGCCGGTGGATCTCATCCATGGACGCCCGAATGGTGCGCCACACCAAGCGTCGGATGGACGGCGACAAGGGATCGGTCATCCGGCTTCAGCTCCGTGAGTTGAAAAGCGTTTCCAGCCTGGTGGGCGAGAACCACTTCTCGACGATGCGACAGCTCGGGACGTAATCCTGTTTCTCGGGAATCGCCTTGATCAGGCCGAGTTGCAGGAGCGGGATCAGGTAGGCCTTATTGTAGGCTGTATCCCCCCAGCGCCCATGCGACTCGAGAATCTTGCGGTACTGGGCGAGGAACTGCGTATCTTCCCTCGCGAGGAGGGCGACGCTGGCCAGGAACGGTGTGTATTCAGTCGGGTGAAGACCCGGCATCGGGTCGTCGGGTGATCGGGGCGATGCGAGGTTCTCGCCGGTCTTAAACAGCTGATCCTGGTACCAGATCTGCGGTAGTGATTCGACCGCTTCCACGATCTCGCCGACGCTTCTGTCGCGGTTGGTCCTCCGGAGCGCGGTAGCGGCCCGGAGAAAGCGATTGAGGAGGTAGGTGTGGCCGGAGACCGCTTGCATGGCGGCGGCTAAGAGAGCGCTGATATCTTCCTCGCTCCACGACGTTAACCCGGAGCTCAAGGCGGAAGCCACGTCTTTCGGTTGGATGCTTTTCGTCCGCTCCTCCAGGTCCTCGTAAACTTTTCTTATCCGGCCGGGTGTTTCTACCGCTCGGGTGGTGACGATGATATAGAAAGGGTCTGGCTTGCGATTTGACTGCATCTGCGCCGTCGCCAAGTGGTCGATGTGCTCGAGGAAATCTTCGGCGAAACCCTGAAGGTCAGTTGTGTAGCCGGACGGGCCCTTGGTAGCTTCGGATAGCTTTGCGTACTGGTGAAAGTCCTCGATCAAGATCGGCAGCAGCACCGGCTGGACGCGGTTCGCATAATCCCAGACCGGCCTCAAAAGGGTTGACAGGCTCCTCTGGAATGCGAGGATCTCATTTGGCCCGCCGCTGCCATCCCGGGTTTTGGAAACCTGGTTCGTGATATCCTCGAGGGCGACGTTGATATCATCGGCATACTCGGCAAGGTAAGGTCCGCCGGGTGACGCTGCCACCCGATCCCGCTCCTCTCGTTCGAGCTTGTCGAAAACGTAGCGCGCCACGTACGAAGCCCAGGCGGCAAGGGGAAGGAGGAACTTGTTCCTGGGAGCCGCCCTCTGCCGGCCAGCGGCGAATAAGCTCTGCAAACCTGCCTTGATGTCCTGCAGGCGAATCCTGTCGACCTCCACCCGATCAGGGAACCGATCTGCGAGTTGTCGCAAGAGCTTCGACTTCCCTGAGTGCTGGGATCCATGCAAGATCACGACGCCTGCTTTCGTGATCTTCGAATGCAGCTCGTCAACGATGGGATCGGGATAATTGAAGAACTCCAGTGGCAGGTGGTCGGCGATTTTATCCTCAAGCGGCCAGGTTTTCGCGATCCACTCCGGCAGCGAAGGCGGCCTGACTGCTTGCTTCGGTTTTCGCTCCGGTGGTTGTTTGAGTCGCGCCCACGCCCGCTCGGACCACCCTTCCTTCTCCAGAACATCATGCCCTCGAAGCCGCATCAAACTTTGCTCCAGCAACCGCAGCGGTGCTATCGTCCCAACGTTCACTACGGTGACTGCCTCGAGTTGGTGCGTGAACAGAAAGGCATCCAGCTCACTGGTCAGCCAGTCGCGATTGGGGTCGGCGCTGTGCTCGGAGAGCGCGAACACCAGGGAGCCGGCGCGGTCCAGCGCGTCCTGGATCTTCGGCGCGATGACTCCGCCGTCACGCGTCTCTGTATACATGAACACTTCGAAACCCGCGCCTTCGAGCGGGCGATGAATGTGGTCGCGAACCACGTCTGCGTCTTCGGTGGCGAACGAAATGAAAACCGGATGCTTCTTCTCAACGGTAACCATCCGATAGATCCTTTTCACCGTCCTGTGGAGCGCGTACCGGTACGACTCACCGCGTCTTCAAGAGATGCCGCCAAACGAGTTGGGCATCAGGGCGGCGGTACCTCTTATCTCCTTCTTCTGACACAATTTAGTTATAGGCTACCGCTGAATCGTATTCGCGTCAATGCCATGCGGAGTGGCGCATAAGCAAGTGAGCGGATAGAATAGAGCCTCGGGCTTAGAAGGCCGGCGAGGACGCCGGCGGTCGCAGGGGAGCCAGACTCTTCAGGAAGACGCGGGTCTCATAGCTGTCCCCCTCGAAGGTATAGACGGAGGTGCCCACGTCCTGGTAGCCCCGGGACTCGTAGAAGCGTAGCGCCGGCGCGTTGCCGGTCCAGGCGAAGAGCCAGAGCGCTTC